>CP129478.1:690921-1036382 GCA_030583845.1 Candidatus Dojkabacteria bacterium
TCGGGTGGAACACACCTGTGTTATTTATGGTGTTAGCAATTGCATCAGCCGTAGTATTCGGCGCTTTTGCGATCATGGGAAATCTATGGAACTATCTAGTCGTTGTGGTGACGGCATTTCAAGGAGCGGCGTTGGCTGTGCTTGGAGTATTGGCAATCTTTGACAAGGATTTCTTGGTTTATCTACCACACCTCATCCCGAGGGATATTTTCAGCGATATGAACCCTATTGTTACGATCTTGTTAGTCGTGGCACTCGCGGTTATTGCGATGACTGGGATGCTATTCCAGGTTCAGGCAAACCCTGAGTTTGAGAGAATGGAATATTAATCCATATACCTCATAAGGTTACAATCTATCTATTAAGATTGATCGGAAATCCTCTCATCAACTGAGAGGATTTCCTCTTATAGAATACAGTCCAATGTGCGATGCTATCTTATAGCTCCATGATCGCAATGAATCGGATATAATTTCCGATTAAATAGTGAAATAACTTAATGAAAAATTTAATAAATGGCCTCCGCTAACAGCCTCACGCTTCTCAACAAGCTCGAGAAATCTTCAGACCGATTACATCATATTCATGATGCCGCACATCCTGCATTTGTCCCAAGGTACGCAGTCGATAAGATTGACCAGCTAAGATCGATGCAGATATTGCCACAGGACGGCCAGTTTGTAATTGTAAATACACATGGAGAGTTGGCGATCGAGATCTCTCCACAGAGCGAACAGGAGTTCATTAATCTTGTAGATATAGTCTTTGACAATGGCCTCGCTCTTCGCGACGGGAAGAAAATTGTCAAAGAAGATGAGATCGAGACAATTGATTTCTATGTCCTAAATAGTGAGCTGCAGATTTCTGAGAGACTTAGATGCTATTTCCAGAATGGGAAGTATTCTGCCAATCGTATAATAGTCGCCGACCTTGGCGATCGGGATAATATCTCTTGGACCAGTGAGAACTACCAAGTCACAGTCCGATCAGAGTGTGTATTTGTTCTGCGCGAATCGAGCACAGGGGATAAATTGAAAAGCTTTGAGAAAAATTGGAAAGAGTTCTTTGGTCGCAATCGTGAAATTACCCATGTTGTGTACAAAAAATTGAACCGTGGAAATTTCGGAGAGTCGTTCATCTGGGATCACCGAAATGCCTACAGCAAGAGCGGAGATATGAAAGTTGATCTCACTAGCTCTCGCAATATATTGGGAATGGGAGACTTTATCTCATTCTCGGGTCAGAGAGTGTTAAAGCATCATTTCCCAATGAAGATGGCGTATGAACAGTTTGCAGACTTGGGCGAGGTGTTGAAAAGATCAAGTATATCTCCACTTAAGTTTTATCAGTACCTCTCAAAAGAGGATAGAAATCAAACTTTTAGGATTGAGGTAGAGGCCAGGGGAAGGCGCGCGAGACTGGAGACAGCACATATTGCTAAACAGCTACTGGATAATGAGGGGATGCTGCGGAATGCAAACATCGACTTCACAGTAACTAAAGACAGAAAGATCAGCTCTAGGCAGTTTGGAGCAGAGGGCTAATTTCTAGGGCTATGCTAGCCCGAGTTATCCGAAGTCGCTTCGACCACAACGAGGTTGATCGAGGCATTGGGAGACGCCACAAAATCCTCTTTATAGGTGACATCCTGAATTACCTGTACGCAGGCGATCTCGTTTTCCGGTGGCAGTATCTCAACTTGGATTGTCACCTGTTCTGGGTAGCTCTCGGCGATAAGCTCTGTAACCGTAAAGCTGTGGCATGGGTCGGGTAGATAGCCAGTTAATGTGTACTCCCATTTATCTTCGATATATCTTGCCTCGAGAGCAAACTGATCGTCCTCGTCGGTAAAGACCTTCACTTCGCTATCACTATTTCCATTTACATCATTGGCACTGTCGGTGGTAATGACAAAGAGAGTCAGCCCGCCAACGGCGGTAAAGAGAAGTATAAGGATCAGACCTAGTAGATACCTTGGTCGCATACTCAAAGATAGCTGAATTTAATCCCTTTGTCCCCACTTAATATATTAATCGAATTTCTATCTAATTCATAACAGTGTGTTATCGGCCTGTAACTGAAACTATCTGAGCTAGGCAATTTGGGGCAGTGAAGCTACTGTATATGTTATATTGTAGGTATAAGTTGAAAGCCTTGTCAAATGAAGAAACCGTTCTATCGCAACACACTGCTAGCCAAATGTCTTGTAATATTTATTGCCTCATTCCCTGCAATTGTATTTCTGATAACCCAGCCCTGGATCTGGGAGGTGAAATCGGCATACGTGTATGTTGGAAATATTGGCAAACTGTTTGGACTTATGGGTATCGGATTTTTTGCGACGAATTTATTGCTTTCAGGCAGATATAGGTTTATGGATACAATTTTTGATGGCTTAGATAAGCTGTATCTTTTCCATCGAAAGGTCGGAGAAACAGCTTTTCTGCTGCTTTCGGCGCATGTACTTTTCATAACCAGCCGCAATATCTTTATTTCTCAGCAATTTTATCTTTCCGAGCTTATGAATCTCTCCGATATTCCTCAAAATATCGGGAAGCTTACTTATACAGGCTTATTAATAATCATTGGCCTCACACTTTTCTGGAAAGGCAAGTATGAAATCGTGAAAACCGTTCATAAGTTCTTGGGTTTTTTGCTCTTCTTCGGAGGACTTCATGCATTTACAATGAAAACCGATGTTTATACTAACCCTTACCTGCAATTTACTGTATTTACACTGGTAACAGTTGCATTGATAAGCTATATATTCAGGACTCTCTTAGAGCGCTTCTTCGTCAAGAAGTATAAAGGCGAGGTAGTGGCAGTAGATCCTGTTGGGCAGACGGTTAATCAGGTCTCGGTTAAATTGAATGGCAAGAAATTTGACCATATGCCAGGCCAATTCTCCTGGATTCGGTTTGTTGGCTCGAATCTGCCCGATGAGAAGCATCCATTTACTATCTCTTCGGGGAATAATGAAGAGCTGCTCAGATACTCGATCAAGCAATCTGGAGACTTCACTGGTGAGGTTGGAGGGCTCAATGTAGGCTCGCAGATAGTCGTAGAAGGGCCTTACGGTGGGTTTACCAATTTCTATGATAGTGGTAATCAGGTGTGGGTGGCTGGTGGCATTGGGATCACGCCATTTATGAGCATGATTCGGAGTATTGATCAGGCAGGTGGAGATTTCCTAGGGAAGATTAAGCTGTTGTTCACCTACCGAGGTGAGGAAGATAAGGTCTTTATCGACGAGCTGTCCGGGTATGCAAATAAATATGACTGGTTTGAGGTAGTTCTCTGCGACACTGAAGAGCGTGAGCGTCTTAAGATAGAGGAGATTTATCTTGATTCAAACCGCAACTATTACATATGCGGCCCCTCTAAGATGATCAAAGGGATCGCCCGAGAGCTGAAGGCGAAAGGTGTAAAGCAATCCAACATTCATTATGAGCTGTTCATTCTGTATCGGTAGTTAGATTTATACTAATTTCCATCGCTAAATGGTTTTGAACTCCGCCTATAGTGTCGATAATAATGCTGTGTCAACTATAAAATGCCTTAGCCAAAGCAAAACCTTGTGGAAATATTTGGCGACAACTCCCGACACAGCCCTTGACATTACGGATTGGTTAAGTGTAATTTGTATTAATTAATCTAAGTATATATTTAACCCTATATGGTTTCAGCAAAGAAATATGAAGGTTTCACATTGATTGAAATCCTCGTAGTCGTAGGTCTTATCGCGATCTTGGCAGCGATCACATTCATCGCTATCAACCCTGGTAAGAACTTCGCAGATACACGAAATACGACAAGGCAGTCTGATGCCACAGCAATCCTAAACGCTGTAACTCAGTATACATCTGAGGAAGGTAATCAGCTTTCTGACCTTGGTACAATTCCTCTTTGTACTGCAACACCTTCACCTATTGGAGATGGTACCGGTAACGTAGACCTCGCAGCTACATTGGTTGATGAGTACATCGTAGGTATTCCTGTAGACCCACAGACAGGTGATGATGCAGATACTGGTTACACAATCTGCCAGACAACTGGTGGTCGTGTACAGATCGATGCTCCTGATGCTGAGAACGGAAAAGTAATCAGCGTAAAGAGATAAAAGGTTTACATTCGTAAGCTAATAACCCCGCCCTCCTTCGCTCTACGAGCTACGGAGGGCGGGTTCTATTTAATTGGCGGATCTCTTTATAGGACAAGCACTAATCAACTTGAGTTATGGTACACTGAAGCATGGCTAATACCGATCAGAGCCAAACACAACCTGCCCAAACGGCTGTTCCTCAGCCGCAAACCGATCCAGCAGCTACTCAAGCCGATCAAGTCGTTGATCAAAGCGCAGTTGCTACTTCAGTCGTTCCAGAGCCCTCAGCTGCTACATTGCCATCGACCGATACGAGCGAAGAAGAAGCCGTTATCAGTGCCGAAGTAGCTGCACAGCCAGTGGCCGAACTCTCAGCGCCTGCAGAACCGATCGCTATAGCAGCAGATCCAGCCCCGGATCAGGCGGCAGCACCTGCGGCATCAACTCCTCCAGCCCCGACACCAGAGCCACAGCCAACTGATGAGCCTGCGGCAACGACAACCGATACAGCAGCCCAAGCTACTCAAGCCACTCCTGCATCTGGACAAGCCCCAATGCCACCAAGCGACAATCGTAAGTATGACGAAGTTATCGATCACCTCGTCGATACAGATGGTGGATTAGATGTAGGAACGCTCTTAGAGCAGATCGTTAAGAAAGCTCTCGAAGAAAAATCATCGGACATCCATATCGAGCCGCGTGAAGATGATGTTGTAGTTCGATTCCGCGTTGATGGTCTGCTTAGAGAGGTAATGACGATTGATAAAAAGCTAGAGCAGGCATTGGTGTTCAAGATTAAAGTGGCATCGAGGCTGAGAACCGACGAGCATTTCGCACCTCAAGACGGTAAGATCCGCTTCCTTTTTGAGGATCTGAAGGTCGACACCCGTGTATCTATTCTTCCTACAACAAAAGGCGAGAAGGTTGTGTTTCGTCTGCTTACCCAGCAAGGGAAGGCGTTCGGACTTGAGGATCTTGGCGTCGTTGGCCGGGATCTTGAGCTGGTTCAGAAAAGCTTTACCAAGCCTTACGGCATGATCATCGCGGCTGGGCCTACCGGATCAGGCAAGACGACCACACTGTATAGCATCTTGAAGATCCTCAACGATCCGGAGATCAATATCACAACGATTGAAGATCCGGTTGAGTATGACATCGATGGAATCAACCATGTGCAGGTCAACAGCAAGGCAAATATGACTTTCGCCACGGGATTGAGGTCTCTCCTGAGGCAAGACCCTGATGTGCTTATGATCGGTGAGATCCGTGACGGTGAGACAGCCCGTATTGCGATAAACTCAGCTATGACAGGTCACTTAGTGCTCTCTACGATTCACACCAATGACGCTATCACCACAGTACCGCGTCTGGTGGATATGGGAATTGAGCCATATCTGGTGGCATCAACAATAAATGTTGTGATTGCGCAAAGGTTGGCTCGTAAGTTGTGCGAATCATGTAGAGCGCAGACAACTATGTCTCCAGAAGAGCATGCCGAGTTGGCCAAGATCCGACCCGATATTGCCGCATTGATAAAGCCCGGTGAGCCTCATTTCAAGGCGGGGTCGTGCGCTGCGTGCGGTGGAGTAGGCTATAAAGGCCGTATCGGTCTGTACGAAATATTGGAAATGAATAAGCCAGTGCGTGACCAGGTGAACAGCGGCGCGTCGGCCGATGAGATATTCAAAACCGCGAGAGAATCAGGCTTGACGTTGATTGTAGAAGATGGGATAAAGAAGGTGAAACTCGGGATTATTAGCATTGATGAGTTGCAACGTGTGACCGCAATACGAGAGGAGTAGTGACAGCTCTCCGAATATTCGATAGTTGAATCCAAAGGCTTTCCCGAGCAGATTAAAATCACTGTCCATTCCGAATGCCTGAAAAGGTAGCTCAAAGTGCAAATCCGAAAAGTAGCAATGCGCCAAGCACTCAGGAAAAGAAACAAGGAAAACCATCGACTAAGCCGATCGGTAGGGTAAATCCTCTTGATGTAGCGCTTTCAATTAGACATATCTCGATCATGCTCAAGTCTGGTATGTCGCTTTCAGAAGCACTCAATGTTGTTGCGTCACAGACCGCCAATCCGAAGCTTAAGCGTGCTTATGAGCTCGTCCTTGCCGACGTACAGGGTGGTATGACCGTCGCAGATGCGATGAAGAAGCACCCAAAAGCCTTTTCACACATCGTCGTGTCGGTAATTAGCGTAGGCGAAGAGGGTGGTACATTGGAGCAGAACCTGATCTTCCTCGCAGACTTCTTGAAGAAAAATCACGACCTTAACAAGAAGGTTAAAGGCGCTCTAGTGTATCCGGTCATCGTTTTCGCCATTACTGTGATAGAGATGGTAGGTGTGATGTTTTTCATCTTGCCTAAGCTTGAAGAGCTATTTGAGTCATTCACCGGAATCCCGCCATTTACACTCTTTATCCTAAACATGTCGAAGTTTATTCGAGAAAATATCTTCCTGATTATAGGGGTAACTGTTGTTGTCGTAGTGGCCAGTGTGCTTCTGCTTAGAACCAAGGCGGGAATCCGCTTCAAGGATCGATTTATGTTGAAATTTCCAATTATCAAGGAGCTCAACAAGAAGCATATAATCACCAACTTCTCGCGTACCCTAGGCATCTTGCTCCACAGCGGTATACCTATCTCTTCGGCTTTGGAGATTGCTTCAAGGACTGTCGAGAATAGCGTTTACACAGGGATGCTTGTGCAGGTACACCAGTCGGTGAAGTCTGGAAACACTCTCTCCTCCTCTTTAGAAAAATTCCCAGTATATTTCCCGAGTACTTTCACTAAGATGATCCAGATAGGTGAGGAGACCGGCACCCTTGAAGACAACTTGAATTATCTTTACGACTTCTATGCTGAAGAGGTGACTGACATGAGCAACAACCTTGCAACCCTGCTTGAGCCGCTTCTCCTAGTATTTATCGGGATAATGATCGGCGTGCTTGCAATCATGATTGTAGGTCCGATCTATCAGCTGACGGGAAGTATCAATAATTAATGATTTTTTGATGTCTGTGGGGATCACGCATAAATTTATAAGGCAGATCCATGGGGAGCAAGTATAAGGGATTCACACTGATTGAGATAGTAGTAGTAATCGGGATAATGATCGCAGCATTTGCTGTCGTTTTTCCACTAACTGTCAGTCAGATTCGTGAGAATAAGCTGATAAGCACAGCCGAAGAGGTCGCTGGTGCCATTTTCGAAGCCCAGCAGTATGCATATAATAAGAAGAATGGGCTTGGCTACGGGATTAAGTTTAATTCGGACTCGTACGAGTATATATCTGGAGCAAACTATAATGAAGCAGTTGCAGACGACCTCTTTACAATCGAATCAGGTGTTGATGTTACCGAATCGCTTTTCGGTACTAAAACAGATATCTTCTTCCAGCCCGGCTCTGTGAGGCCCGACGATCCAGGAGAGATAACAATCTCAGATGGTGCGCTGACAGTCACCGTAAGCATAAACTCAGAGGGTGCAATATTTATAAATGACTAGACTCAGCAAAGCCAAAAATCGAGAGAATTATCGATATAGCGGCCTTAGCCTTGTTGAGATCCTCATCGTAGTCGGAATTCTTGGTACGATAATTGGTGTGATGTCATTCTTCTCAATCGACACCATGCGCTTCCACCAAAATAGCCGCAATAAGACCTTAGCCGCCGTGAAGATTGAGGAGCTAACCAGAGCTTTGGAGACAGTAAAAGGCAGCAACTGGTCGCAGCTCTACTCGTCGCTTGACGATGGGGCAATGCATCTGCAATTCAGCGGCAACCAGTACTCGATAGTCGCTGGCGCCTCTACCGACGACAATATGAACCTAAGCTTTAGCACAGAACGTGTTTATAGAGACGCTTCGCGCAATATTGTCAGCAGCGGAGGCACTGAAGATATACACACGCTGAAGCTGAATGTGCAAGTCACATGGAATGATTTCCTTGGCGCATCACAGAACCTCAACACTACTATGTATGTTAATAACTGGGAAATTCAGAAATTTGACGACACGACCGAAGCGAATTTTGATGCTGGCACACTCTCAGATACGTACGTCGAAAATGACGAGGGCGGAGAAATCTGGCTTGGCACAGTCTTTTATCCCGATTGGTGCAATCCTTCGCTCTCTATCAACCAGTACGATATCCCGGGATCTGCTACTGCGACTACAGTATTTGCCCGCCCTGGGTATGCCTATCTCGGCACAGCAGGCTCTTCTTCTGGTATATCTGTCACCAAGCTATCGATAAATGGTGTCGATCCACCAGTGGTAGCGGTTGATCATGAGTATGACAACTATCTGGTTAATAATATTTTCGTATTAGGCAACTATGCCTACCTTGCAACCACCGACGATAACAAAGAGGTAGTGATACTCGATATCTCGGTCACACCTTTTGTCGAAGTTGGGCATTATAATGGCTCGGGCACAAACAACGGATATAGCGTCTGGGTAGATGGTAGAGGGGTTGGTTATCTTGCTCAAGGCCGTAAGGTAGACACATTTGATGTTGGCTATACTGCGGGCAATCCTGGAACCGCCGCAGCCAACACAGGTGCAAGGACAAGTCTAGATGAGCTAAACCTGGTGTGGCTATTTGGGACTGTGAGCCAGGTAATCGTTATCGGTGACTATTTGTATGCCTCTCTCAACAATGACTGGTACGAGCTAGGTATTGTAAACGTCGCGGCTCCAAATAACATCTCAGTAACTTCTCAAACCACTGTAAATAACCAACAGGTGCAAGATATCTATATGTCTGCTGACGGCAGTCGTGCCTATTTTGGTACTAATAGCTCCTCTAGCGAGCGTGAGTTCTTCATACTCGACACGACTACGAAAACTGGTTCTCGACCCATTGTGGGTAGCTATGACACGAACGGTATGTCTGTGCGTGGTCTTGCACTACTCGAGGAGGATGACCGAGTTGTGCTCGTCGGAACAAGCGCAGAAGAGTATCAGGGGCTTGATATTAGCAATGAGAACTCACCAACAAAGTGTGGCGGTATGCAGATAAACAATGGAATCTACGATATCGATACAGTGGTCGACGGAGATGGAAATGCTTTCTCATACCTGATGACAGGTGACACTACAAGCGAGTTTAAGATCTTGCGTGGCGGTCCCGGCGGTGGTGGTGCAAACGGATATGGCTATGTGCCCGAAGGGTACTTTACTTCGAGAGTCTTCGATACAACTAGCGCAACTCCGACCTACTACAATTTCGCATGGAACGGTGACCTACCCACTAATACAAATGTGCAGGTTCAGCTGCGGAGCGGTGATACAGCTAACTTGAGCGGACAGCCTTGGCGTGGCCCAGATGGCACCGCTTCGACATACTTCACAGGATTCACTACAAATACGCTGCCATCACAGCTTCAGAATCATCGATATATTCAGTACAGATTACGCTTAACTAGTGGAGATATCGCTGAATCTCCAGTATTTAAGGATATTTCACTTTTTTATTCGGAATAAATGAGCAAAGCAATCAAAAAATACAGCGGGATCACATTAATTGAGGTGCTGGTATATATGGCACTGTTCGGGGTAGTGTTTGCGCTAGTAGTGGGTGTGCTTATCCAGACACGCGAGCAGAATAGACGAGCACGTGACTCGATAAAGATCGAGCAGAACATGATGTTTATCGATGAGCATATAAACATGGTTTTTAACGATGTCGACTCTATAAATGCAGCTGGCTCTGTTTTCGATAATGACACCGGGACTTTGCAACTAACTTTGAACGATGCCTCGACTGTCGAATATGAACGAGTGGGTGGTACACTCAATTTCACAAGGGATTCAACAACATCCCCGCTAAGCAATAATGCCGTGACGGTATCACAGTTTAGGATCGAACAGGTGCTAGATGAGGATAGCAATCTTATAGGAGTGCGTGTGAGCTGCGAGGTAAATTCTCAGTTTGATTCAGATAACTCGAAATCTTGGAGTAATCTTTATTACATTCAATAATTATGGCTAATGCTCAATCAACAGCAAAATATGAAGGAGCCATCGCCCTAACAACAATGCTCGTAGTTATGGCAGTTCTTACTGCTTCTGGAATCGCACTGGTCTTAACCAGCATCAACCTGCGGAATTCAACTCGAGCTTATTACAATGCTAAGGTTGCCGCAGCATATGTCACTAACTGCCTTGAGGAGAGCGTAGATCGATTAAAAATTGATAAATCATACACCGGCACAATGGAGATAACTTTGGATGGAGGGGACTGCACTGTAGTCGTTAGCAATGCCGCACAGCAGGACATTAAAGTGATCGATGTTACTAGCACAGCAGACCAATACGAGGTAGATAGGCAGTTTAGACTTGATACCTCAGATTATCCATACACATTGGAGTGATTTGCAACGGATAGAGCGACACATATGTTAGCTTATGGCTTGAACCCGACCTCTTGCTTGATTGCCTCTCGGTCGTTTGAGAACACAGCTCGTGCGATCTCGTAGTAGCGCGTATCGTGGTGTAGCACATATGTAGGGTATGTGGCGTTATTTGCTAATCGCAATGTCCTATCCATTTCGATAGATTTGCCATTCTCACTTGTACCGAAAGCCAAGAGACTACCGCGGACTTTGAGTCCATCTCTTATAGGTTGTCCCAGATCAACCTCGGGGATATCGATCTTCCCATCGGCGATTATAAATGTGTTTAAAGTATCATATTTAGGATATGCGGATCCGCTTGAACGATACAGGCCATCATTGATTGTCACATTGCCTGACACGACAAATATGCAGCCGTTTCGGTTATTGTCATTCACTATATCTTGATCGATTGTGAGCGATGGTAGGAAAAATACAGCGGGAACATTGCATGTAAATGGTTGTGCCCCCCCGATCACTGCGGCTGCATTGCTAATTACAATGCAAGGGTTGCCGTTAGTTGTCGTACATCCTGTAACCCCTGAAGCATATGTTGGCATTGCTCCACCTGCGAATGTACCTACATTCACATCGGCAGGTGAGGACTGAATAGTTTTCTGTGCAGATTCTAATAGATCTTCATACCAGCTCCTGTTGTTATTGTCGGCATAGTTAGGTGATCTAAATAGGAAGTTATTCGCGCTATTTTTAAAGATAGCTTGGGGAATAGTGCTGCTACCTGCTCCGATCCATTCAGTTGTGATGTCAATTGTGTCTGTAGCGAAGTTGAATGGGTATGTGGTAAATGTGGTACATCCAGGCACGCTAAGGCATAAGTTTGGATGGTCTGGGTCGTACTCTCTCACAGTGACGGTATCAGTTATTTCATCTGTGTAAACAAGACCTGCACGTGTGACCATCCATGGTCTGAAGATATCCTCGAATATTGTACTCGATGGGTTGTTGTTCATGTTGCAGGCTCGATCTACTGCATATCCGTCGAATACCAACGAGCCAGAATCATTATCACCGATATTGATCCACTCTGTCTCATTTTGGGTCTGAGGTGCTCCAGTTATATCTAGCTCGCGAAGGTATTGTGACTCAGGTCTATCATCATTGTAGTCACCATCAGGGTTATTTGGATTGTCAGCTGGCCATGGGTTGTACCAAGCGACAGGCTGACCTGGGAAGTTGTTGTTTGAAGCAATAGGAGCAATTGTTGGACCACCATCCTGCAGTAAACCTTCCATATAGTAGTTATCCAGTCCAGTAGCACCAGTATGCTGATCTTGAGCGCTCCAAGGTACTGCTATAACCTCTGCGTTTACGATCGAAGCAGTATCTAACGTGACTGTTGGGCGAACTAAGTCAATGGTCGTAGTGCCTCGGTTGTGCATTACATGTCCAGATGTATAGTTCACGATGCTCTCGCCAGGTAGGTTTGCTGTGTCGTCCATTTTGCCCATCTCATCCTTTGTCAGCCACAAGTTGTGGTATGTGCCGCTCCACGAGCCTGTGCCTTCGCCGTTGAACTGTACTTGGAAGTTTGCAATAGCGTTGTTACCGTTCTGCTGATAGAGCACATATGTACCTGTGTTCCAGTTTCCTCCAGTGGCCCCTTTAAGTGTTGCGCTATAACCGTTACCGTGAATTGTCAGGTCACCCTGCAGGTACCACACATTGTATTGAACACCCCCAACGGTCGCAGTAGTCGCGACACCATCTGACCATGAGTGGCTGTCTTCCGCGTAACACCATACATTCCGATCTGAAGATGTCCTCGCAGTCAATGTGTTGGCAACATTGTTCGGATCTGTGAAGTTAGGTGACCAACCGCTGTTGGCTGTGGTGAGTGGGAAATCGGTCTGGTTTGACCTGATGCATCGCTGCGTCCCTGACCCATCAACCCTAGAGTCACGTATAAAGAAGGTGTTTGCGGCAAACGCCTGATAGCCAGGGAGTGTCAGCTTCTTAGAGAAAATAATGCTCAATGGCAGATACTTCTGATTGTCCCCGCCAAGCATAGCAGGTGTAGCAAGAGAGAATTCCATGCGATCGATATCGGCAGATCCGTCAGGATCGTTCACAGTCATGCTGTAGTTTGTCGGATTATTATCAACACAGGCTGGGCCATTGTCGTTATCTGTAGCCGTACCTACAATTGGATTGTCGTCATGATCCGGCGTAGTGGCGGTAATTGAAGGGGCCTGATTTTGGAATCTCAGGAGACAATCTCCACCATCACAGGTGCCTCCTACCGGCTGGTACATATCCCAACCGTTACAGAAGTTCTGGGTTACATTGTCATATACATTTGTAGTCGTCCAGAAGCCTTGAGTATCGATATCATTATAGTAAGGGTTCCCGACAAATTGAGCCTTCATCTGGTCGATTGAAGAGGTGAAGACTCCACTGTTTTGTCCACTAGCTATATATGGACACACCCACTGTGCCCCAGGGTCGGGATCGGTGGCAATCTTGTAGCAGAATCGGAGGTGTCGTGGATTACCGTATGGGTCGGTCTCTCCTGCTGTTACATCTATACTGAACTGGTTTTGACCATAGTTGGCATATCTTCCTCCTAAAATTCGCCCTGCCCCAGGATTGAAAGTAAAGGCGTCACAGAATGGGGGGAGGTTCGGTGCCCATTGGAACGATCTAGTAGTTGATGTCTCTCCACATAGGTTGTAAGCCCTTATCTCGATTGTGCGAGTCGTGCCTGGCCACGAAGGGTCAACAGATGTAATAGTGCATTGTGTGCCAGTAAGGTATGCGTTTTGTCCACTCCCTGTGTGACCGGAGCACCTTTCTGTAATGTTTGCGCCATCCATATATAGACGGAAGGTTCCAACACCAGAGTGGCTTTGATATTGGCATTGGTTATTGCTACATGCTGAGGAATTTGTATCAGCGCCCCAACTTCCGAGAGTCCATGTAAGTGTTGTACCTGTGTGTATTGTGGATCCGGCGGCCGGTGCGGTGTAGTTTAAGCCTGATGGTGGGGTACAGGTGGGTGAACAGCTGCAAGGTGGGGGTGGGGGAGGGGGATTGCAGGTACAACTACTAGAACATCCATTCGAACAATTTCCTAGACTCCCGTCACATTCTTCTCCTGGGTCGAGCACACCGTTTCCGCAGTTTGGAGGTGGTTCTGAGGGTGGGATACAGCCGTTGCAATAATCGCCGGCGGGCAAGCTTCGTGGGCTTGTAATGCAGTTTTCCACTCCACAATAATCCAACCCCATGTAGTCCAGCCCTTGATGAAAACATCGAGGTGTTCCAGAATGTCCAGCAGGGCATTGCGGAAACTCTCGTTCACACTCAACTGTTACCCATTCATCTCCCTCGCAACCCTGTTCCGTCACTTCGCAAGTTGTCCAGCTCCATACACCACAAGTAAAGGCTAAAGCCTTGTCAGCGAGAACAAAATGAAAAGTAAATAGCAGTGCTACGACTAATCCTAGTACAGATATGTTTCTACCTAGAGCTCCATTATTCATAACTAATAATCCTCAAATCATAGTTGAAATTTGCGCCATATATTACGGGGTACAGATCTATGTTGCCAGGGCCAAGCTCTTCAATTGTTTCATAGCGCAGGTAATCATTATGTAGCCTCTGCAATGCACAGTAATATTCGGACTTATTCCCTGACTGTGAGCAGAACTCATCGGTTAGCTGAGAACTGTCTGGGGCAGCAGCTAAGTATTTTATGTTAATTTGCTCACCAATCTTGATACCTTCTCTAAATCCTTCAATTCCCTTCTTGTCCCGCCCAGCGTAATTAAGTGTAAAATCATTTGTAAATCCAGACTTATCATCAATCGGTAAATCTCCAGTTATGATAAATTTCACCTTCACACAGTTATTATTTATGTCAGGTA
Source organism: Candidatus Dojkabacteria bacterium (assembly GCA_030583845.1). Lineage (NCBI taxonomy): Bacteria > Candidatus Dojkabacteria bacterium. The sequence goes on from CP129478.1 coordinate 705,319, forward strand.
GCTTGCCCACTAAATATTGAATGTCATTTTCTTCAATCACCTCTTCAACTACTGGCTGGACACTGTATAGCTTCCAGATACTACCTACTGAAACCGTAACATCACCATCTTCACCGCCATAATAGTAAAGTGAATCATCCATTTGGCACTTTTCTACAGTCTCGTCTGGTGAATCGCTCTCTCTCCGAAGAATAAACAAAGAGCCCATAACTACGGGAATAAGAACGACCAATATTGCTATTGCATAGAGATAACTCTTGCGGAGTGTAACCTTCATGTCTTGGTTAGGTGTTTAATTTTCACACCTAAGCGTAATAGTAGGGAACATTGTTGTCAAGCAGGGATTAGAGGATGCGTAATCTCTAGTTAGTATCCAGCGTCGGCTTCTTCCAATTGACTTGGCTCATCTTCTTGTGGTTGCTGCATAAGCTCATGCTGCCACTCCGCTAACTTTTCACCCCACCCTGGTATCGTCGGCAAGAGTCTTAATTCTAGCTGATCACCATTATTTACGACCTCATAGACTGAGTAACTTTGTACAGACCTGTGAGTAACTAATACTAACTGCCCCTCTGTAAGCCATGATAAAATGTTTTCATCTGTTATTTGAGCAGTACCTAGTAACGGGGAGCTATCCTCGTTTATCACCCGGAATTCGAAAGGATCATCCACGTTCCATTGGTGAGCACTCACATTGCCCGGAGACCTTTCAACTCCGAAATATGTGTCGCCGTTGCTATCTTGGATTGGGCCTGTTGGCTTCCATGCAATGGCTAATGGCCCTAATGCCATAATCAAAGTATTTTCATCAAGGAAGGGCAGAAGGTCAGAAGCGGCTACATAGTATTCCATATACTGCCCAGCCTCGTTTTTAACTACAAGCCTGAGATAAGGGGTATAAGCAATCTCACCATTCTCCGCTTCAATAACTCTTACATGTGAACCGTTAAGATACACGCAAGTATCTTGATCAAAAACAAGTGGCACTCCAGCATGCTCGGCGGGAGCCTCTCCATTCGTTCTAAAATTTATAGGAGCGGTTCTATCTTGTCCGTTTGTCATATTTATACTGACCCTATAGGTCACACCATCAACGCGATATTCCGGGATAAAATAACGATTTATCTCTGTACCTTGCGGTATCATTATCTCTGGACCACTTATGCCTCTTACACCGTCTACCTCGCATGTGTTAGCTACTGGGGGCAACCAGGTCGGTGTGAAGGTTGGAGTCGGTGTATTCGTTGTGGTTTGTGTTGGAGTTGAAGTAGGGGTATGAGTGTTGGTAGCTGTAGCTGTAGCGGTCGGGGTTGATGTGCTTGTAGGAGTCTGGGTGTTCGTAGCTGTTTGACTAGCCACTTTATCGTGCGTTAATGCAGGTGCAGGAGTCCTGGTTGGTATTGATGCCTCTTTACTGTATAAATTTCCCCCTGCGCTTACCTGAGCACCACATGCAGTAAGAAATCCCGCTAAAAGGACGAGTAATGCCGCCCCTCGACGTCCCACTCGGAATCTGCTAATTGGTTCACCAGCCTGCACTCGCCTAGTAGCATCACCAAGGAACATGCCTATGAAGAGTGCATGCGCTTTTATATATGAATCCACATTGCTATCTACCCTGTCAGTCATTATAGCACTCCTTGCTTCCTGTAAAGCAAGCCATGCTTCGTACTGCTGTGGCATAAGTCTTTCGATCTCGCTGACCTCCATACTACTGAATAGTGTATCGGCTGATTTAGAAATAGCCGTTGCCATCCTGACAATGTCTACAATTCTTTGGCGTGTAAAGTCTTGTATAACTTCTGATCCTAATCCTTCTGTAGTGCAGGAATAGTTGTTTTTAATGTATGTTTCGAGCCCAACTGTGTTGGTCAAAAACAGTGGATATTCATCTTTTTCGCCAGTTAGGAGGTATGCAGGGACTGTGTATTTATTCTCAATTACTTCACGCATTAATAAGTTTGCTGCTGTAGCGCTAGGATCTATCCCATCATCATGGATCTCAGGGATATGTTCTTCGGGACGCCGATCTGTCTGATGTGTATCCACGTCAGATTGCTTTCTAGACCAAAAGCTCATTGATCCGATGTAATAATTTTATGGCCAATTATACTATAATTCACCCTATAGTTCAATCTGTGAAGCTGGCGACTATGGGCGTGACTTGGTGTAATTACACTGGCAATATCTCACTGCGTAAAGCAATAAATTGGCACTTTCAAGCACCAATGTCGTGATACGACAATCTCAGCACCTAGCTATGGGTTGGCAATGAGGTTTGTAAAAGATTAAGGAAGAATTTAACTTCTTAGCCCAATACAAAGATATCTCAAACGCTACTCTTTATTAGGAGCATCTGGTTCATCTTGAGAGGGTTTATCCTCCGACGGTTTAACATCCTGCACTATTCTGTGCGCCTGAGTTCCCTTCTCATTATAAAACCGAATCGCGGTCGCCAACTCAATATCATTTCCCTCCTTATCCTTAACAGCCTCTTCCAATGTTTTTCCATCTTGCCATGCACGGAATGCCTCCATTACAGCTTTCATGCCTGCGGTGGTTTTCATCGGATGCGAGTGAACACCTGCTCCCATGGTGATTATGAAGTCGATCGTACCAACAGCATTAATATAGTCGGCTAAAAGCACAGGATTCATACCTCCAGATGCGATAGGGGTACATCTGTTAACTGTGCGCCAGTCGGCCTTCGCAGTGACTGCATGTATATCATTCTTGTTAATTTCCCTTCTCATCCTACTTACCTCGAGTGGCCCGACGTTCCATAGATTTTCTTCTGCTTTAATCATCGTCTGTACATCTGAGTCTGTTTCTGGGACCTTGCTCCAGACCTGCTTGAAATGGTGCCCTTGTGCCTCAACTTTTAGGCACTGGTGTACTGCTACTACATCCTCACTCAATCCTACTGCACCTGCATCCATCTTCCCAACACCAGCTGTACCACAGTGGATACCTGATGCACCAGCCAGTCGTGCGAACTTTGTAAGAACTGGCACCGAGAATCCAAAAGCGTTCTCTTTGCGGGTGAATGCAGCATGTCCAGCGCGGTGGAAGTGAAGGAAAACATCTGGATATCTTCTGCGCACTGTCTGAATTGCCATCCAACCAGCAGTGATCCCATCAACCAGGAATGAGTAGCTGCCTGGCTTCATCACTTGTCGTACATGATCCGCTCTCTGAATCATTGTGTCGAAATCTGGCGCAGATATGTTGAACGAGTGTACCTTGGTCCTGCCCGTTTTGTCCTCTGCCATGTCCATAGCATGTCTGACTGCGACAACCTCTTTGTCGAATGGTGCGAAATCTTGATTTGCTTGTGGCTCATCGTTTTTGACGAAATCACCGCCTCCGATCCAGAAGTCGTAGCACAGCTCGGCATACTCGGTCGTGGTGAGTCCAATCTTTGGCTTGATGATCGTACCAAGAATTGGGCGGTCATACACTTGGAGGTACTCGCGTAGGTCTTCGAGTGATACGCTTGGGCCGTCATACATCGACATCATCTGCGACGGGAAATAGACATCCTCCATCTTGCATGCCTTCAGGTTGCCCATACCGAAAAGGTTGCCGGCGATGAAGGTAAGGATATTTTGGATATTTCCGCCCTGGTCGAACATCCTCCAAGGGTAGGCGATATATGCGAAGCCTTTCTCTTCATCGACTTCATATACTAGCGCGTCGAGTCCCTTTGAGAATCCTGTCGCTGAGCCAACTGTGAGGTTGGAGCCTGTCGAGGACTCTGATGCCATCTCTGACGCAGCTTCGAGAATTGACTGCCCACCATATGTTTCTACGCGATATGCTGCGAGTAGGTACTCGCCGTTGTATACGTCTTTGTTTCCGAGTGAGATGTATTGTTTCTGCATTTTGTGTTGGTTTAATAACTTATTCGACTCCGACCTTAAGTGCTCAGACCCGATCGGGTCTGAGCACTTAAGGTGCGACCCGGTTGGGTTAGCCCACTAGTAGGCTGACTCAATTGCTGGTTTCGAGGAACTCAATAATATCCCGTACTTTTGCAAGCGAGTCAACAGTGTAGCGTGGTTTGAACATTCCTTCCCTTGTCGCGGTCTGGCCCAATTTTGTCAGGTTTGCTTCTACAGTTACCATACCAAGCATATTTGCTCCATATATATCTAGCTTCAGACTATTCCCAATCACAAAAAGCTCGCTTGGCGACATTTTTAATTTGTGCATCGCAAGCATATACGAATTAGGTGCGGGCTTATTGCTTCCAGACTCTTCTGACGTAACAAGTAAGTCGACATATCGGCCTATCCCAAGCTCGTGGATCTGTTCTAATTTCATCTTGACCGTGCCGTCAGAGATAATTGCAACTTTTCGGCCACTTTCTTTTAGCCACTGGAGGAATTCCTCCGCATCATCGTAAAGTCGGAGATTTTTGAGCATATACTTATAGTAAGAGTCCTGCAGTCGGTATAGTAGCTCGAATCTGTCTGATCTGATATCGGCATTCTCGACCATGTGCTGAAGGTAAAGTGCTGTATCGTAGGCAGCAGCGTCGCTGGTTGTCGCATTGTTGATATATTCACGCGATGATGAGAGCATTTTCTCAGAGTCTGATTCCGAGTATTTGCCTTCGGTCAGGTCTGAGAAAAGCTTGGCGGTCTCTTTTAACGCGTCGCGCTCAACATCGGAGGTATTACAAATTGTGTCGTTTAGATCGACTAGGGCAGCTTTAATTTTCATCTCTCTATATTATCAGCTTTCTGCGAACTCGCCCAGTATAGGGCAGGGGTAGTGAGAGTTAATGTGGTGATTTTGAAAATTATGCTGTACTGAAAGCGTTTATAAAATTGCTCAGACCCGATCGGGTCTGAGCAATTCGGGTCTGACCTCTGCTGGGCTGCCCGCTTAAGAAAGATTTAAGAATCGCCAGCCCCTAACAAGCAAAAAGTGGCGCGGCAAAATTTTATCTGATACACTCATCCATGAATCATTGCTCAGATTTAATATTTTTTATCTATTTTTTACATGGCAGAACAAAGCAATGCCCCAGTGAAGGGCCAGCCAGCGCAGAGTGCCTCGCAATCGAAGCAGACTAAGCAATCACACACGGCAGGAGAAGAAAATGTCGTCTCGATTGATGTGCAGCAGCTCCTGACGCCTGTAGCAATCTTGCTCGCAGGGATGATGGTGAGCGGCACACTTTACTTTAGCTTAAATGACAGTACAGGTAGCTCATCGAAGACCTTGGGTGCTACAGACAAGACCACCACTACAACTACAGGTACAACTGTAGAAGTTGACTCAGATGTAAGCGTTACACTCTCCGGCTATGCCGAAGAGATTGGTGTAGACATGGATGAGTATGACAAATGTGTCGCAGCCAACGATACTTCAGAGGTTGATGCAGACACTGCCGCTGGTACTAGCGCAGGTGTTAGCGGAACCCCAGGATTCATCATTGGAAAGCTTTCAGATGATGGGACGGTTGAAGGCTATAGAATTTCAGGAGCCTACCCATATGGCGACTTCCAGACAATTTTGTCGGCATTGGAAAGCGGTGATACTCCAGCTCCAAAGTATGACTTCAACCAGGACGGTACACTTGATGCATGGCCAACAGGTAAGACATCTCTCGATGATGATGCATATAAAGGCAACAAGGATGATGCACAGTATGCGATTGTTGAGTTCTCAGATTTTGAGTGTCCATTTTGTCAGCGACATTACCAGCAGACCTACAGTTCTATCATTGATGGATATGTAGACAATGGTAAGGCAGTTTACGCATTTAGAGATTTCCCACTAAGCTTCCATCCAAAGGCAGTACCAGCAGCTGTTGCGGCTAACTGTGTAATGGATCAGAAGGGTGCTGAGGGATACTTCCAGATGCATGACAAGATTTTCGGGAACGGAATCTAGGCCGAACGAGGCAGAAATCGTTTAAGACTTTAGTTACGGCACGTTTATAGCTGTACTTATGGGAAGCAAGAAAGATCTTAGATCTACAACGAATTTGATAATCCTCCTGCTGGCAGCAGCAGGGGGATTGCTTTCTCTATATCTGTGGAACAGCACGCTTCAAGGCTCAGTCGACTTTTGCACGACAAACTGCGAGGCGGTATTAACAAGCCCATACTCCAAGATACTTGGAATTCCTGTCGCCGCACTAGGGTTTGTTTATTACGCCGGCATGGCGACGTTATGCTTCCAGAGGATACACATTAAGCATATTCTCCTAGATCGGATGCTCGCGATTGCGATATTGGCCGGCATCCTATTCACGATTTATCTCAGATATCTTGAATTTGGAGTTATAGAAGAGATATGCATGTGGTGCTGGGGTAGTGTTGTCACGATGCTAGCGATCACAATTACCTATGTATATTGGGTGATCAAAGATAAGGTGAAGCTCGCTTAAATTATCCCTCTAATAGCGAAGTTCAGACGAACGGGATTCTATGGTAAGATATTCCTGATTTAACTTTTCTACCCGAATCGATAGCTTGTTGAACAGCTCGCTAACACATAAACTCGACCTGCTCTATGTACTCCTGCGTACCGGTTTCCGCCTGCGGTACAATGATTCGCTATTGGGTGTACTTTGGGTCGTTATAAGACCGCTTATCAACTTCGTAGTACTCTACCTAGTGTTCTCATTCTTTGTTAATCGTGAGATTGAGAATTTCCAAGTGTATCTATTTTCCGGTTTGATCATTTATAACTACTTTAGCGAGAGTGTTTTGAGTGGAGCCGGCAGCTTGCTGGGCATGGCACATATAATACTGAAGGTTCAATTCCCGAAAGAGATTGCTGTATTAAGCACACAAGGCTTGGCTGTAATAAGCTTGGTCATCAATTTGGGGATTCTGTCAGTCTTTGCATATGTGAGTGGTGTAAATACAAATCCTATGGCGATCCTCTACTTCTTATTTATCATGGTCGTGCTGACGACAATTACATATGGGATCTCTCTGTTTACAAGTGTAATGTCGGTGCGGTTGAGAGATGTCAAAAATCTGATCGAGGTATTTCTGCAGATAGGCTTCTATCTTTCACCTATTATCTATCCGCTTGATATAGTGCCGCTGCCATTCAGGACGGTTATTCAATACAATCCTATGACGATAATTATTCAAGCCGCTCGCGATGCAATTGCAAATGGAAATATCATATATGTTAATCATATGATGGTGTTGTTAGGCTTGGGGATATTCATGATAGGTGCAGGTACGCTTTTCTTCAATAAGATGGTGAAGAAAGTAGCGGAGTATTATTAAAATGATATCAGCCATATAGGGAGTATTAGAAAATTATGAAGCTAAGAAAAGAGAAAAGAGAAAATTTACCGCTGATTGAGATCCAAGACGTTACGAAGAAGTTCAAGATCTACAAGGAGCGCACCGATACAGTTAAGGAGTCATTCATGGGGATCTTCCGCAAGGGAGAGGCGCATGAATTTTACGCGCTCGATGATGTGAGCTTCGATGTCCCTCCTGGTGAATTTCTAGGCATTATTGGAAGGAATGGTAGCGGTAAATCAACCCTCCTGAAGACATTGGTAGGGGTATACCAGCAAGATTCTGGCAAGATAACAGTCCGTGGCTCGATTATTCCGTTCTTGGAGCTTGGAGTAGGCTTTAATCCCGACCTGACAGCGCGAGAGAATATCTTCCTAAACGGCATAATTCTCGGTATGAATCGTAGGTTTGTGCGCCGCAAGTTTGACGAGATTGTAGAATTTGCAGAAATTGGCGAGTTCCTCGATACGCCGGTGAAGAATTTCTCGTCAGGTATGATGGTGCGATTGGCTTTTGCTATTGCGATCCAGATTGAGGCTGACATCTATATCTTGGATGAGGTGCTTGCAGTGGGTGATGTAGCGTTTCAGCAGAAGTGTGTTGCGCGGTTGAAAGAGTTGATCGCGAAGGGGAAGACGATTATTTATGTGAGTCACTCGATGGATACGATTAAGTTGTACTGTGATAGGGTGGTGTGGATGGAGCATGGGAAGGTGAGGGAGATTGGAGAGCCGGAGGGTGTTGTGGGGAGGTATTTAGAGGAGGTCAGTAATTTGTGATAAATCAGCATGGCGAAGCTTAAAGTAGATATAGTAATACCTGCCTACTTCGGACTGGGTATCACGACAAGGTCGGTCTATTCTGTCCTAAATCAGTGCGATTTTGATAAGTATGATCTGAAGTTGATACTCGTTGATGATAGCGGTGACCCTGAGTATGGAGAGCTTCTAAGCAAGCAGGTGGCAGACTTTGGATCGCCTGAAAAGATTGCGGTTCTAAAGCACGGTAAAAACAAAGGATTTATTGAGGCTTGTTACACCGGGGTCGAATATAGGGATAGCGATTATAAGCTTCTCCTCAACAGCGATACTCTGATGTTGTCTGATTCGTTAGACAAGATGATCGCTACTGCTGAAAGCGAAGATGAAATTGCTATAGTTAACCCCGTCACAAATCAGATAGCCGTTATCAACGCGGAAATGCCAGCCGGATTCAATATTTACGACATGCAGGAGGCTGCAGGAAATTTCCCTAAGTCGAAGAGTGATTTCATTGATTTGGTGACATCTGTTGGGTTTTGTATGCTGATAAAATCGAAGTATATTGAAAAGCTCGGCTTTTTCGATCGAATATTTGGCTATGGATATGGTGAAGATACAGATCTTCATTTCCGGTATGTCGACAATGGCTTACGGGCCGTAATAGCAACTGATAGCTTCGTATATCACAGGGGTGAAGGATCTTTTAGCGATAGGGACGAGAAAGTACTGTTTGCAAGGAAGGTAGTATTCGAGAGATACCAGGAGCTATATGACAAAACTTTTCCAGAATTCGCACAGAAAACCATAGTCAACAAGATAAAGTCGCATGTAAACGAGTATGGTAGGTATCTGACGAAGGTTTTATTTTTGACACACAGTAATTCACTCGCAGATCCAGAGCATAGATATGCACATGTATTGGCTAACACACTGCTTGAATTTGGCATCCCGGCAAATGTAGCATACAAGCATCGCACAACAGAGTTAAGTTTCGCTGACGATAGGCTATATACACCAATTGAGATATCCGAGATTAAAAATAAGTATATGCCTCTAGAGCTTATTGTTGTTACCGATAGATTGCTCTACCGATCTGCTTTAGACTATGCATCTGCGTTGCACTTAGCTTATGGTACTTCCCCTAAGATTGTATTTGGTTCTTCGTACTATTCTAAATTGAAAGATGCATTGTCCAAAGGGGTGTACGATGAGTACATACGCGAGGTTGATCAGCAGCCACTGATTGCGCCAGAAGTGGCGGATATTTTATCCAACATTGGCTACAAGAAGAATGGGAAAACTGGGTATACAAAGATAATGTTCTCATCCGACACTTCTTACGATAGAATGATTGAGCTGGCTAGGACAGCTTCGAATTTGGCTGGGAGCTATCACTTCTATAAGTTCGGCGATAAGCAGAAGACAGAAATTGTCGGTAGTCATGAGGTTTCAATCTTTAAATGGCCCGGGACAGAGAAACTTTATGAGTTGCTCAAGGATACCTCGGTTTACATTAACCTTTCAGACCAGATCTCAACAAGCGAGCTACAGCTCGTTGCGTATGCGAATGTTACGCTTTTACTTCTGGATAAACATAAGGCTGAGGTAGAACTAATGGAGAAATTCGATGTGGAATATACCAACGATATTGACGATATCTCTCTTGTGGAGAAACTAGGGTCAATACTTGTTAGGGAAAGAGGTATTAATATTGAGAAGTTGTATTACTCCTTCTCGTCGTACGATCATAAAGAGGCGATAGTAGCTGTTTTCAATGGGCTTCTTGAGAGTAAAGTGGCTCAAGACAATCTGTTCATGGAGAAAATCTCTGAATATATAAGTGGTGAAGCTGTGGATGAATTGAAAGACCTTCTTGAGGCTGAGGAGTCATCGCCAGTTGAAAATCCCCGATCGTTCAGGTCCGATATAATCAGTGTAATCCCTCCAAGAGTGAAGAGTCTATTACGTCGTGTTAGATCTAAGTTGAGATAGTGAAATTATGAAAGACCTCCTTATTATATGCGGCCGCCTGTCATCGCAAGATAGAGAGCGCTATCTAGCATCTTTAAGTGATAGGTTGAGCGCAGCAGATCTTGCATATGATGTCATACAATCATCTGACTTAAGAGTTGGGTTGCTGAACTACTATCATGGGTTTGTCTTTGTAAACATCGGAAGTTCGGATAGGGTAAGCAGATTTGTAAGCAAAGGGAGGATTTTCAATAAGACCTTCTTCCAGATGGGTGGAAAGTTTACTAAAGGCGGTACGAAGAATACCATCTTGCTAGCTGATCTGGTAGACATAACCTTCGCATACAAAATGGACAGTCTTGAATTTATACCGAAAACCAGGATCCGTTTCATAGATGAGGCGTATAGTGAAGGATTCCTTTCACAGTTCAACCATTATAAGAAACCGGAAGAGAGGCAAGGGTACCTAGTAATATCAAAAGACTCAGAAGTTAGTGCAGAATACATTACAAACTTGATAGCACCTCTCCGGCGAGAGCCGATCTACTTCACAGGCGGTATTAATGGCAGGTTACCTAAGTATGTTATTCGGGTAAAGAGCCTGGAAAACTTGTTGAGAGTAGTCAAAGATGTAAGAGCTGCAATATGGATTGGAGAAGATCAGGATACAGTTACTTTTGATAGGGATATTATTGCACTCTCGATGACACCGATAGTAAAAATAGGCCAAAGCGGCGATGACGCCTCGAAAGCAGTCGATAGGTTGCAGACGGATGCAGGTCTTCTAAGAGATCTGCATGAGTCCAGGTATAAATGCTTCCACTCAAAAGGGGCAGTGTACAAAGGGAGGCAAATTCGAGAAATAGTACTGGATAGCATCAAGCCATCTGTTGGGTTCAATATCCCAGGCAGTGTCATACGTGGTGGGGTGAATGTTGCTATGCACCATGCAAAGTTCCTCCTTGATGCTGGATTCGATGTCACGCTTATCTCAGACACGATTACAGACAATGAGCAGAATGTTCATGTTGATCACAGAGAAATACCTTTGGTCGCTACAGATAAGTCTATGATTCAGTGTAGATTCGATATACTTGTTGCAACTTTATGGAATACGACTAGGTTTGTTTCTCCATACTCAAGGGCGTTGAAGAAGTACTATCTAGTACAGGGCTATGAGACAGATTTCTTGCCTTATGGTGATATTTATAAAACGGAAGCTAACAAGACATATTTTGATGACAATATCAATTACATCACCATCTCTAAATGGTGCCAAGATTGGTTGACCAAAGATTATGGAAGGAAAAAAGTGGGTTATGCGCCAAATGGGCTTGATATTGAATTGTTCGATGTCACCACAAGACCAGAGCTTGCCGGTCGAAAGTTGAAAATAATCATTGAAGGAAATTGTGAGGAACCATTCAGAGGGATCGATGAAGCCTTTGAGATTGTCCAGGGGCTGGATAGGAATCAGTTTGAGATTCACTATCTTTCCTATACGAAAAGCATGAAGGATTGGTATGACCCAGACTTCTCCTATTTCACAGTGCCTTATTATGAGGTCTCAAAGATATATTCTTCCTGCGATATTATGCTTAAGTGTAGTACATTGGAGAGCTTCTCATATCCACCACTGGAAATGATGGCGACAGGTGGACTATGCGTCATAGCTTCAAATGAAGGGAATAAGGTATATGCGGCACATGAGGAGAACAGCTTGGTTTATGAGTCTGGAGAGAAAGAGCTGGCAAGAGAATACATTCTCAAACTCCAAAGCGATGCAGGCTTGAGGGAAAAGCTAATCAAGGGTGGGGTGGAAACCGCTAAAAAATTCTCTTGGGAGAATGTAAAACCACAGATTCTGGATCTATACAAATAGTGCAAAGAAGCCTCTATATATCGCGGCCCATTGTGCGCATGACTTTTCTGTAGATCCTAACCAATTTGCGGGATGCAAGCTGATCTAGCTGTCGTTTAGCGCTTGTATAAAGCTCTTCAGAGTCATCACTCCGCTTCTGCAAAATCGCAATTTGCCTCTTTAGCACTGAGTTCTCTTCAGCATGATTCTTGATCTCATCTCTCAGGTGTAAGATTTCTGGAAGCCTCTTTTCAACTTCCATCATAGCTTTTTCTGTAGCATGAAGCTTTGCTTCTGAGTAATTTTGTAAGAATACCGAGTTATAGTACTCACGCACTAGGTCAGGACACTCAGTTGCAGATTTCAATATATCTGTAAATTTCTTGCCCTTGATGCCAACACCTAGTCCGTAAGAGTGCCTAAATTCAAATACGTAGTCGAAATCTTTATTAATAGCATTCCATAGCTTGTTAACTCCGAAGTCTGCGACTCCTATGTCGTGGAATAGTACGACAGAATCTTTAGCGAGCTTTGGCGACCAAGTTTCATAATCTTCTTTCACGGCCTCGTATGTATGCAAACCGTCTATGTGGAGCAGGTTGATGCTTCCCTTCTCGAAATCTTTCGCGGCCTCACTGAAGAACTTCCTGACTAGGTGAACATTTTGTTCTGCGTAATATTTCCGTACCATGGAGGTTACAAACGAGTAAACCTCTTCAGGGTTATAACCGGACTCACTAGTCCCTGCATGTTCATCACCTTGCCAAGAATCCACTGCGTAGGCTGCGTTATTGGATTTAATGTCCCGAAGTGCCTCAAGCATCGAATAGAAAGAGGTTCCTTTGTGGGTACCGAGTTCGACAATAACCCCCGGGTTTAGATTTCTTACTAGGTCGTATGCGAAGGAAGTGTGTCCAGCCCATGGAGTGTTTAGGTCATCGTACTCATCTCTGTATTTAAGTTTACTGTTGTAGAAGACCCAATTAGACATAACCAGAGGTGGTTTGCAAATTTACTTTGAAAAATATACCATACTTGCTGTGAAAGTATAGAGATTACTTAACATATTTTCAATAGAAGCAGGTGAGGATATACACGGCATCGTTTGGAGGATATGAAGGTGAATATAAAGGCGCAGATCTAAGATTCAGCGAAGATAACAATCCGTTCAGCGGATGCGAAGACCATCTCTCAAATCGGATGAAGGCAAAACTTTATAAAGTATTGAACCCATATTCATATGATGTTTGGGTTGATGCCAATATGGAGATCCTAAACAGCAGTGGTTTCAAGAAATTGATGGGCGATTCTGACCTTGCCGTCTTTCGCCATCCATTTCATAAAAATGTTGGTGAAGAGATTGAGGCATGCCATGCTAAGGGATTACTAGATAATGTCTCTCGGCAAAGAGTAGAAGAGCTATATAAATCTGCTTCACTTAACATATCCAAAGTGCCTTTATATGCATGTGGTGTGCTATTTCGATCCGAAGGTTGTAGGAAGTTGAACGAGCTTTGGTGGAGTCTTATATGTCTATATGGCAGTCGTGATCAGATTACTTTCCCGTATGCATTGTCGATGTATAATTCACTTAAGGTACACATCATTGAGTATGACATTTTCGACAACCCCTATTTCCTAGTTCACCAACACAAGAAATAGTCCTTACTATTTTTGTCCGATTCCAACGACTGATAGCCCAACCTTTCTCATCGAAAGATTGTCGATTGTTCTGAAGAGTGGGACAAGCTTATTGTATGTCCTCATCTGCCCGTTGGGAATCTGGTTATTCTTCTGTACCTTGCCAGAAAAATACCACCCAACTGTCCCAACGGAGTAGAAGTAGAAGCTCTTGGTTACTTTAAGTCGGGACTTGTTGAGTAGCGCCCGTAAGCTTGACCTGTTATATCTGCGGAAATGCATCAGTTCACGGTCGAAACTGTTGTAAAGCCACATATATGCTGGCACCAGGATTACAACCTTTACGCCGATTGTAGCATCTTGCGCATATTCTCAACCGCTTTGCGGTCGTTCTTAATATACTCAATCACATTCAGTGCGAAGATAGTGTTAAATTTACCTCTCAGCTTTCTGTTATCTTCTGTAACGTCAAATGTCTCTCTGTCGACCACTTTAAATTTCTGAGCAAGGATGTCCCAATAGTGTGGCCTTATATCGCTCAGAGTGATGTTATATCCATCTTTGATGAAGTGTTCAGAGAAGTTGCCAATGCCACTACCTATCTCAAGTATCTTGCCAGGACAGTGCGGCTTAATTGTCTCGTACATTTATCGGTTAAGGTTCGGCGCCCCAGTCATGGTGTCAAGAGTCTCTAGTCCTACGTTGTCACATCTACGTAATCAAAATTCCTATGCACACAAAAAGTTACCAGATATTAAATTTCACAATCTCGACTGCAGCCTTGAAGCCATCTTGAAAAGCCTTCATCTTCTTGCCCTCTTGTATCGTCCTCGCAGTGTAGCTGATAGGATAGATGCTGAATTTCAGATGCTTACCATCCTTCTTGTACCTTGCAAACCTTGCGGTAACCTCTGGCTCGAATCCAAAATTGCTCTTCGATACGATTTTCTCTGCGACTTCTCTGAATATATCGCCTTTTGCTAGCTTGTAACAAACTTCCATATCCGGGATATACACTTTAATCCTGGGGTAGGTGAAAAAGTTGGAGAATAGCGATACGAAGTGGTTGCCGATATAGTTCTGGATGTATATTACCTTGTTTTTCTTACCGAACCTGTTGCCGTAAACGACATCAAACTCATCTTCGGATATGACCTTGAACATTGCACACAGCTCTGAGACATCATATTCTAGGTCAGCGTCTTGGATTGTCACGAATTTGCCGGTTGATGCGAGAATTCCCCTCTTCACCGTTTGTGATTTCCCCATGTTCTTCTTATTTTCGAGTGTCCGAACACTTGTAGATTTCTTTGCCAGCGATTTCGCTATCTCTCTGCTTCGATCCTTAGATCCATCGTCAACAATTATTACCTCAATATTGCCCCTCCAGTCCTGCTTCAAAACAGTATTTACTACTCTCTCTAGAGTTTTTTCCTCGTTATATACCGGTATTACAATCGAAAGATCTGTCATTTAACAAGTTTACCAACTTATATCAAAATAATGATCGACCATAATATCACTTGAGTCAATCTAGTTTCAAACGATGTATAGATTTATTTGATGTATAGGTAAACAGAGGCATCTTCATGCTGCTTCTGTCTGTAGATATCGTTCAAAGTCGTTTTCGGCTCGAGGCTAATTACATATGCAAGCTTTTGGTCAATTATCACTTCTGACACAAAAGCTACTGAACCAACTGTTATAACCAGAATAATAAGATTGTAGTCGACATACTCTATCGCTGTTTTTATAAAGTTCTTCTTGGCTCGCTTAATCTTTCTTACATCAAGAGCGAATTACTGACAAACAGTACTGCCAGGCTTTGGAAAAACCTCTTGTAGGTAACATCCTCAAACGAAGACAAGAAAAAGCAGATCCTCGGTACAGCAGGAATGCAATGACATTTGGCAGTCGGATAACCACCTCCAAGTCACTACCACCGCAGGCATAGCTTACTTTAATCTGCATTAATACTGGCAGTTATATACAATCGTAAGGTCTCCGAGTGTATAGCCAGTCTTTATCTTTGTAATAGAGTTGAGCGAGTAGTAATCGAAGATATCACCTTCATTCACACAGAATTCTTTCTCAGCAGGGTCAAACCGCTTGTCTACAAGTCCAGCATGGTGTGCGTAGCTATTCGGTACGGTCTTATGCTCTTCGGTTTTCGTGTACTCGGAGATGTATGGAATACCTTGAACTAACTCTTTGTAGGTGAGCTGTCTTAGTTCGCCACTTCTCTTCAAGGCCATCCCCTTGCCATCCACAAACTCATTCTTAAATGTATATTTCAGGTTCGGAAAGATAACTAGCTCGTTTGAAGTAAAAAAATCGGCAGCTGGTGTCATACCCTGAGCCACAACAGCGAGTGTAATAAGTGTTAGAATACCTCCCCGGATATCCTTGTACTTCTCAAGCGATCTGATAAGGAAGTTCAAGCCATCTCCAGCCAAGATGTATATGAAAGGCAAGAGATATAGCATGAACCTTTTATCGTTCCAATCATAGATCACAACCCAGAAGATTGTTGCAACAAGCAGTCCCGATAGGATATATCGATACTGCATCAGCTGCCTGCGATAGATGTAGTAGAAGATTCCAAGCAATCCAAGCAGGAGTATTGGCAATGTGTAGATATCAACAAGGCTAACTGAGTAGTAGAAAACAGAATCTACATTTGGTTTTAATAGGTCGAACTGCCCTACAGAGGTATAGAGTGGGTTTCCAAACTTGATCGCCTTATAGATCATTACAGGCAGCAATGGGAACAGGAACATAAATGTCTTTGACAATATTTCTGTTACACCTTCTTTCGTAAATGCGGCCAATGTCCTATGCTTCTTTCTACTCAGCAGCAGATCCAGGCAACTGATTGCGATCCATGCTGGGAAAACAAAAAACGCGAAACTTTGGAAAAGTGCCGAGACTCCTAGGAATAGGAATGACTTGTTGGGCCTAGAGGTAGATATAAAGTAGACCGATGCTGCTAGAAATAGCACGGCATATAGATCTGCCAGTATATATTTTGAAAACTCTTGGAGCTCGAAGTTCAGAAAAAGAATTATCGATAGAAAAATGGCAAGCTTATAGTTCTTGGTCCAGAAATTAACAGAACGGTTAACCGTAAAAATAAGGCCGATAAACGTGACAGCATTGATAAACGGAAGAAGCCACAGCAGATTCAAGTCCCACAGCGGTTTGATAAGCAGTGGCAGTCCTGAGCTTCGATACGATATTTTATCGTCTCTAAATTGGTATATTCCGTTGACGATCCAGTCATAGCTGTCAGGGGTGAAGTACTTGTACCTATTTAAGAAGTCACTGCTATCGGTAATCAAGTATGTCTTATAAAGAACTAGGATGAGAAATGTAATAAATAGGCCGAGAAGCAGGGCTTTCTCTATGCGCGTATCTACAATCTTGCTGCCCATTGTGCTGGTTTTATTGGCACCCATGTGTAAAGATGTAATTGTTACTGTTACGAATAAGATCCTCTGATATTCACTGTGCTATCGTGTAATAGAAAAGTCGGATATACCACAGACATAATAATAGGTTTATGATTTTGTGAAAAGGGTATCTATGCTAACATCGAGTGTTTGCATAATTAGAGTGCGGGAAAGAAGAGATGGAAAAAGTTTTCGCAATATACGATTCTATTAGAAGCTCAGAAAAACTGAATTACCTAGCGGTCGGTTTCACTACCTACTTAATAGATATTTTTTTCTATATCCTTCTGGTAAATCTGGTAAATATAGACGCAGTTAATTCCTCGATTATTTCGTTCATTATATCTACGCTAATTAGCTATGTCTTGACTATCAGGTATGTTTTCACCAGCAGTGGTAGGAAGAAAAGATTTACACTGCCACTCTATATCGTTACCACAGCCCTCGGCGTGTTGATCACCAAGCTAATCCTTGAATACCTGACGGTAGGACTTGGCGTCCACTACCTAATATCGAAGAATATATCGATCGTGTTTATCGTGCTGTTCAACTATTTTGTGAGGAAATTTTTTATTTTCAGAAAGAACTCTGAGATTCTTACAGATATGACAGAATAGATTCAATTATTGAGAATGAAAAAGAGTCTGATCCATCTAAAAGGACAATTTCAGAAGCATCCAGCTGTTAGTGCCTTTCTACTGTTCATGCTAGTAATATCGGTGTTTTTTATGCAACCGATTCTCCGAGGTGAAGCAGTGAGTCCATCGGACATGATCTATATCTATGACAACTATTCATACTTGGTGGAGGATGATTATGTACCGTCTAATGAGCTACTATCTGATCAGACTCTGCAGTTCGAGCCATGGAAAATGTATGCGAGGGAACAGATACGACAAGGCAAGCTGCCGTGGGAAAACCCATATCAGGCAGATGGTGCACCTCTGATTGGAAATGATCAGTCTGCAGTATTCTTCCCGACCAATATTATTTTCTACCTCTTAGAGGTAAATTTCGCTTCAACACTTGGAGTGCTTATCCGGCTCATCTTTGCTGCATTTGGTATGTATCTCCTGCTTACGGCTCTGAAGATCAAGAGAGAGTTTGCACTTCTTGGTGGTTTGATATTTGCGTTTGCCGGCTTTAACATTGTGTGGCTATCCCACCCGCACTCTAATGTATCTATCTTCCTCCCTTGGCTTCTTTGGGTAACTCATCAGCTGACAGAGCTAGAAATCAGTCGGAGAAATAGAATAAAGCACTCGCTGCTTCTCACGGTACTTATATTGCTGCAGTTTCTGGGTGGGCATGTAGAGACCTCGTTTAATATATGCTTTGTAACAGGCATCTATTTTATGTATAGAATCCTTGCAGCGACGAGTTTCAGGAAGATTCAGATAAAGTCTTTGGTTCGACAATCGGCGCTTTATGCCCTGCCCATATTCGCGGGCCTACTGCTGGCCTCGATACAATTGGTGCCATTCCTCTCATACCTGAAAGAGTCATATGTGCTGGAATCTCGTAGTGGAGTTGAGACCAACACATATGGTCAGCCACCTGCAGCTGCACTTACCTGGTTCGTCCCAAATATTTATGGCAATCCGCGAGATGATATTTATACCCATGCTTTCCCCACATTATCTCTAGATAAGGGTTTCGAGCTAACTTTTGCACCACTAACGAACTATAACGAGTCTGTCCAAGGGTTTGCAGGGCTGATCTTTATCATCATTGCCCCTTTGGCGTTGCTTGCCAAGAAGTATCGGTCGCTGGTTATCCTACTCATAGCGCTTAACATTTTTATCCTCCTTATGTCGCTAAGAATCTGGCCAATCTTCCAGCTTGTGACCGAGATCCCCCCATTTGATCTAGCGCCAAACCATCGACTGCTGCTGCTGTTTGGGATGAATAATATCATTCTTGGAGTAATTGCTTTGCAATATATTTTTCGAGGAGAAGGCGTCTTCCATCGTATTCCTTCCAACTATCGCTACGCAGGAATCGTCTTCTTTATGGGACTACTGATACTTTGTGCGTCGTTATTGGTCTATGTTACGGAGAGTCAATTGCTCTCAATAGCGCTAGTCGACCAGCTTATGATAATCGGAAGCGATCTGAGAGCAGATGCGATTGCGATGGTCAACTATTCGATGAAGCAGATACTGATATCCGCAATATTATTAATCTCTTTCCTGTTAGTTATACTCCTTTACAGTGGGGGTAAACTATCGAGGTGGCATGCCACAGCAATCATCTTCATAATATTCGCAATAGATATCGTGAGCTATGCCTACAATTATAATCCTTCGTATGACCTTAATTCGAGGTTCCCTGTGACACCTGGAATACAGTTCTTGCAAGAAAATACTACTGAGGAACGCGTGCTGTTTATCGATACAACATTGCCGCCAAATATAGCAACCCAATATAAAATACACGACCTCAGAAGCTACGATGCTATGGGCGAAAAGCAGTTTACGGAACGCTTTTATGAGGCATACTCACCTCAAGGCCCTTGGGAGTTAATTCAGTACTTGCCAGATATGGAAGTTGTTGCAAGTAATAATGAGAAGTACGATTTTAACGTGAAGTATATTGCAATAGGTACAGGATCGGAGATGGCTGAGCAGTTTCAAGAAAAATACAACCATAGGATAGTTTTTAGAGGCTCAGATATGTTGGTAGCGTTGGTAGAGAATGATTAGTGGTTGCTCTTAACCCAGCATCGTATATGATTGTATGCAAAATTAAAATAATTAATGGAAGGTAAACGTGAGCTATATTGCTAGATTAAGCCGAAATGCAGTTCGATATTTGAGGGCGCATGGGTTGAAAGCAAGTGCGCGAAAATCTAAGTCGGTATTAGATAGGTGGCTGGGTGTAGGAACAGATATTGTTGATATAACTCAAAGTAAGTACAAAGATTGGGTAAATGAAGTAGAGTCGAAAAATACGCAGGTGGCTGCTGTTGCGCAAGATATAAAAATATCGATCCTTATGCCTGTGTATAATGTCTCACCCAATTACCTTGTTGAGGCTGTTGACTCGATAAAGACCCAGAGTTATACGAATTGGGAGCTATGTATTGTTGATGATGCTTCGACGAATAGTGAGATCCCCCCACTCATCGAGAAACTAGAGGCAGAAGATGAAAGGGTAAAGGTGCAATTCTCTCCAGTGAATAGGCATATCTCCGAAACCACCAATACTGCGTTCGACCTGTCTACAGGTAGCTATCTGCTCCTGATGGACAATGATGACCTGATTGCTCCTGGAGCACTTGAAGAGCTTGTTGTGGGGATAGAGGCAAATCCGGGGGCGGATCTTATATATTTCGACGAAGATAAGTTAGATGTGTCCGGCGCCAGGGTAGAACCATTTTTCAAGCCTGGCCCATCGCCAGAGTTCCTGCTATCGATGATGTATCCTACACACGCACTTTACAGCAGAGATATATTTGAGAAAGCAGGTAAGCTCAGGAAAGGATATGAAGGTAGTCAAGACTATGATCTCTGTCTTAGAGTCTTTGATCTTACAGACAAGATTTATCATATCCCCAAGATATTGTATCATTGGCGTAAAATCCCAGGGTCAACTGCTGATAGTGTAGAGCATAAGCCTTATGTTATTGCTGCAGCAAAAAGGTCAATAACAGAGTCATTTGAAAGGAAAGGATATAAGGCAGAAGTTATTGGCGATAACTATCCCTTCAAAGCGAATATTGAGATAAAAGGCAATCCACAGGTTGACATTATAATCCCAACTAAAGATAAGAAGGGACTTCTGAGCAGATGTGTTGAGTCAATTATAGAAAAAAGCAGCTATGGGAATCTCAAAATCCATATTGTAGATAACAACTCAGAAGAAGAGGAGACGCTGGAATATTTGGAGGAGATTCAAGAAAGGGATAACAGAGTAAAGGTAGCCGAATATAGCAAGCCGTTCAACTTCTCAGCGATAAATAACTGGGCTGTTAAGCAGTCAGTAGCTGACTACATACTCTTCCTTAATAACGATACAGAAGTTATAGAGCCTCGTTGGATAGAAGAGATGTTAATGTGGGCTCAGATGGAAAAAATTGGCGCTGTTGGGGCAAAGCTGCTATTCCCGGATCATACAATCCAACATGCTGGGGTCATTCTAGGGCTCGGGCCGGATGTTAATGATGGTCATAGACCTGTTGCCGCACATGCTTTTTACAAAGAGAGAGAAGGAAGTCCTCGTGCATTTAATCAGATGAACCTAGTTCGAAACTATAGTGCAGTAACTGGTGCATGTATGATGATAAAACGCACCAAATTCGATGAAGTAGGAGGATTTGATGAGGAGAACCTTAAGGTTAATTATAATGATGTTGACTTATGCCTTAAGCTTCTTCAGGCCGGCTACCGTAATGTATATACAGCACATGCAAGGCTTTTCCACCATGAGTCTGCTTCTAGGATCAAGGAGCCTCCAAAAATGGAAACCGAATTCATGAGAGATAAGTGGAAAAAGTACATTGAAAACGACCCTTACTACAACCCTAATTTCGCTCGAAACACCGTGCATTCTTTCATAATATAGTCGGACTGCTTCTTGACTTGAAATTAGAAGGTAAATTCATGTATTGTGGTAGGAGATAAAATATACCGCATTTAACAACAGATATGAAGAAGTTTTTTCTGCTTGGAGCCTTTGTTGCAACTTTATTCACTATTGGAGCCTTAGATAATAAGTTCTCTCTTGATGTGTTAGCCTCGAGAGATGATATTGCTAGTAGGGCATCGGTAGAAGAAATGCTCTCGCGAGGAGAGTACTCCTCAAAAAGAGTAAGGGTTGTGTATAAAGATGATCTCGAGAAGCGTGGAGAGGACGGATTCTTCAAAGTAGTTTCAACAGTAACCGTACATGCAAACGGAAACGACTCTGACTACCTCGCAAACACCGCTCAACAGAAAGAAAATGTTGGCGATACGCTCCTTGAACTAATGGAAGACCCAGAAGTTGCCTATGCAGCTCCTGACTACTTAGGCAAAATTGCAGCATGGACAGATAACGGCACCCAAGCATATCCAGGTGACTATGACGTCACAGGCCCTACATTTAACCAGTGGTACTACAACTCCGGCAAAGTCAAAGAGATGTGGCATGATCAGGGATGTCCAGGTGGCGCATCGTGCGGTGGTGATTCATCGGTGGTAGTAGCTGTAATCGATACCGGCTTGGCATACGGTGCATTCGATGATGACACTGGTGACGGATTTACAGAGAATAACTTCCTAGCAGTTGCCGATGATGTTCCAAATCTATATGTGAATGCAGGCGAGACAGCAAGCAACGGGATGGATGATGATTGTAATGGTGTGATCGATGACGCACACGGCATGGACACCTTCGCTTTTGCAGAGCTTGAGATTACAGACATAGTAGCAACCGAAAGTCTCTCAGAACGAACATGCAACGGTATGACCCCTGTGGATTTTTCTGGTACATCGAATACTTTTAGGCGAAAGCCTGGTCATCCTGTCGATACATATGGTCACGGTACATTTGTGACCGGCTTGATCGCAGGAGGTGTAGATAATGGTGGGGATACAGTATCGCCTGCATTTAATGTAAGTATAATGCCACTTGCTGCTTCAATAAATACTACCAACAACACCCATACCTCGCAGACATATGATGAGAGCGATTATCATCTTTTCTGGATGGCAGATGTACAAACGGCGATTGAGTACGCAGGTGTAAACGGTGCTGACGTTGTAAATATGAGTATCGGTGGATTTCCGTTTGACCAGGTGTTCCAGGATCAGATTGATTATTGGTATGGAGAGGGTATGGTTTTTGTAGCTGCTTCTGGAAATGATTCGACATCAGGATCTATGCAGGCTGTGAGTTACCCAGCTGCATTCGACAACGTTCTTGCCGTGGGTGCAGTTAATGCTGATAACACAAGGAGTGATTACTCAAATGGAGGTAGCAACCTCGACCTCGTCGCATATGTAGGTGAAGGAGGAGCCGCAGGTACGGCTGCATATCAGGAAACACTTACCTGTTACGGTTGTACTAGTGCCGGTGATGGAGGAGGTGTATTTACAGGCACAGCGACGGATGTGTCTATAGGTACAAGCTTCGCTGCACCACAGGTGGCAGCGGCAGCGGCGATTATTAAGAGTAATAACCCAACTATGACAGCAAGTAATATTGAGTCTATATTGTTGATGTCAGTCCAGGACATTACTAGCTATGGTGTCGGTAGAGATAATACCACGGGGTATGGGGTGTTAGATTTTCAGCTAGCTAACGACTACCATTATTACATTGATTCTACTCTATACCAGAATGGTGGGAGGACTAGCAAACCAGTTGCATCAGCAGAGTTTAACTCAAGGTTTTATCAGGCTATAAAAGGATTTTCCACTAACTTCGTGTATTTAAGGAGTACAGCTGACGGAGTATTTGATAATAGTGAGGCTGCAGAGGATTGGGTTCAAATTCCAGGGCAGACGCCTGAGCAGATAAATCTGGTTGCATATGATCCAGGGGATGGTTTAAAGCTATACATGACTGTAAAAGGTAATAGTGGAAGCATCTATGTTAGATATACTTCAAATGGATCGACTTGGACAGATTGGACAGAAAATGGCGGCCTTACAAGCACAACGATTTCCTCGACAGTATTTAATTCAAGGTTGTTCCAAAGTATTCGCGGCATTTCAACAAACAATATCTACGTAAGAAGTAGTGGTGATGGGTTATTTGACGGGTTGGCGGATGGATCTTCACCTGACACTTTGGAGAACTGGACTACCTTAACGGGACAGACACCATCTGTGCCAGAGATTGCTGCATTTGACGGCGAAATATATATGACTGTAAGAGGTAATAGTTCAAGTATATTTACGAGGAGTTCAAGCGATGGAGTCACTTGGGGCGATTGGACTCAGAACGGCGGATTTACTTCGGCAACCCCTTCTATGGTATCCTTTGATGGGAGGTTATTCCAGTCGGTTAAAGGCAATTCCACGAATTATCTGTTCATCCGTTACAGTAATGATGGCATAACTTGGTATCCTTGGGAGCGAAGGACTGGTACTTCTCCTCAACGTACCAATATTTCCTATTTCTCTGTTACAGATGAATTGTTTGAAACAGTAATCGGCAATAGTGGGTACATATTCTTAAGGACTTACACCTACTAATTGCTTCACTTAGCGATTGGATATTTATGCAACGTATTCTAACTCGTGATCTAGCCGATCCAGTCGGCAATCTGAGAGAGTGTTTCGTATGGTGGCATTTTTAACTTCCACTCATCTGGTTTTTTTGATGCGACGGAGATTATATAAGTTATCTCATATGGATCTCTTCTATAATTCTCATATATAATCTCCAAACCATTATCTCGTGCAAGGTACCTAAGCGCAGTTGGTGTGAACCTCCAGTAATCTCGGAAAGTCTCCTGCTCGTGCTGTTGCTGAATAAAAGGTACAACTGTGATGACAACATCTCTCGACATCATAGCCATATTCTTATAAGCCTTTTTGACTTGGTAGATATGCTCAAGAATTGTATGGTTGAATACAGTATCAAACCTGTTCTTAAGCGATGTGTTCAGATTTTGCTCGAGGTCGAGAGTAATCTCGTCATCCCGGTCAGGCATGTGTTGGCTGTAGTTTGTGATTGTATAAGAGCTTGCCTTGGGAAAGTAGTTTCTGTAGTAATCGCCATCCTTATCTTTATCCTCCCAGCCGGATATGTTAACTATATCTCCTCCGAACAGGTGAGAAAATCTCCTGAGCTCCTGGTTGGACCAGGTTCTTACTGGGTCTGAAAATGGTTCGTATAACCTTATTGCCTCATCTTCAGTAAAATCTGGTATATGTGGAGTGACCTTGTATTTAAACCGGCGTACACCATTTGAAAGTTTTATCGCTAAACGCACAGGCCTTCTGTTGAGGAGATCTATTGCTTCATTGTAGCTGATTCTTGGCTTCACGGTTGTTTTACACAATTACGAGTGTATAGGTTACAATGGTCACTATTGTAGCATAGATGCCTGTGAAATTGTTCGGGATGCTCACACTCAATTATCCCTTGGAGGCAGAGTTTAGTGAACATGATACTTTAAAGCCTTATCAACAGTTGCGTAGTAGCGTTAACGCCCTTGAGGACTAGGAATTGAGATCGAGGAAAGATAAGTAGTTATTGGTGACGGAAGTGATATTAAATTGAGCCACGCTCTTCCGTGAATTCGACAATAATTTAGTATACAGCTCTTGGTCTTGCATAATGCGGCTCATATTTTCTGACAGGCCTTCTATATCTCCAACTGGTGATAGGAGGCCATTATATCCTTCTGATACAATATCTTCTACACCGCCATTTGCTGTTGAAACTACAGGGAGAGAACTGTTCAATGCCTCAATGTAAGCCAATCCAAAACCCTCATGGTAGGAGGAAAGTACAAAGCAGTGAGACTTGGCCATTATTTGATATTTCTCTTTATCGCTTACATATCCCAATAGATGTACCCTTGAACTAACGCCTAGTTCATCGATAAGTCGCAGCAGATGTCCTTTCTCCGGCCCGTCACTGATTATTAGTAGCTGACATTCACTGGTTTGTGGGAGAATTGCAAACGCCTTTATCATTATGTCATAGCCCTTTCTTGTGTCGAGCCTACCAAGTGCAACAAACGTAAAGAGGTCGAACTTATGATCTCTTAAGTTAGTCAGAGTCGTGAAAGGGATTCCTATATGACCGACTTCGACCTCTTTTTTGACTCCGTAAAATTTGTATATTTTCTCCCGCACATCTGTTGATATAGCATTGACCTTGTATGCGTTGTTTATAATCCGGCGCGCTGCAACTTTAAGGAGTAAGTGTTTGTGTGGAGAGTATCCTTCAGTTGGCTTATATATGTCTCCACCTATGACAGTCACATAGTGTCGCTTATTAAACAGGATTGATACTATTGCTCCAACAAAGCCAGAAGGGAACGTAAATACGCTGTAAACGCGTGAGTATTTGTTTCTCAATGAAAGCATTATCCCTTTCGGGATAGCAAAAAAAGGATATGCAAGAAGCAGTAGGATACCGCTTGTCGCCCTATTCTTTCGTGGGAGGAACTTTCCAATTCGGTGAACTTTTACATTTCCGAATTGTTCTGAGATAAAAGGAGGAAATTTATAATTCCCGAAAGTAACCAGGTCAACCTCTACATCTTGATGGCTATGTGCTATCTCGTACAGCAAGTCTCTGGCAAAGCATCCCCCGCCGCCTCCAAGGGGAGGGTATTCGTAGCAAAACATCAAGACCCTTCTGTTTTTGCTGCTCTCTGCGGAGGTTTCTTTTATTAATTGTCTTTCAGTCAAGGGGATATGATGATAATTTGTGAAGTAATCTTGCTATAAACCTACTCATAAATAACCTACCTAACACTGAGTTTCGATGGTTTGACTTATTGATCTTATCATCCTCATAGTGTAAATTCAAAGCATGAAAAAAGTCAAAGCTCATAATGTAGGAATAACGGTAGTTATCCCGGCGTACAATGAACAAGGCGCGATATTAGGGACAATCGAATCCATTGCAGAAATACTAAGAAATTACGCCGATCCGTACGAGATCATAGTCATTAATGACGGCTCAACAGATGATACATTGACATTGCTATCTAAGGCCAAGCTAGAGCATTTCATATTGATTAACCATAAGAGAAATATGGGCTACGGTTGCTCACTTAAAAGAGGGATCAGGGAGGCTATGTACGATAAGATTATTATTACAGATGCCGATGGTACTTACGACAATACAAGGATACCTGAAATATCAGACTTACTGAGCGATTACCGAATGGTTGTTGGGGCAAGAACTCTCAATAGAGAGAATATTCCGCTAGTTAGGAAGCCTGCTAAATGGTTCCTGACCTGGTTTACATCTGCACTAATGCAAGCGAAGATAATTGATCTTAACTCGGGGCTTAGAGGGTTTTATCGCTCGGACATGGAGCACCTATATCCTTTACTCCCGGATCAGTTTTCGTTCACGACTACTATAACGATTGCATATTTGAGTGAACACAAATCGGTCTACTACTTGGATACTAAGTATTTCAAGCGTGATGGCAAATCGAAAATCAGGCCTATTAACGACTTCTTCGGGTTTATTTTTAAGATTGTTAACACGATTATGTACTTTGAACCGTTCAGAATATTCCTGCCTTTGGCTCTGTTGTCCTTTATTGGCACTGTTATCTCACTGTCTTACGATCTGTTTGTTTTGCGCAATCTGACTGATAAAACTGTCTTAGCATTCGTATTCACTTTGAACTTCCTTATGCTTGGCTTTATTGCGCAGATGATAGTCAAAAGGACTAATACTAATTAAGGGTAAATATGTGGCTATTACTTTTGTCGGTGATCCTGGTTAATACAGTTCTGCTGTCAGTCTGTGTAAACAATCGCCTAAAGCTCAAGAGCATCGTCGAGTTTTTTTTACTTTCTTACGCTTTATCTTTAGCGTTTTATTGTGTGATTGGGTTACTACTCTTACTGTTATCATTGTTCACAGTTATAAATCTTATATTAGTGTCTCTCACCTCTGTAGCGATTTTGCTATTATACTTTTACTTTAAGCGGCTTCGTTTCCAAGAGCTTCGGGAGCTGAAAGGAACCACAAAGGATTTAATATATATTCTTTTGATCGGCTCGATACACTGTGTTTTACTTGGCTCCTTCTCGGAGTGGACAGTAAGGGGCGAGATGGACGCGGGTAGATATGTCAGCATAGCGTACAGTTATGCTGGAGATGGGGCTTATAAAGAAGAGGTGATAGAAGGTTCTGTCTGTAATTCTGCACTTATATGCAGAGAGGATGGGTCTGCAGTCACTCAGTATCTCCCGATGTATCCGATCATATTGTCATACGGAAACCTCATCAAAGGTTATTTTGGTATGAAAGTCATCCAGATCCTAGTTAGTTTTATGAGTGCGGTTACTTTCTATGTGATCCTGAAAAGACTTTTTGGTAAGTATGAGACTATAATTGCCCTCGGCTTAATGCTGTTTTCTTTTAACGCAATCCAGTTGAACTACTCTAAAGAGTTTATGACTGAGGTGTTTGCACAATCACTTATGCTTCTAATTGTATGGCTGTACTTGTTAAATAAGGAGAAAGAACAGTCGATAATTACTTCTATAGCAGTAGTGTTGCTCTCGGTGCTGTTTTTAACAAAGCTTGATGCGATAGTTATATCTCTGATTCTTCCTGTGTACTATTTAACGCGGTCTTTGCATAAAAAGTCCAAGTGGGACGACTATTTCTTGGTACTTAGCCTTCTGGCTACAGCGTTATTTATGTACTTTTTTTCGCAACCATATATTAATAAGACGATTGGTGGCACTGCTTCGAGACCGCTGCCAGTTTATATTTTAGTAGCAGTGTCTGTGGCTCTATCGTTTATATTTATATTGTCACACACTCATCTTATTTCGAGATTTAAGTCTGTGAGTGGTTGGTGGAGAAAACGCATTGCACTTCTTTTAGCTTTAATGTTTATGGTGGTATCTGCGGTCGTCTTTATATCTACGGCATATACTATAACCACTGCTCCTATTACTGAACAGAATATTGAGTTAATAAACCTCGTTCGGCTCAATTATTTTTATCCCGTTTATATTACTATCATTGGGTTATTAGGGCTTTCGCTACTCATGTATAGACGACATAGTGAAAGCGTTGTGATATTTATAGTTGGAATCCTTGCGCTACTTCCAATACTCGAATCAAGTCATTCTAGTCCCTTGTACTGGTGGTCAAGACGATATCTATTTATTACAATTCCAGTTACATTGCTGGCATACTGTTATGTAATATATGCTGGAAGGCTGAATAAAAGAGTATACATTGCGCTGATATCCTTGACCTGCTCAGCTGTCCTAATTACTGCCTATATGGCCTCCACATCTTTCGGTTTTATACAAAATCGTGGCTCGGATGAAACAACGAGGTCGGCTTTTATTCATATAGAACCTGATAGTGTAATTGTTTACTCTTCTGGTTATTCCGAAGTGTCATATCTGTCACAACTTACACATAGATACAACATCGATGGCTATATCCTTGACTCGAATACAATGGGAGATGTTGAACAAGTTCTACCATTAGCTAAATATAAGGTAATATACTTAGCTAATATCGCTAATGCTCAGGATACGTTGAAAATGCAAATATCCGGCCACGAATATGTTCAGTCAAACTGTACTGATATACATATAAGCTACGAGAGACCTGGAGCCAAGAGTCTTGTCTGTGCTGACCTAGGGTTGTTCTGCTCATGGGATACCTTCATATCTTGGGAGGATGTTAACAATTCGTATAAAATCTGCGAGTATAGTCGGTAGGTCTTTATCTTCGGATGTTCTGGTCATACCCGAAGAAATGAAATGAGGATGATTTTAATATTATGCCAGAACTGCCACGTCATTGATTTTTGTTCAACAGTACTAGTGTCAATCAGCATATTGATATAAACAGTATTGCTATGGTTCCACATCGAGTGAAATTTGATAATGATGTGACAGCGTAGTCAGCCTGGGGTATCATAAAACTGTGAACATCATCATCGACACAACACCAACCCAGTCCAAACCATACTCCGGTATCGGCATTGCCACCAAGAAAATCACCGAACAACTAGTCCGCAACAACCCCAAGGTCACCTACCACCTAATCCTACATACAGATGCAGAAAGCACCCTAGACCCCGCCGTGAAAAATGCAGACAACGTGATCCTGTATGACGCTGGAGTGCTTTTCCCAGGCTACCTCAACCCACTGACATACACTCTGCACTTGAAGCCAGTGATCGAGTATATATATCGCGAGATTCCCGAGTCAGTCTACTTCGCTACCTACTTCTGGCAGGGGCATCCCGCCGGCTATCATCCAACCGCTGTCATGATCTATGACTTCGCCATGCCTATGCTGGACATGTATGCGAATAAAGGTGTGATTGTGAATGCTTTGCGTAAGCGTGAATATTGGTTTTGGCAAAATCGTACAGCTCGTGCGGATGCAATAATCGCAATCTCCGAGTCGACCGCTCGCGACTTCCTGAAATGCTACAAAGATTATCCTGAAGAGCGTGTTTACAAGGCATTCATGGGTGTTGAGCTAGAGAAGATGTCGGCAGAGGCGCGTGCAGAATCAGGCTCTCCCGAGAGTGAGGCTAAAATTTTAGCGAAATACCTGCCCAAAGATTGGAAAAAGAAAAAGTACCTGATCTACATGGGTGGCAACATACAGCGCACCAAGAATAACGAGGGTGTCGTGTACAGCTACCAAGAGATGTTGAAGAAGCTCTCAAGCGACGGAGTCTCAAAAGCTGAGGCTCCATATCTGGTGATCGCCGGTGCCGCTTACGAGATCGACAGTGCGCCAGTTAAAGATTTCAAGCAGATGATCAAGGATATCGGGCTGAAGGACAAGGTGGTGTTTTCTGGTTTCTATGAGCCGGAGCATAAAGAGCTGTTGTTGAAAAATGCATTTGCCTTTACCCATCTGTCCCACTATGAGGGCTTTGGCCTGGCGGTGGCTGAGGCGATGCGAGCTGGGACTCCTGTGGTAGTGAGTGAGACATCCAGTCATCCTGAGGTCGTGGGCGATGCCGGTATGTTGGTGGATGGGAAGGATTACAAGAAGGTTGGCGAGGCGTATGTGACGCCTGTATAAGGATCGAGAGTATGCTGGGAAGCTGGGGCGGAGGGGGAGTAAGTACTCTGAAAGATTCACTTGGGAGAAGTGCGCGGGTGAGGTCGAGAAGGTCTTGGAGGGTGTCTACAGGGAGTATTTCCCTGATGCAAAGAGCCGCAAAAAGCGCAAAACAAGGTAGTGGCTTCTTATGCTGGTCGCACGTATAATTGACCTGATTTTGAGATTAACTCTTCTAATTCAATGGTAATTGAAATCTTGGCTCTGCTCGGTTACGTGCTGGTCGCGCTGTTGGTAGTAGCGGGACTTGTACTTAGCGCTATCAATCTACCAGGCATCTGGCTGGTGTTTCTTGCATCTTTGCTTGCTGCATTCATCAATAGATTCGACGAGATTAGCTGGCCTTGGATTATTCTATTTTTGTTTATGGCGATCGCAGGGATCTTTGTTGGACAACCTGATCGTGCTCTTTCAGCGCCAAGAAGTTTGGCGCAGGAAAGTGGGGGATTGTTGGGGCGATACTGGGGATGATTGTCGGCTTCTTTGTCGGAGGATTCGTCGGTGTAATTGTGGGGCCGTTTGTTGGTGTGGTGATATTTGAGCTGTTGATTGATAAGAAAGAGATCAAGGCAGCACTCAAGTCTGGGCTTGGCACCGTGGTTGGTTTCATTGCTTCGGTTTTCTTGAAGTTTGGGCTTTCAATGTCGATTGTTGGGATAATGTTGCTGCTATTGGTAGGATAGTAGGAGTCTGTGACTTATAGAGGGATATTTCGTTAAAACGGCTTGGCATTCCTTGGCCTGTGCGATAAGATCAGTGTCAGATGAGACAGGCATAACTAAGTAAGAGCTCTTTTCGAAAGCAGTCGAGACTATTTCTACGATCCAGAGATTCCTGGACATATCAATTAGGGCAATCTGTTTGGCATCTGCCGAAGGATAGCCGGCTTTGAAGTTATTCGGCATCTGCAGGCCAATGTTTTGATTACCGACCATTAGCTCTGTCTCCTCCTGGCCACTAATAATTACATCACTTCCAGGTGTTTTTGCTTCGGCTAGCTGTCGTGTACCGCCTTCGTACTGGTAATACTTCTCTGGGGCTCCGTGATAATTGTTTGTCAGCAAGATAGAGGTAGGTGAGCAGTTGAGTGGCCTGACAGTTTGGTGAAGCTCAATAGTGTCGATACTCTTCCGTTCCGAATCTAAAATCGTGATGCTAGTCGCAAACTGATCAGGAGAGAATATAACGGAGTTGCTATATTGGCAGAAGAAAACTTCACGACCGTTGTAGCCTGCAACCTCACCCTCTGGATGTTCAGCTAGAATTTTACTCACTCTATTTTTCGGATCATGTCGAGCCAGGAGGGTGGGTGTGTGGATTATAAGCTCTTCATCTATCCATTCAACAAGGCTTACGCTCGAAAATTCACCAATAGGGTAGAGCAGGATCTTTGGTTTCGACTCTGGCTCATTCCTACCTTTTCCGACAAACCACACAATCGGTATAGCTGGAGCGAACAGAAGGAATAATGATAGCGAAATAATTAATAGCTTGAATCTTCTCATGATTAGTAACTTGGATGTGGATTATTTCCTGTCAATCTTCCAGGATTTGCGTTGGCTCCAAGAGTCGGGATCTTGCTCCAGTCAACATCCAAATGTGGCACTGGGTCAGTGTTATCCTTTTGATCCTTGCTCTTGCGCAGCTCGAAGTGGAGGTGGTATGCGAGAGGTTGGCAATTATATGCACCGCTGTTGCCGCTTACTCCAACCTGGTCGCCCTTTTTGATATTCTCACCAACTCTCCAATCAATTCCACCGGCCTTTTTATAATTTTCTAGATGAAAGTAGAGTGAGCTCATGCCGTTACCATGATCAATCCTTAATATATTGCCACCGGATAGACATGGGCCGTAGTAGCTATCCCAACCTACAAATCCGATCTTCCCATTAGCGGTGGCAAAGAGTTTCTCGCGCGTACTGCCAAAATCTATACCGGTGTGGTGGTCATTGAAGGCAGTTTTGCCCCACCATTGAGTTACTCCAATCATTTTGGCAAACGGGTATTTAAAATACTTCTCGATCAATGTCCTATCCTCAATCTGGTTGATAGTGCTGCTATTAGAAGTTTTAGAAGTGCCGTTGATTTGCAGCCAGAAGCCACCCTTTATTCGTGTCGCGAGATTAAGTTCGAATGCAATAGTAGCAGCTTTTCCTTTATATGTTTCGCCGTTTGAGAAAAGCGAGTGTATATTTTCATCGACATTGGATGATTGATACTCGCGAGTACTTTTATTGTTTAGGACTAATTTAGCAGCTCCGATGCTTGTGACTATGACTTTTTCAGAGCTATCCTTAAATGGTAGGCAGAATGTGGTGAAAGCGTGTGGGATCTTGCACTTATAATAATCAATATCCAGAGTCACATTTCTTTTAAACTGTGAGACGGCATTAATCCAGTAGTTTTTCTGATCCACTTTTATCTGACTCACCTGCTTGAGATTTGGTGCGCCAAACTTACAGGAAACAACACGAAGAGTTTTCAGATCTAGGTTGGCCTCAACCTTGCACCGATTGGCTGTGCTACTACGACTAGCGAGAGGAGATCCAAGAACAGATCTCAGCTCCTCAGCTGTGGATTCAGTTCCGAGCACTGCCTCGGTTGGAGCTACAAATTTGATTGGAACTGATCGCTCACTCTGATTACCCGCAGCATCCAAGCTAGAAGCACTGTACGAGTACTCTTTCCCGGGCTCCCACTGCTCGACCAGTAAAAGTGGTTGACTCAACTCACCACCAGAAATGTTTTTAATTATCACACCATTCTCGAGTACTCTCACCGCGTTATCAGCATCCACTGAGATCTTAGCGCTGATGCTTTTAGCCAGCACGTCTGGCAAGAGTTCAATTACTGGAGTAGACGGAGGCGTCCAGTCGGTTATAAAACTAACCGACGACTCAGAGCTGTTGCCCGCACTGTCGACACCAACTACCTTCAGCAAGTTCTCGCCCTCCTTATCTGTGTTCACACTGCTCACCGGGAGTGAAATCTCTGCCTCATTTATATACAGCTTATACTCGCTATCAGCCTCCATGCCGCTTAGCTCGACAGGGACTACATGCTTGTTTGTAAGCAGCCCGTTCGTTGGGTAAAGGATTCGAACAGCGCCTGGCGAGCTCCAATCGAGAGTGAGCCTACTCGGTGCTGTTGCCGATACGAGGTCGGAATTTCTTCTCCTGCTCTTCACGATCCATTCATATTCACCTTCACGCTCGAACTGATAGGTCAACGACTTTGCTTCGACCCACTCGCTTTGATAAACAGCTGAGCTATTCCGGCTAATCATCAGCTGATATTCCACGCCATCTTGCTGCTCATGCTTCCACTCAAATAGGATATTCCGATCCGCGCTATGCAACCCATCCACAGGAGTAAGTTCTGTCGCAGCAGCGACAGGCAGCTCCTCACCATACACAACTTCGAGATAAGGGATCTGATTTAGATTGCAACGCGGTGAATCCAGATGGTTCACACAATCTTTCGACCAGAAGAGTGCACCAGGGAGAGCCTCATCTAGCACCTTGATGCCATAGCCTCGCGGCCACCGGCTCTCATCGGCAAATTGCGAGCGAAAGATCTCGGTCACATCAAAGACCTCAACTCCTGCACCAATATTCTGATTCACCACCTGCTGATATCGCACATCAGGCAGAGCTGGCTGGTTGCTCCAATTCAGATTGCGATCTTCCCACAAAGCCGCTGTCTCAAACAGCTCCACAGTGTACTCCTCGCCGGCCATATCCCTGTATTCTGACAGATACAGCTTTGCCGAAACCAGATTCTCCTGTCTGACCTCTTCGTCCCTGATAACCGAGTAGTCAAACTTGAGATAGGTACGTGTTTCTCGTCGCGGTATTACACCATCGTAGCCTACCGAGAGATCTCGTGTGAGATACGAAGAAGATGTCGGATACCAGCGCTTTGTGAGCGTGTCTTGTGTGGGGTAGAGGATGAAGCGTTGATCTTCTGCGCTCGCAACCCCCGCGCAGATTAGGTAAAGGATGGCAGAAATGGCAGTAATCAATATTGATCTGAGCATATTTTCCAGTTCAAATTTATACCTACTCAGATTCTCTCAGTAAATTATTAAAATAAATTAAAATCTGCAGAAAACCGCGCAGCTCTACAGTTAAAGATTACTTAAGCCTCAGGTGATATAATCACAAAGTTCTACTTCAAATATTCCTAAAAAATGTTCAACCTAATATCGAAGCTGTTCGATTCAAACGATAAGCAGATTAAGAAAATCCAGCCCATAATTAATAAGATCAATGAGCTTGAGGATTGGAGCTCAAAGCTGTCCGATGATGAGCTTGCTGCAAAGACCACGGAATTCCGCAAAAAACTGGGAGTGGATATAAACAAGCTAGAGTGGGATTCGGAGTTTAACAAGCAAGAGGTCAAGGCAGAGCTGTTCGAGCTACTTCCGGAGGCATTCGCAATTGTCCGTGAGGCGGCCAAAAGATACACGGACCATAAGCACTTCGATGTGCAGATGGTGGCAGGCTATTTTCTCGCAGACAACAAGATCTCCGAGCTATTCACTGGAGAGGGAAAAACCAACGCAGCAAACCTACCTCTTTACCTCTATGCACTTACTGGTCGAAGCGCTCATCTGATTACAGTCAACGATTACCTCGCAAGACGTGACGGTGAGTGGAATGGGCATATCTTCAATCCACTTGGCATAAGTGTTGCGGTAGTAAATAATGGCGCCACATACAAATTCGTATCAGATGAGGAGGCGATCGAGCGCAAAGGCGACGATGCCAAGAACGCAATCAAAGAACGAGATAAGAAGCGGAAAGAGGCTGGAAGGCTCAAGCTCGACATGATGGACGGCACCAATCTGATAGAGGTGAGCAAGCAGGAGGCGTATGCATGTGATGTGGTGTATGGGACTAATAATGAGTTTGGCTTCGACTACCTCCGTGACAACATGGCTAGAAGATTGGGTGATAGGGTTCAGAGGAGATTGCATTTCGCGATTGTGGATGAGGCAGACTCAATCTTGGTTGACGAGGCGAGAACTCCGTTGATCATTTCGCAAAGCGCGCAAGCATCAAATGACCTTTATAAGCAGTTTGCTAATATAGTTAAGCAGATTAACAGGGACGAGCATTACACAATTGACGAGAAGACCAACTCCGTAGCTCTAAATGATGCTGGAATAGATCGATTAGAGAAGCTGCTGAAGACAGACAACATTTATGAAAATTCTCAATTCGCATACCATCTGGAAAATGCATTGAAGGCAAAAGAGCTCTATGTCCGCGACGACGAGTATATTATCCGCGATGGAGAGGTACTGATTGTGGATGAGTTTACAGGACGCGCAATGACAGGAAGGCGTTATTCAGAAGGTCTGCATCAGGCTATCGAGGCGAAAGAGGGAGTAGAGGTAAAGCGCGAGTCTCGAACACTTGCTACTATCACACTTCAGAACTATTTTAGGCTTTACGACTTTATGTCCGGTATGACTGCTACAGCTTTGACTGAGGCCGAGGAATTCTCAAATATTTATAAGCTTGATGTTGTGGTTGTGCCAACTAACAGGCCTGTGGTGCGGGAAGATCTGAATGACCTGGTATATCGCAGCGAGATGGGGAAATTCAAGGCAATTGTGAATGATATCAAAGAGCACCATGAGAAAGGACAGCCGATGCTTGTGGGTACTGCGTCAGTTGAGCGGTCAGAGATCCTCTCGAATATGCTCGACCAGGAGGGAATTCCACACGAGGTGCTGAACGCAAAGAATCACGAGCGAGAAGCAAAGATTGTCCAGAATGCTGGCCAGCTCGGTGCTGTCACTATCGCTACAAACATGGCCGGTCGTGGTACAGATATCGCACTTGGGAAAGGTGTTAAAGAGCTTGGCGGTCTATATGTGATCGGATCAGAGCGACATGAGTCTAGGCGAATCGACAACCAGCTACGAGGTCGATCAGGAAGACAGGGTGATCCAGGAACTTCGAGATTTTATGTCTCATTTGAAGATGAATTGATGCGGCTTTTCGCAGGTGAGAGAGTAAAGTCAATCATGAGCTCAATCGGCATGGATGATGATATGCCGATCTCGGCAGGTATGCTGGGAAACATCATCGAGAGCGCACAGAAGAAGGTCGAAGCATACAACTTCGACATCAGAAAGCGACTGGTTGAGTATGATGACGTGCTTAATCAGCAGAGAGACATTGTGTATGGATTGAGGAAGAGAGTGCTCTCTGTGATTGAGGATGGCGATAAGGCAGAGATAAAAGCAGTAAAGATCGATGAGAAGGTTTTGAAAAAGCTGGATATAAATGCAATCTTGGAGGATATTGATGGTTTCTCCTTAAAAGACAAGGAA
This sequence comes from Candidatus Dojkabacteria bacterium, assembly GCA_030583845.1. Taxonomy (NCBI): domain Bacteria; species Candidatus Dojkabacteria bacterium. The sequence goes on from CP129478.1 coordinate 742,398, forward strand.
AGTTGGGAGGTCGATCAGTTTAAGAAATATCCGCAGATTCACCGCCCTGCAAATTTCTGGATCTTGAAAAGGATTGTAGATCATGTGAGATATGTCGTCGCTGCACAGCTGCAAGATGATATGAAGATTGACAATGAGGAGGAGCGAAAGACGTTTGCTCAGGTGCAGTCACTGATGACTGACGAAATTACTGAGAGCGCCGCTAAAGCATTAGGCTACAAGGATTTCGGAGATTTCTTCAAAGATGTAGATTCGAGGAAAGATGCCGCTGAGAAAGAAAATCTATTGCTGCAGCTAGTAATTGTAGGGTTTATACAGCATATCGATGCAATTAATCCGAAAGCTGTTGGGGAGCTCAGCAGATTGCTCATTTTGCAGTCGATCGACAATTTCTGGATGGAGCATCTGGATGCTATGGGTGACCTACGAGAGGGTGTAGGCATGCGAAGCATGGCTCAACGAGATCCGCTTGTTGAGTATAAGAATGAAGGATTCCAGCTGTTCGAGAAGATGCTGAGCAGTGTTGACGATGCAGTTGTAAATAGGTTCTATAAAGTGCGCGTAGTGGAACGGGATGAAAGTGTAGCTCAGGCAAGAGCGATTCATGAGACTGTGGGAGCTATCGGTGGCGGATCGGTGAAAAGTGATGCAGGCAGCGCCTTGGATGCTAAAGTGCGTGCAGTAAGGCGAGATGCGGCGCAGTCACGCAAAGATGAGCGTCCTGGTGAGACCTCAAAGCAGAAAACTGTGGTACGTCAGGACCAGAAGGTGGGGAGAAATGATCCTTGTCCGTGTGGTAGCGGGAAGAAGTATAAGAAGTGTCACGGCAAGGGATTGTAGCCTTACACAGGAGATTCATGCGATACAAATTCGGAAATGAAAAGCTCCGACCGATCTTCACTTACTTTGACCAATGCATTTATCTTCGCGACAAGTCGCCCCAACCCGTCAAGGCTGTCGGAGAATCCTTTTGTCTGGCTGGCATAATTCCCTTGCTGAATCTGTTGCTCGTAGGACTCCCAAACAGTCGGAGACTTAGCGGTTCTTGGGCTAACTTGGCTAATAGCCTTAAATAGTGACAGTAGAAAAATCAGTGGTATAAAGCTTCGATTCTCAAGAAAACTTGCGTGGGTCAGCGACTTCTCCGTAAATTCTAAGTAATCCTTCGCAATATTTCTTGCGTAATAGACACTTCTTATGTTACTCAACGGGGCAATACTATCCTGATCATTTTCGTAAAGGTGGTCGTGCAAGATGCCATACTGCTCAGTAGCAGCCTCTGTATTGAAGTGTACACCCAGTAGTTTCTGTGCTTCATCGAGAAACACTTCTGTATATCGTTCTTTTGTAGGGGAGGGCAGAGGGATTATATCGTCAAAAAATTTTGTGCCACCGAGGAAAGCTTCTCCCTCCATAACCCACTTTTGTTCGTCTTTCGTGAGCATCTTTCCAATTACTTTGCTTAACATATGTTTGTCAAATGCAGTTACAACAGTAAGATGGTTGAACTGTGAAAGGTCTTTAGCAATCTTGAGGATGGAAACGAGGTACTGAGCGCGCACATCTCTTTCGATGTCATCAAGGAATACATACAGATCAATATGAAATGCCTCGATTACTTCGCTTATTCGCCGTTGTATGTCACTCGAAGACTTGCGCGGGAGCATAGTACTCATCACTTTATATAGGATCCCGTACTCTGGTTGTATCGTTGAGATTAGCTCTCCGTACTTTGCTAGGTCGGCATAGAGATTAAATCCTGTTTCTCGCTCTATTTCTAAGGCAATTTTCTCTAAGATCATGGAAAGTATGTCGTTGTAGGTGGTAGCTCCTAGGAAAGATGCGTATATAACTACATTTTTGCTTTGGGTCTGTTGTGGTTTCTTCAATCCCTTGATCATCTCAGCAAGGACGAATGACTTCCCGGTACCCCATCCTCCAGTGATAGCGACTGAACTCTTACTAGTGTTCTGGATAGCTGCTAGTGCTTTGTCTCTAACCTCATCACGATCAAGTTTATCACCGCTCTGGTGAGACTTCAGAAAACTGGATAGATCTACGTCATCTTCATTGAGAGGTCTTTGCTTGTAACTACTCCCTACAAAGATAGCACCAATACCGAGAACGCCTAAAAGGAAATAATAGAAAATAATTACCGATTCCACATTACCCCCGCTATCGTCTGATTCCATTTTTGCCTCATAAAATTCAACTACTACCTCAGCGCGGGATTCAATATTTTCATCTAATGTTTGGAGCGCGTCGACAACCTTGTCAGCAGAAAGAATTAGTATAATGGAAAGGATAAGACATCCGACAAGCATTCGCACATAAGTATCTACAACTCCTTTAGTTCGAGAATTGAACTTAATAAGGGCAAACAAATGTTTTGAGTGGTAGCCAAGAAGAGCAAGTATTATAAGCGTGATGAAGAGGTATATCACTTCAGTTGTGGTTAATATTAAGTATTACCTTCCTAATATCACATTTGCGGAAAATGGTCTAATGTAGAAAGCCTCGTACTACAGGGTTTATTGACAGGACTATTTGCCTATATTATTCTGAACTATAAATAAAAGCTTTGGAGCGAGGAATTTCTAATATTGAATAGCTCCGGTTTTCAAGGCTGGTAATTTTAATCTCGACTTTGTTTTTTAATGACTGCCCCAAAAGCAAAGAAAATCTCGCCGAAGGAGAAGCAATCGGCCACAGTTGATGAGTCGATGAAGAAGCTCTCCGACGAGAAAGGGATTCAATTCGTTGTTTTCGCCCCAGTAAATGCCGATCCAGATGATGAGGATAGCCGTATCTATATGGTTTGTCCTGCGTCGCTTAAGGTTGTTGAGGTGGTAGAAAAGTCTGGCGAAGAGGCTGATGAGTATCTCACACGACTTGGCAAGACGAAGAAGAAGACCGAGCAGTCCTCGTCCACATTTATTGATGATCTAGGAGATGCTGTTGATGTGGATGATAGCTTGGTTCAGGATGGTAGTGGGTATAGCGCTGCGAAGAAAAAGAATGATGAGGAGGAGGAAGTGGCAGGAGAGCTTGGCAGTTTTGAAGATATTGAAGAGGATGTGGTCGCATTTGCAAACGACTCGTTGCTTGATATTTTCCCAGATGATGGCACTTCAGGAGATGCTACTTCTGCGGTATCAGATGTGGATATGGCTGATGCACTTGCACTTCTTGATCAGGATGACGAAGTTGGTGATATTGAGCTGGATGACTTCTCAGACGACGACGGGGAATTACCTTCTCTTTAGTATTCGCAATTTTTCCATGTATATAGTGGTTTCTGTGGTAAACTTCATTAAATGAAGTCAAAACCTATAGCCAAATTCTCAAAGATACGTGTAGCCGTTGTAACCGACTGGATGGCAACTCCAGGTGGAAGCGACAGGCTTATGGAGCAGCTCTTAAAGCTTTTCCCGCAAGCTGCGATTTTTACGTCGTACTATAATAGAAAAGCCTACCAAGGAACCTTCGCCGAAAATTATGAGGTCAAAACCTCATTTATCCAGAAGATGCCGTTTGTGAGATCATTGCATCGCCACTACAATGTTTTTACGCCGCTAGCATTTGAGAGTTTCGACTTTACAGGCTATGACCTGGTAATTTCATTAAGTGCTGGAGCAGCGAAGGGTGTTATTACAAAAGTAGATCAGCCGCATATTTCGATTATACTGACGCCGCAAAGGTCGCTGTGGGATCAGGAAAGCAATGTGCGAGGGTCACGTTTTCGATTTTTCTACAAGCTCGCTTCACCATTTATAGCGAACTATATGCGTAGCTGGGATATTGCAGCATTCCAGCGTGCCGACCTGCACCTTTCGATATCGAAATATATTGCAGACAAAGTGCGCAAAGTATATCGAGCCGATTCAGAGGTGCTATATCCTGGAATCGATGAGTGTTGGTTTGGCAATGAAATGCGAAGGCCTAATCAATATTTGCCAAAATCGTATTTTCTGGTCGTTTCAAGGCTGTACGATTATAAGCGAATCGACTGGGCGATTGAGGCATGCAAAAAAGCTCGTAAGAATTTGCTTATTGTCGGCGATGGTCCCGACAGAAGATATCTTGAGAAGAAAGCCGGCAATAGTAAATTCATTAACTTTCTAGGATGGGTAGATGATCTCGAATTGAAGTATCTTTATAAAAATGCCAAGGCCCTAATATTCCCTGGGGTAGAGGATTTCGGCTATACGCCTATTGAGGCGATGGCACTCGGTACACCCCAAGTCGCACTTCGCGAAGGCGGAGTTAAAGAAACCGTTGTAGAAGGCAAAACTGGTGAATTTTTCGAGTCTCAAGAAGAATTATGCGAAAAACTCGCCAAATTCAGCAAGCTAAAATATAATGAAAAAGAGATAGTTCGGAACGCAAAACGCTTTTCAGAAAGCCAGTTTCAGAAAAATTTCATTAAATACCTCAACCAGTTAAAGCTATATGCAGAAGAAAAGTAAAGTCGCATTCGTTATACATCCGCTATATACATGGGGTGGGGCAGAGGCGATGCTTAGAGATATGATACGAGTTTATCCGAATAGCGATGTGTATACCGCTTGGTACGACAAGAAGATTACCGACCAGCTCGGCATAAAAGGAAAAGTATATGCCAGCTACCTCCAAAAATTTCCACTCAAGAAGAAGTTGAGACAGGAGTTAATTCCGCTCCTTCCAAAGGCCTATAAGAAGATGGTAATCCAGAACTACGACCTCGTCTGGGTTATCTCGGATCAGTTCGAGAAGCAGATCACACTCAGAAATAACAACGTCGAGGTCTTAAATATCATGACGCCGCCAAGATTTCTCTGGATGGATACCCGCTCTACCGTCAACTTACCAAAGCCAACATATAAAGCGTACAAATCAATAGAAGATAAGCTGCACCCAAAATGGCAATCAATCGACAAGGCAGCAGTAAAGAGATTCAAATATATCTCCTCGATCTCAAACGATGTCCGCTCACGTGTCGCCAAGATCTATGGTGAGTACTCAGAAGTTCTCTACCCCCCAGTCAAGCTCGACCATATCCGCTTCACCAAGAGCATGTCGTCGCGAGAAAAGTGGTTCCTATACCTCGGCCGGATTGAGAGCTACAAAGGGATCGAGATGCTGATCGAGGCGTGCGCATTCTTGAAGCACCAATTGAAAATTGCTGGAACAGGCAGTGATATCGAGCGTATGCGCCAACTTGTCGCAGAGCTTGAAGCAACAGACTTAATAGAGATAATGGGGTTTGTATCGGAAGAGCAGAAGCTTGAGCTACTTGAAAAGGCGAGAGCGCTTGTTTTCCCAGTCAAAGACGAGGACTTTGGCATTGTGCCTATCGAGGCAATGGCCGCAGGCTGTCCGGTGATTGCATTCAATGGTGGCGGTGCAGCCGAAACGGTTGTGCACGGCAGTACAGGAATACTTTTCGACGACTACACGGCACAAGGCCTAGTAGATGCAATTCATGAATTTGAAATTCATGGCTTTAAGCCAAATGTAATCCGCTCACACGCACAGGAATTCTCCTACGAACGCTTCGAAAATAAGTTCCGCACCTATGTTGATGCGATAGCGAAAGAGACGTTATCCAAGCGCGGCGGGCAATGAATCAGTTAAAAGATCAGGTCATAATCATTAAATCAGTAAACTATTCAGAGGCGGATAAGATCCTCACAGTTTTCGGCCGAAATAGAGGGAAATTCAGCATCATCGCCAAAGGCATTCGCAAAATCACCAGCAAAAATCGCGGCAATATGCAGACCTTGTCGGTGACTGAGATCACATATTTTGAAGGGAAGAACCTGGGGATTTTGAAAGAATCTAATGCGGTCGTGCTGGTGCCGCCAGAGGATATTGATATGGATAGTGCGAAGCGGCTGCTTTTTGTCTTAAATAAGCTTCTTCCCGAAGCCGTGCCTGAAGAAGAGATATTCGAGATGGCGGTTGGAGTGATAAGTGAAGGTATTAAAGCGGAAGATTTAAACCGCTTCAGGATAAAGTTCCTACAAAACCTGGGATATATTAATGAGATGAGCCTGTGCAATGTTTGCGGCAAGAAAGTTGGTAAGCAGGACTATCTAGATCCACATGCATTTAAGGTGATTTGCGAAAACTGCGCCAGAAATATTAATGAAGTCTCGCGAGCATCGCACATCAGAATTAATGAAATCCCTATCGGCTCAAGTAGAATGGGCGAGCTGCTAGATCGAGTAATCGAGCAGGTGCTCCACGCTTAGTCTATTCAACAGCTGCGGCCACATCCTCAATTAGCTCTCCCCAAGCCAGATCCCCTTGCCCAGTACCAAACCGCACTATCACCATATTCTTCTCAGGGAAAACATAAATATATTGCCCAAGATGTCCCCATCCAGCGACGCTGTCCAGATCATCCTCTGCATCAGTGAGCCACCATCCGCGATTGTAGTGTAAATCATCACCATACTCAGGCACCGCATTCACCTCATTCATTTCCATCGAGTCCTCGATCCATTCAGATGAGATCAGCTGCTCACCATCCCATTCGCCTTTGTCTTGCACCAGTACTCCCAGCTTGGCGAAATCAATTGCACGAGCATTGATGCCACTCTCCATCTTTGTCATACCACCCTGCTCACTGTCGAGGCTCCACGAGCCCTCATACTCCATGCCTAGTCTGCTCCAAAGCTTCTGCTCGAAATACTCATACGCCTTCATCCCGGTAGCCTCCTCCAAGATCATGCCCAGAAGGATCGGGTTGTAGCTATTGTATTGAAACTCCTCGCCCGGCTCACCTGTGACCTGCAGGCTCATGACATGAGTCCGGAGATCTGGGTGGTAGTATGCTTTCGGCTTATCTCCCCAAGGGAGATCGTGATCCGCAAATTCGATCCCAGATTTCATCGAGAGCAGGTCCTCGATTGTCACATCTTGATAATCTGGGTCGGTGTCTGAAAGCTCTGGTAGATATTTCGTAACAGGATCGTCTAGGCTTTCGATTGCACCCTCTTCGATTGCGACTCCGATCATTAGGGCAGTAATTGACTTCGCAGTAGAGAAAGATGTGTTAATTGAGGTGCGCTCATATTCATTAAAATACTCCTCGTAGATAATCTTGCCATCCTTGACCACAATGAAGGCTGTAGTATCGTTCTCCTCCAAGAGGCGGTCTAATTCGACTTCGCTCCCCTGCTGTTCAAATTTCTGCTCGCCAAGTGACTGATCATCTGCTACCTCAAGGTAGTAGGGTGAGTCGCTTGCTATAAAGGTAGCTGCAGGGAATTTCTTGTAATCCTCAACATCTGACGCCTTCCAGGCAAACCATCTGCCGATGTATGTGTCGGTGCGGGTGGTGAGGTATAGATATGTCGTAAATAGTCCAACAAGCAGAACTGTCAGAACGGAAAAGGCGATTATGGTTTTCTTCGCTTTGATCATACTAGTATCAGTATACAACTTCTGAAATAGCTGTTGAATAAAGCGGAAAATGCTTATATAATTGCTACGACCATCCCGCCACGCCAGCTTATAATATGCTTAGTACATCTGTAAAGATTTTCTAAGGCGATAAGTTAGCGTAGCGGGACAGGCAAACCCCATTTGTATGTGGGCCAGTAGCTCAATTGGTAGAGCAAGCGACTCTTAATCGCTAGGTTCTGGGTTCGATTCCCAGCTGGCTCATTTTGTAATACCACCATTGGTGATATTACAAAATGAATGAGTGAAATTGAACCCAAGGTTCGTGAGGACGCATCCCACGCATGCAAGAAATAATAATGAAGATTTAGATATATGAATATATTCTCAAATCTATCCAAAAGAGTTTCTCGAACAAATGGGAAGATATCAAGTTTAGACAGAAGCCAGAAGCTACTAATCTTCGCCGCACTTTTCGTATTCATTGCATTGATAATTACTCCTCTGGGAGATCTCTACTTTAATAAACCTGAGAAGCCACAAGAGAGTACTTCTATAAAGACGAAGAAAAGCTGCTCGGTCTACGAGACAGAATCGATCGTGCCGCAGGCAGATGGCCAAAGTGTAGAAAGTGAAACTATCGCTAAAGATTTTACACGCAAATATGCTCCATCCGACTGCCAATTTTCCCCGGAGATTAGTATCGCATCGTTAGATACTGCTAGCTGTGAAAGGATTTCAACACACGTTATTGTAGATAAAAACAATGTATATAAATGGCAATATGATCCTGGTAGCTCGAATTACTCAACATATATTGTTGTAGAGGAAGCAGATGCGGAAAGCTTCACAAATCTGTATTGGAATTATTATAAGGATAATACAAATTTGTATTACGATACTGGAGAGAACCTGAGCATAGTAGATCAAATCAACCTGGAGTCTGTAGAGGTTCTTTCTGCGAGTTATATTAAGGATAAAAACGGAGTCTATTACGTCAGCTTCTCTGATGGTGAAGTAGATATTAGGCCAATACCTGGCTTTGATACTGCAACCTTTGCGGTTGTACAAAATCAGCACAATATACAGACATATTTTAAAGATAGGAATGGCGTATATTATTTCGGTTCGCAAGAAGCTGATCTTACACCTTCGGAAACAGTAATAAGTGAGGCGGATGTTGATACATTTATTGTTCTAAATACATATCTCTTGGCGAAAGATAAGAGCCATGTTTATTATGAGGGTATAGTAGTCCCAAGTGTAGATGCAGAGGCATTTGAAGAGCTTGGTGGCGGCTATTATAGGGATAGATCTAATGTTTATACAACAGGCATGAATAGGGCAGATTTTGAACCTCTCGACGATAGCGATCCGTGTACATTTGAATTGCTTGGTTATACTAGCGATTCAAATTGGTCGGGATATGCAAAAGACGAAAATCAAGTCTATTATCTCGGATCGGTAGTAGTCGGGGCTGACGCTGAAACTTTTCAAACAACACACTCCCAAGGGGTTTATGGAGGCTATGATAAAAACTACAGGTATCAGGGGAAGTATAGGCTGGAGGAACTTGAATAAGCCCTGTTGATTCCCAGATATTACTTCTGCAGAGTGATCTCATTCAAAACCATCGGTTCGTGAGGATGCATCCCACAAATGTAATGAGTGGCAGATGTGACGTCATACTGAGTCGATTGAGGTCTGCGAGCGCAGTGAGCAGATACCGAAATGAGACGTAGTGATTCTCAGCTTTCTATCTAACACACTGTCTTTGCCAAGCCAATTGGTTTATAATTGGCTGGGATCCACATAAACTATTATCTCTAATCAATGAAGGTCAAACTTACGGATTTAGAATCACTCGTATCTAAGGCATTGCTCAAATATGGATACTCGGAAGAAGAAGCGAAAGTCATCCAGAAGATCCTCCTATTTGCCCAGCTCCGAGGAAACAACCAGGGGGTAGTAAAGTTGATAGGAAACGGTATACCTCGCAATCCTGAAGGAGTAGCTCCAACAATTGAAAAAGAGACTCCCGTCTCAGCATTAGTAAATGGTAATAGTACCCATGCAATGGTTGTAATGGATATGCTTGTGGATATTGCGATTGGGAAGGCAGAGAAGTCAGGAATTGGAATCGCGGGTAATTACAATGGAGATGCTTCGACAGGGGCGATAGGTTACTACGTAAACAGGATAGCCGAGAAGGGATTAATAGGTATAGCATTTGCCTCAGCTCCATTTCAGACCACCGCACCATACGGCGCAACTGAGGCTAAATTTTGCACAAACCCAATGGCTTACGGTATCCCGACAGAGGGTGACCCGATCATTTTGGATATGTCTACTTCAACTATGGCCTATTACGGTTTAATTGAAGCGGAAACGGCGGGGAAAGATGTACCAGAGGGTACTGGTTATGATAAGGACGGAAAGGAAACGACCGATCCTGCAGAAATAATGTCCGGTGCATTAAAAACTTTTGGTGGTCATAAAGGATCGGGCCTCGCACTAATAGTGCAGATCTTCGCTGGGGCATTAGTAAATGCAGATTCGTTTAACAATGATAGTGAAAATGCTGGAAATTTGGTTATTGCGATTGACCCGGCAATCTTCTTGACTCAAGATGATTTCAAAAAGAGGGTGTCAGAGATCGTAGCAAATGTGAAATCAGCGAGAAAGCTGGAAGGTGTCGATGAGATCCTGATTCCAGGCGAGCGGGGTAATAAGGTTATGGAATCAGCTATGAAGAGAGGGGAGATCGAGATAGAGGAAAATCTATATAAAGAGTTAATGGCAGTTGCTAAGTAATTTCATTTGAGAAACATGAAAAGCCACCTTTATCACATCCAACTCAACATCGACTTCGCCAACCGAGACTTCTACAAAGAGCTAATGGAGTTCATGGGCTGGAGCGTGATCTTTGAGAAACCAGAATCCACAATCGGATTTCGAAGTGAGACCAACGGCGACCTCTGGTTTATACACGCTGATCATCAAGAGGATACTGATTACGACGCAAGAGGGATGAACCACATCGCTATCCGTGTCGAGAATCAAGCCGATATCAACCAGATTCAAGCTCACCTAGAAAGTAACGGTGTGAAGATGCTTTTCGGTACGCCACTGCACAGACCAGAGTTTGCAAGCAAAGAGGGTGAGACCTATTACCAGATTATGTTTGAGTCACCGGATAAGATCTTGTGGGAGATAGTGTATATCGGAGCAAAGTGTGGGTAGATTCTATTAATCGCAGCTGTAGAAAGTCAACTTGTAGAAATATGGGAGAAAAGATGAAATACGAAAAGTACAATCTAGTAGATGAGGTGGAGAAGATCTCAGATCACCTGAAGGTGTGGGGTAAATTTGGGTGGAAGGAGATGGACGGTGATTTCACCAAAAAAGAGTGGAAGCAGGACGACATGTACGAAGAATATTGCTGTGATTTGCAACGGGATATTACCCCTGCTACGAAAAAACTCAGTGAGATAGAAGGCCGATACATCAAACTCCAAAAAGAAATTAATAGGTCAATATGGACTGAGCTAGCAGGGAAGCCGAAATGGTCTAAGTCAGTCTCGAATCTACTTGGATGCAGCGGTCTGATAGTTGCTTTCGTGCTGTCCTGGCTAATTAGTACCCTCTTAATCGGTCTGATCGCAAGCTCGACCTCATTTGAGCACGTTGGAGTCCCATACGCCTGTCTGCTGATACTAAATTTCATACTGATTATCTCGGCTTTCCTATTCATTGACATCAGAATTCGGAAGGGCAAAATCAGAAGACTTAGGCCGCGTGCTAAGGCGATGTACAATGAAGACAAAGAGATAGTTAGAAAAAGAGCTGAATTGAAGTATCTACTCGGAGAACTCAAGAAGCTTTCATATGAACAAAAGGAAATAGATCACTACTTTAAGTACCGTGTTGAGTTCAGTGAAGTTGGCTACGGTTTCCCACTCTACACATTCGAGTACTACGACACAGACTCGCTCTAAAGCCCCTCGCTAAGCCTCTCCCTACTAATCACCGCATCATCGCAAAGAACTCTTACTACCGTGGTTTCTCTCCCGAAAACACTCCATACTCCAGCACACCTTTCTCAATCAAAAACTTACTATTCCTCGCCGACACCGTATGTCCAAGCGATCCATAGGTCAGCCTAGCCTTCTCCAGCAAATAGATCACAGGCAACATGATTGTCCCATATCGATAGTAGATATCTAAAGTCTTCTTTACCCCCTCATTCTTACTGTCAAACTTAACATCCTTAAACCCCACAGACTCCATATCCTCATGGAATCTCTCCTTAAACGCCAGATTATCCAGCGCAAACCCATCCAGAAATTCTTTATAAACTTTCTCCTCTTTTACGGAGAGCTTCTCTTTGATCCTATACGCATCCAGCACTGCTACCCTGCCTTTTGGTCGGAGTAGTCGGTACGCCTCCTTCAGGAAATCCCGCTTATCAATTGCATAGCAAACACTTTCTATGCCAAAAATCTTGTCGAACGAACCATCCTCAAATTTCGTGTCGGTGTAATCCCGTAACAGAAATTTAACTCTGTCTGCTGCTGGTGAACCAGCTGCATACTGTTCAGCAAGCGAAAGCTGTGAAGGTACTACAGTTATCCCAGTAACCTCTGTATCAAATCCCTCTGCGATCATCAATGAAGTCCCCCCGACACCGCACCCTGCATCAAGCACCTTGTCCCCATCCTTCACCTGCAAAGCCTTAATTACAACTCTACTCGTATTTAATGACGCATCTTTGTACTCGGTAATTCCTTCTTCCCAGATAGGATAGTGCAAATGGCGCACATTGCGATAGAATATATTCTTTGAGTAGTAATCGTTGATTGGATCTTCTGAGAGTCTTATCTCCATATGAGATATAGTACATTTTTTTAACAGAATTGTCGCCGTATCAGCTTCCTGACTGATGTCACCTATTATCACAGGTGGTGATTCTAGCCAGTCATATCAAATATTTATGCATAGTAAATCACTTAACGCACCCATACCTACCCCCTTCGCCCTTGATAGAGTAAAATAGTACTCACATGAACCAGAAACTCAAAATCTTCACAATCGTAATGGCCCTTGGAACATTCGTGGTTGTCCTCGACAACACCATAATGAATGTCTCCATCCAGGCTCTCGTCCAAGACCTCAACACCACAGTAACTGGCGTCCAGACAGCGATCGCGTTAAACGCACTCATGATGGCGGCGTTTGTGCTTTTCGGCGGGAAGCTTGCCGACATTATCGGCATGAAGAAGACATTTATGACGGGTGTGCTGATCTATATCGCGGGAAGTCTCACTGCTTCATTTAGCAACAATCTGGGGGTATTCATACTTGGATGGTGTCTGATACAAGGGTTTGGGGCGGCGATGATGCTGCCAAATGTGCAGACACTTATCCGTGCTGTACTGCATGGGGAGGCTAGGGCGAAGGCATATGGCGCAATGGCGGCAGTGAATGCAATCGCTGCAGCATTGGGGCCAGTGATCGGTGGCTTCTTGACGACATATTTCTCGTGGAGATGGGCATTCCGTATGGAGGTAGCTTTCCTGCTCTTCATCCTGGTGATGAATCACTATATACCTAAAGATAAAGCGATTACGAAGAAGGTCGGTATCGATGGGTGGGGACTCGTACTTCAGGCTGGAGCCATGGTTTCGATTGTGCTTGGTATCTTGATGATCTCAGACTACGGTGCATTTATGGCAAAGCAGCCGGTGATTATTAACGGCATAAATATTACTGAAATGGGATTGGGGCTCTCGCCGGTCGTATGGCTGGTAGGTCTCGGCTTGGTGTTGCTAATGCTATTTATCCATGTAGAGAACAGCAAGCTTGAGAAAGGGAAGCCTTCGCTCGTGCATGTGGCGCTGTTCAAAATCCGTGATTTTGTGACAGGCTTGAAGGTAAGGAGCATGCAGGTATTTCTCGTAGCTGGAATACTCTTCTCGATGCCGCTTTTCTTGCAGGTGACTTTTGAGATATCGGCCTTTGAGACTGGCTTAGCTTTGTTACCGCTATCAATTAGCCTGGTGATCGGATCGTTTATCGGTGTGCGCATGGCCAAGAAATATCTGCCGAAAAATATTGTGCGGCTTGGAGCACTGATAGTGATGGCTGGATCGGTGATCTTAATGGCTCTGGTTACAAATAGTAGCGAGCCTGCAGAGATCGGGCTCGGCTTGATAGTATTTGGATTTGGCCTCGCGTTGATTGGCTCACAGATCGTGAACCTGATCCTCTCATCGGTCACGCCGAAGGAGACAGCCGAGGCATCTGGAATTACCAGCACTCTTGAGCAGCTTGGCAATTCTCTTGGTGTAGCAATCCTTGGATCGGTCTTAGTTGTAGCGCTTTCATTTTCACTAACCCAGCAGCTAAATGCCGACACAAGCCTGCCTGCTGATATCCGTGAGAAAGCCCAGGCAGCTGTAAATGATGGGGTGGAGATCCTTTCAAATTCTCAAATCGAAGAGCAGCTCTCTGATCTAGACCCAGAAGTTGAAGAGCAGGTACTGCAGATGTATGATAGCGCGCGCACAAATGCATTTAGGGTTACAATGTTGAGCGTGGGCTTTATTGGGCTATTGATGTTTATAACGGCAGCATCCTTGCCGGAGCGGAAGTTGGTTGAGGGGATGGAGAATTCGGCTTAGTTGCCTCGACTGCGATGAATAGATTTACTGTAGTATTCCTACTAGACAAAAAGTATTCAAAGCTGGTGCTGCTCAAAAGAGCCTCCTGGATGAGCTTTGCCCCGAACCGATGCACAGGGATTGGGGGGGAGCGTTGAGCCTGGTGAGGATTATCCTGAGGGTGCATTGAGAGAGCTTGAAGAGGAAACCGGAATAAAGAGTAGCGACATAGAAGAGTTCAGAATGATCGGCTTATTTACATTCAAGGGAGGAAAAGGCACTTACTGGGAGAATGGCTATGAGATCGGTTATTTCGATGCGACCTATTCACATGCCGATCTACCCCCTTGCAATGAAGGCGATATAAGCTGGGTTGGACTAGATCAACTCGATTCTCTTGATATTCTTGACGATACAAAGGCAGCGATTGAGCTTTTTAAAGAGGAAGTGTTTGGCAAGGTGATTGAGTCACCCTATGTTGGAGAGTTTCTTGAATCGGGAAGGGGTTGTACGGATACAATTCTGCTTGCTAACTAGTTAGTCGATGGGGCGAGTATAAGATTTGTGGTTGTTGGCACATCCGAAGTGTTGTACACAATCAAGTAGCTTCTCACTTGCGCTGGCAAATTGAAGGCTTCACCATAGCGTAATATTCTCACTCCTTCCGGTTGTACGATTACGACGATATTTTCCGGATCTGTTCCTGAATAATACAATCCCTGCAACCCGGCTAGATCTACTATCCCGTTACGCTCTGCTGGCAAAGTGACTTGGTAAACTCCATCCGAACGCCATTCAGGAGAGAGCACAGGCATGATCACTGAAAACGGTTCCTCCAATGGTGGATACCACCACCTATCAGGCGATAGGTTTCTTTGCAGATGTAGTGCTATACGAATTGCATGCAACTCTTCTAAAGTGGTTGCGCTTTGAAATATATGGTCTTCTGGTGCGAGCTCTTTCAGAGCTGCCAAAAGATAATTTACATAACCCATCTGATAGTAAGACTGAGCGAGGAATGGATATTGCAACAGCGTCTTAATATCAGGGATACCAGGTGTACCACGTGAGTAAGCAGCATCGACAAAGATTGTCCAGGATCCATAATCTGCATATGCGAAGCTGTCAGTACGCGGAACACATCCAGACTCGTTGCATACTGTGTTGTATAAGCCATCGTAGTATCTCAGGTAGTTCGGGCTTTTATTCAGGTAGTTCAATTCAACTTGCATCATATATAGCATCGTCATAGCTGTGCTCCAAGACTCTTGGCCGTTTTCATTCCCTGCTGACATATCGTGGAATGGTGGTCCATATTGCATCAGGTATCTATGGCCTAGTTCGTGGACAAGGACATGCTGTATGATATCCCCCATGGCAAACTCGTTTAGCGACAAAGTGATGTCGGCTCCATATGCGCCAGGCTCGCCTTTGAAAGCTGCACTGCCGCTCACTGCTTGATCATGTAAGATGAAAATCTTGGTTGTGCCATCTTGGTCGGCAGTGAGAGCAAACCCCATACCTTTGAGCCAACTATTAAAATGGTCTGCAGTCTCAGTTATTGTTGCAATCTGCTCGGCAGAAAGTATTGTCTGCTCAGTGCCTTCTGCGGATATTGGTATGTGAAGCTTGAACTGCCCAGATGGGCTGAGAACCTCGGTGTAGTTAGGGTTGGCCTCAAACCAGTCAATAGCGGTTTGACTATAATGTGTTCGTTCAGTTGTTGACTGCTCGCCTAACTCTGTTGCCGGCTGATTCGGTGGCTTTTGTTGTGAGTCACTACAGCCAGCCAATGCAATACCCAGCGCTGCAGTAATTAGAAAACGGCCTTTATTCATGTATTGAGGGAACTTAATCAAAGAAGAGTGAATTGTACACTATGGGACTATTGAGGGCAACTCTAATCAAGCACAAGCAGAAAATATTCTTTGAGTAGTAGTCGTAAATTGGATCTTTTTAAAGCCTTATCTTTATAATATCTTACACAATCTGGAGATAGATATGTGATAACTGCTAATATTTGGCGAAATTTCGCATCGCTAAAGATGAGACACTCATCTCCGTCTCTTCGAGATACTTGTCTAGTCCGCTTCTGTTGATAAATTTACGAATCCTATCCTTAGCCTCCAACCCAGAGATTACAGAGGTTGTTTTAACTTCCAACCCACTTTCAAAATCCCTGATCATATCGATAGTAATCTCAAATTGTTCGTAGCTGTACAGTTTTCGGGTCTTCACTATTGTTACGAACTCCTTAAAGCTCATAAGGGTTAGAAGGCTATGAGTATTCTCATAATCGTCAACAGCAATCTCTTTTTCTAGAGTGGTTTCCTTTTTATATGGCTCTGCAAGTCGTTTCACACCGAGAGTCGTAATAATGCTGTCCTTATAACCAATCCGTTGCTCACGTATCCTTACTCCCTGTCCTTTGCCGGTCTCAAACCAGATACTCGTATGAGTACTATCGTTTATATCATTTGGCACATACCAGTGATCTGTTAACTCACCATTGTAGAGTAGTTTTGACCCTATCTTAATTAATATGTTTTCAATGGTTATGAGGTCAGTACATTTATAACGTAGCTCAATTGTAATCTCTTCGCTTACTGGTTCTTGATTTGCTACAAATCTATCAAGCTCTGACTGGTGGATTCTAACGTTATGTCCAAACTTTATAGCTGTTATGTCGCCATTCTTTATATAATTGCGTATAGTCTGCCAGTGAACCTTAAGGTACAGAGCGGCCTCCTTAATTGTGAGGAGCTTATCACTATTTATCATATATTTATTATATCCAATGATAAGTGATAATGCTATTTTGAGTGAATGACGAAGAATCAGAAGCTACTAAAAGAGCTATATGGAATTACACCGAAAGACTTTAAGTCGTTAATCCCTAATGATCTGGTCCATTTAGTTTCGGAAATGCATATAGTCAAGAGATATGTGTCCCCAGGATATATCCCAGAGGGGCTTATTAAGGATAACCTGTATATGCATCTCGAGAGATTGATTATATTGGCCACAGAGATATATATTCCTCCTATGGATGGAGACACGCTAACGCGCACGCTCTGGGTTCATGATGTTGGTGAGATGGGGAAGGCTAACGATGTGATAAATGTCGAGAAGTCTGATAAACCCAATAGGAGGGTAAATGAAAAAATGTCGGAGGAAGTTGTCGCAAAGGGAATGTTGTCAGAAGAGGATTATAAGCTTCTTTTACAATTTAGACAGGTATCCGATAGCTTTGAGAAGGAAGTCCCAGTCAATGTATCAAAGGAATTTGTCGTCGCTAAGGTTCTAGATTTTATAGAAAATCCAATTGACTTCTTCTATTGGTACACCAAATGGATAAGGAAAGGGAATGTCTATGATGGTATTACCCCTCCTAAAGTACTTTTTACATACACTCTATTGCAAACTAAGAAAGTATGGAGTTCTATAAATGGATCAGATTCAATATCTGAAGAGATAAAAGTATACTGCCTGAGCCTTCTTTGCCTGCAGATCGATGGTATATTAAGGCTTTGGGATGAGGTACCTGAGAATCAAATACCTAGGCCTATGGCTGATGAGCTTAAGCAGATGAGTCACTTCCTAATGGAGCATGACAAGAGAATCCTGACGAGAGGATTTCTCTTCAGTACCCATTAAACTCACATTCGAGCTGCCGCCGCTTTTCAAATCACTCACAATATGCTATACTCTGCTCCCTCTAAAAGGCTTAAAGAATTTCCAAAAGATAAGTAATTAAGTGAGCCAGTTAGATTGGCTTGCGTCGTATAAAAGGTCTGCACTTCTATTCTGATTTGCCGCTATTACCATTTTGTCCGATGCAAATATATTAAATTTGTTCGGATAAAGTTATGAACTACGAAAGTAGAGACTCTCAGCGCGGTAATTACCGTGGCAGACGAGATGGAGGCCAGCGCAGATCTGGTTCCAACCGTGGTGGGTATAGCCAAGGTGGCTATGGCCAAAACGGCTACAGCCAGGGTCGCAGAAGCGGCTACGGTGGAAGATCCCGATATGGTGGTGGTCGACGTGGACGTGGCAGGTTTAAGGGAGCCCCAATAAGCCATGACCGATATGTGTCAAAAGCTGTAATCACAGAGACAAAGCCGTATGTAAGCGATATTACATTTGATACTTACAATTTCCATCCATCCCTTCACTCAAATATTAAGAGCAAGGGCTACAGTCGACCGACAGAAGTCCAGGAGAAGACCATCAATGAGATTATGGCCGGTCGAAACGTGCTTGGAATCTCATCCACAGGCTCGGGCAAGACCGCTGCCTTCTTGATCCCATCTGTTAACAAGATGCTGGCAGACAGAAATCAGAAGCTGTTGGTAATTGCTCCTACGAGAGAGCTTGCAATGCAGATCGAGAGTGAGGCATTTTCACTGGTAAGAAATACACAGTTGAGAACTTCACGCGTTATTGGTGGAGAGAGCATCGGCCGTCAGGCCAGCTACTTGAGGCGAAGACCGGAGATCGTGATCGGTACACCGGGACGATTGAAAGATATGCATGACCGCAAGGCTCTTTACCTCAATGAATTTAACAACATCGTGTTAGATGAGGTAGATCGAATGCTCGATATGGGCTTCGTAGATGATATTCAGTTCTTGATCTCACAGATCTCGCAGGAGCGACAGGCACTGTTCTTCTCAGCGACAATCGACCAGCGAGTTGAGTCTATAGCCTCAGGACTTGCATCAGACTTTGTGAGCATCAAATTGAGCGAGAACCAGACAGCGCAAAATGTCGCGCAGGATATCGTAAAAGTGACCTCATATCAGGATAAGATTGAGAAGCTGCACGATATGCTCAACCGCGAGGATGTGAATAAGACGCTTATATTTGTCGAAACAAAGCGCGAAGTTGATAAGGTGGAGCGACAGCTCCGTGATCGAGGCTTCGCAGTCGCCGGTATCCATGGTGATAAATCACAGAGTAAAAGAAAGCGAATTATTCAAGACTATCGCAACAACGCGGTCAAGATCTTGCTCGCTACCAATGTGGTCGCTCGAGGATTGGATGTGAAAGATATCACCCATGTGATCAATTTCGATGAGCCGGAGAGCTACGACGAGTATATTCATAGAATTGGGCGTACTGGCCGAAACGGTAGGAGCGGTCAGGCGTATACCTTTGTATACTAGATTACTGCTTAACCAAGACTCCGTCTTCAAAAGTGTAAATCGTGTCGACGATCTCAAGCTCATCTTTGTTGTGAGTGATAAGAATGGCGGTTTTATCGGCTAAAAATTCATTTAGGGAGTGTCTGATCTCGGATTTATTCTTTTCGTCGATCCCGTTAAAAGATTCATCTAAGAGGTATATCCTAGCGTTTCGGTATATACCTCTTGCTAGTCTAAGCCTTTGTTTCTGTCCAGTTGACAGTCCTACTCGTTGAGTTCCAATAACTTCATCCAAGTCCTTGATAAAATCGTATGACTCTGAGATTTTGAGTGCCCTGTCGAGATCGAAAGGGTCTTCCTTCTCACCAAGAAGAATGTTCTCTCTAAAACTTGTATTGAAGATATGGTCGTCATTTGAAACTAGGCAGAGGTCACCTCTTGTTACCCTGTGTAGGTTTATGGGTGATCCATCAATACTTATCTCACCGTCATAATCAAGCAGGCCGAGTAGTAGGTTGATGAGGGTACTTTTCCCTGATCCGCTTTTACCGACGACACCAACTTTCTCTCCTCGTTTTAGCTCAAAATTCGGGATACTTATGTTTAGCAAATTCCCATCCGACAGCTTAAACTTCGTGGTCACATTGCTGAACTGGATGCTATTCCACTCTTCAGGAAATGGAAGCTTCTTGTCTGCGTCAGGGAATGAAAGTATCTCAGCTAGCTCACGATTTACAATTTTTGCGTTCACCCGCTGTTCAACGATTGATGCATAATACTCAATAATAAATACAACTATCCCCCAAAGCTGCGAATATGCCCAATTAATGAGTAGCACGAAACCTATCTCGAGCTCGCCAGAAATTACCTGGTAGATACCCGTGAAAAGTGTGGCTATAAACAGAAAATTAAAGAGGTTGAGCTGAATTAGCCACCTTTTGGCGTGGAAATCTCTTACATCTTTTAACCGGTCCCATTTTAGTGAGGTCTCAAGGCGACTCGCAGTTATCATGTAATCTGGTATAAGCATCCGTCTGATGCTTGTCAGCTGCAGAATCATTTCCGTTATGCGGGTGTCAGAAGCTATGCTTTGCTCCGAGTGCGCATTTGCAAGTGTGCTAAATTTTGCTGAAATGCGGAATGAATATGCAATAAAAAATGTAAAATACAGTAGATTCAATGCAAGTATCCATGGGCCTTGCTGTGCCAAGATAATTACAACGATTATGAAGTTTGTTAGCAGAAAAGGTATTCCCCACACCCACTGGTTGAGGAAATGGGACACTCCTGACAGGTACTTATTTATCATCTGCATGAGCTTCTCGTTTGAGTAGCCCATCATCTTATGGAAATTCGAATCGAGTATGCTCCTGTAGATTCGGATTCTCGCGTAATCTGAGAACATCTGTGGAAAAGCCTCTGAGTATTTCCGTATGAAATATCCAGCAACCTCGCTGAGAGATTTGGCAAAAAAATAGAATAGCAAATAGTGAGTGATTAAAACATGCACATCGATGTTCTCTATGTTTGAAAATAGGTCGCTCAACAAATATGTAGCGTAGAAACTAGACAGAGCAGTAATTACCGCTACGAAACTTAGTACTAGGAATGAAGTCTTGAAAGGCCCTATATATCTAAAGAAAAAAGTGTGAGAGTACTTGGGTAGTGAGGTTATATCTTCTATCCTCTCGACTTTATCTAGCTTATGTTTCCAAAATATGCTCAAGATAGGTAGGTGTTAAAAGTAATGCATCTGTGCTCATTAGTTTAGTGAATTATACATCAACTAGGGGATGCAGGCTGCAAATTGAGTAGACGAAAGCTCGCTAAAGTTGATTTCAGTTGATTCTTCTAGCCGGGTCGAATATGATCCGACTATGGAGAACATCAATATAAAACTTCACGATTTCCAGAAGCAAATTCTTGGCAAGCTAAGCCATGTAGTCGACGCGCGCTTTAACGACCTTCTGATCGAGGGTCTAGAAAGTGAGCATATGAACTACCACCTGAAGAAGCTGATTGACCTCGGAATGGTTGAGAAATCGCAAAATAAATATCGGCTTACTGATAAGGGTAAAGATTGCTCCAACATGATGGACGACAATGTCGAGTTTATCGAACGTCAGCCGAAGACCTCTGTGCTGCTAAGAATCCTGCGCAAAAATGATGAAGGGGTTGTTGAGCAATTGGTGTGTCGTAGATTGAGGCAGCCATACTATGGCAAAGTCGGTCGACTAACCGGCAAAGTACGGTTTGGTGAGGAGTTAGAAGAGGCTGCGCGTCGAGAGCTGTACGAAGAAACCGGCCTGCTTGCAAAGGCAGTGATCTTAGAAAATGTTTATCACAAGCTACGCCACAATGTGGAGGGTGAGTATCTGCAGGATAATCTTTTCTACAGATTTCTGATTAAGGATACTTATGGTAATTTGATTACAAAGACCCCACATCAAGAGAATTTCTGGATAAATGTCGAGTCATTCGACCCAAAAGAATACGACATGTTTGATGATTTTGAGTTAATGAACAACTACGAGCCTGACATCCTCTCATTCTCGGAAATAAATACTCTGGCTCAAGATTATTAATGAAGAGATCAGCGATCCTGTCTAAAATTGCTAAGCTTGTTGAACTGTACGAAAGTGGTGAGATTCCTCGCCCTGAAGTGCACGAAGTATATCCAGATCTAGATAAATCATCCCGCGACAACTATCTCTATTTCACTCTGACCGTCCCGCTAAACTATCAAAGAAGCTCACCTGCAATGTGGCAATCAGCATTGGCGACTTTTAATGATCCGGAAACCAACTACCTTTTCTATCCTGAAAAAGTCGTTGAAGCAGAATATGTCCAATTTCAGAACGACCTTGCAAAGCACAAGTTGTCGCTCCAAATAAACAATCACTCCAAGATCTGGTGGGGAATCTCACAAACTTTGTTCAATGAATATGAATCTGACCCACGCAAACTGTTGGCATCAGGTGGTCATGCGGTGAAACAGATTAAAGATAAATTGATCTCCGAAAAGAAGTCATTTCCATACTTGAATGGTCCAAAGATGTCTAACTACTGGTTGTTCATATTGAGCGAATTCACTGATGTTGAGCTATCTGGCAAAGAAGATATTTCGATAATTCCCGACACCCATGTGATAAAAGCGAGTGCAGTGCTCGGAGTGATTGACTCAGCAGATCCGATGGAGATCGAACGGGCATGGAAAGAGCTGTTGAGTGGCAGCGATTTTATTCCGATGCAGATTCATCCAGTGTTGTGGCATTGGAGCAGGAATGGTTTTAAGCCAGTGGTTTAACTGGGACTATCTATATGCCTCCATTGTCTGCAGGAATTGTTGAGTCTTCATTTTCTTCAAGTGCCTCATCTTTTGTCAATGCTTCGTCCTCTATCTCAGTCTCATCTGTTGACTCTTCAGTCGTCTCCTCGGTTGCGTCATCAAGAGTTGGATCAGTTACAAGAAACTGACTCCAGATAATATACCCACCCAGTCCAAGCAATATCAGCACTACCAGGGCAAGAAGCAGGCTCATTAATTTGCTCCTCTTAGGAGCTGCATCAGTTGACTCAGGTGTCGCAGGACCAGCAGGCGCCGAGACATGGAGTGGCTTATCCTTCACTGGCTCTGCAGCAGGTGGTGGAGTTGGTGTAGATGGTGCCGGCGTAGGAGTGGCAGCTGGTGTTGGGGCTGCGGCTGTGGTAGGTGCGGTTGTAGCCGTTGTAGTGTGGCGGCGTGGGTGTGGTCGACTGGCTCAGGCTGGTTCTGTTGTGGCCACTGTGGTTTTTGCAGGCTCGGCGACTGGAGCTGGTGTAGGTGGTGCTGCCGGAGCAGCTGTGGCTGAAGTTGAAGTAACTGGTGCTTGCACAGCGGTTGGTGTTGGTGTAGCAGCAGAAGTAGCGGTGGTAGCAGAAGCTGATGAAGTATCTGCTGATAATGTTACCGCTGACGTAGCTACAGGTGTAGGAGTAACAGGAGTTGCAGTTGAAGCTCCATCCGGTGCGTTTTGTGAATTTGTACTTGTGTTCTTTGTATCGTCCATAAATATTACTTGATTGATTTACATTAGCTACTCCATAGTACGGAATCCTTAAATAAATGTCACGTATTTATTATCTGTGTGACCAGGAAGCGGATTCACACTTGTTGTATACGATCATCCCTAGTGCTAATATCAATCAGTAATCTGTCCAAACCACCTGACATGGGGCAATTCAAACAGGGTAGGTGGACGAGCCACATAGATGTACGCGACTTCGTCCAGAAAAATTACACACCTTATGAAGGGGATTCGTCATTCTTAGCGCGACAAACAGTCCGAACAGAAGCGATCTGGTCAAAAGTGCTGGAGCTTATCAACCTCGAGAGGCAGAAGGGAATATTAGACCTCGATGTAAACACCCCATCAACTATTACAAGCCACCAGGCAGGCTATATCGACCGCGATCAAGAGCTTATCGTAGGATTGCAAACAGATGCTCCACTTAAGAGATCTATTAAGCCGAATGGCGGTATTCGGCTGGTTGAGCAGGCAGCAGAAGCATATGGGTACAAAATCCCTGAAGAAGTTTCAAAGATTTATTATAAGTATCGGAAAACACATAATGATGGGGTCTTTGATGCTTATTCTCCCGAGATTAAGCTATTGCGGAGCAAGCATATAATCACTGGATTGCCCGATAATTATGGACGGGGAAGGATCATCGGTGATTACAGGCGAGTTCCGCTGTACGGTACGGCCAGGCTGATCGAAGAGCGAGAAAGTGAGTTGAATAGGGATGTCGAGAGGATGGATGAAGACACGATCAGGAGACGAGAAGAGCTTTCAGATCAGGTCACCGCACTTCATGAAATGGAAGAGATGGCGAAAATGTACGGCTTCGACATTAGCAGAGCTGCAGAAGATAGCAAAGAGGCAATACAGTGGCTCTATTTTGCATACCTTGCTGCTGTAAAACAGCAGGATGGTGCTGCGATGTCGCTGGGCAGGATAGATGCCTTTTTGGATATATATATTGATAGAGATCTCGCTGAAGGCAAATATAATGAGTCGCAAATTCAGGAGATGATCGACGATTTCGTAATTAAGCTGAGGATTGTAAAGCATCTCCGCCCACCAGAATACAATGCCCTATTTGCTGGTGATCCGACATGGGTAACAATGGTGCTTGGCGGCACAGGCATTGATGGAAGAAATATGGTGACCAAGAGCTCTTTTAGATTCCTCCATACCTTGACCAACCTCGGTCCCGCCCCTGAGCCAAACCTCACTGTACTATGGGGCGATAAGCTTCCAAGAAATTGGAAAAACTACTGCGCAGCGCAATCAATAGCTTGCAGCTCAATCCAGTATGAGAATGATGATTTAATGAAGCCATACTATGGAGATGATTATGGGATTGCTTGTTGTGTGTCAGGCATGACGATTGGTAAAGATATGCAATTTTTTGGTGCTAGAGCCAACCTGGCCAAGCTTCTTCTGCTGACAATTAATGGTGGTAAAGAGGAACCAAAGACTCACAATAAGGAAAAGATTGAGCCGGGCGGCGATATAGTGATCTCGGGTATGAAGCCGTTAAATCAGCAGGAGTATCTACAGTTTGATGAAGTGTATCCACGATTTATGGAGCTGCTTGATTGGCTCGCGCAAAGATATGTCGCTGCAATGAATGTAATACATTACATGCACGACAAATATCATTATGAATCGGCTGAAATGGCCCTGCACGACATGGATATAAGGCGGTTTATGGCTTTCGGTGTGGCAGGTCTCTCAGTCGTAGTTGATTCATTAAGCGCAATAAAATATGCGAAAGTTCGTCCAGTATGGAATGATAGAGGAGTAGCCGAGATGTACCTAATCGAGGGGGAATTTCCTGCATTTGGAAATGATGATGATCGGGTCGATACTTTAGCAGTAGAAATAGTAGAAGAATTTATCAAATGTCTCCGGAAATATGAGGTTTACCGTGATTCGGTTCATACATTGTCCGTGTTAACAATTACATCAAATGTTGTATATGGTGAGGCGACAGGCGCTACACCAGATGGTAGGCAGTCGGGGGTCCCATTCGCTCCAGGAGCAAACCCAATGCATGGCCGGGATAAGAACGGTGCGATAGCATCATTGAACTCTGTAGCGAAAATCCCATATGCTGCCTGCCAGGACGGGGTCTCAAATACTTTTTCAATCGTGCCTTCATCCCTAGGCAAAGATAGCGATGAACGAATCTCAAATCTGGTACAGATGATGGACGGATACTTCGTGGGAAATAATGGCCACCATCTAAATGTAAATGTCTTTGACAGAGAGACACTGTTGGACGCCCAGCAGCATCCTGAAAAGTATCCACAGTTGACGATTCGGGTGAGTGGCTACGCTGTAAATTTCAACAACCTCAGCAAGATACAGCAGGATGAGGTAATTGCGAGGACATTCCACAGCAGCATGGATTAGTTCGGTGAAATAGTCGTAAATAAGATTTAAGATGAATTTAATGAAAGGTGTACTTCACTCAATACAGAGTATGGGAACATTGGATGGCCCAGGGTTGAGGACAGTGGTTTTTCTGCAAGGCTGTTCGCTACGGTGCAAGTTTTGCCACAGTATTGATACGACACTAACCGACAGGGGCGAAGATGTTACGGTCGAAGAGCTGTATGAGCAAGTTATGAAGTATAAAGATTACTGGGGTGGATCGAAATCAGATGGTATTCGAGGAGGTGTAACAATAAGTGGAGGTGATCCATTAGGTCAGCCCTTATTTTTACAGGAGTTAGTGAAGAAATTCCATGAAGCTAACGTTCACGTTACGGTTGAGACATCCTTGTATGCTGGGGAACGAGCTGTTGAGGCTTTAGTCCCATATATTGATCTATGGATGGTAAGCCTGAAACATATGGATGACGAGCAACATATGCAATTAACAGGGAAAAGTAGCCGCGTAATTCATGAAAATTTAAGAACCCTTGATGATGCAATTACAAACCAGAATCTAGGCTCTGGGATTCGTATACGATTTGTAGTAATCCCAGGTATGACTGATGATGAGTCACATATCAAAACATTGGGAGGCTTTGTTAGTAGAATCAAAAATCTTGAATTACTCGAACTGTTGCCTTATGTATCGATAGGGAAGTATAAGTGGGTTGAGCTATTTGGCAAATATGATCTGGAAAATACCGCTGAAGCCACGACTTCTGACCTAGAGAAAGTTAAAGCCGCTCTGCAATCGTATCAGTTAAATATTAAAATTTAACGTAATTCCTGTTATTATCGAGTAACACAATATCTCATAGTTGGTCAGCATGATAAAAATTATCTACGCTTCATCGACAGGAAATACTGAAATAGTGTGCGAAAAAGTCAGCGAGTTGTTGGATGATGCTGACTTGGACAGTGGGCTTTTCAAGGCAGAAGAGGTTCACAATGATATATTTCTACAAGGACGGGATTTCATACTGGCCACATCTACTTGGAATAATGGTCAGCTAAATGATATGTATCTTGAGTTATACGAAGGGCTGCTTCAAGTTGATTTAACCGGGAAACGCTTTGGCTTCATCGGGCTTGGTGACATGAGCTATGGGGAAGAGTTATTCTGTAAGGGCATTGATCTGTTAAAGAAAAGGGCTTTGCAAAGCGGTGGTACGGCGATAGGTGAGACCTTCAAGATTGATGGTGAGTTTACCCAGGAGGTCTCGGCAAAGTTAGAAATTTGGGTTAAAGGCCTGGTGAATAATCTAAAGAGTGAGTAACACTCTCCTTATCTACCTATTAGCAAGTATAGATATTTGCGTATCATATTCGTTTAACTGCGGCGTTACAATGTGTCACCATATTGCAGCTACTGGCTATACTCGCTAATTTTCCCCAGTCTTATAATATATTAACCCGCAAGGTGGTGAAGTGTACACCGATATTATTAATGGATACGGATATAGCAGTATCCGTAATTCAAATAAGATAATTGCACGCGAAATGCGCCAAAGCTATACAATCTATGCGAACAATAAGAAAAATGTCTCCGAGTATGAGCTAATTTTCCTCCGTGGCAATATTGGTGACGGTAAAAGCACGGTAGGACAGATGATCTCTGTCATAAAAGAGCTGGACGGGGAGAGAACCAGAGTTATCCGTTCCGATTTTCTTAAGAAGCTGATTGCTGTCCACCTCGGCTACTTCTCAAACATCGACACTCTTACAAAGGGTGGGGATGAGCTTGAAGAGATTAAAAGCAAGGTTCAACATATCCCAAGCAAGATTGTATACAAAATGATGGCACACCAAGCTGTGTTTTCCCTGCTGTCTGGATATGCGACAGTAGTAGATAGCACCCTGCTTCTACCTTCCGAGTTAGACACATATCTTGAAGAGATGCGCTCAATGATACACTTCCTACAAAGAGATTTTGAGAGTATATCGGTCTATGAAATGGTGTCATCTCTCTACCCAGAGCTGAGGGAAGCTATCGCAGACGATGGCACAGATTACAATACAGCAATTGGAGGTTACCTCGTCGAGAGTCTGATATATCAGCCATTCACAAAGGAAGATCTTATAGTCAAATCTTTGCTAAGTGATGCAGACCTAGACCGTGCAGCCAGGCAATTAGAAAATTTTGTCGTAGTCCAGCCAAGTCGCCCAGACTCTGCAGCTCTCAAAGACATAGAGCGAAGAGCTAATGCAGTAAGCAATTTAGAATTCCTCGCAACAGCCACGCCTGAAATCCGCAAGACATATGTCAAGAAAAAGAATGCTGACCTATCTCAGCGATTCGACCGAGTGCCTGCATGGGTTACCGTAACGAACTCCTCATCGTTAGAGGATCTATACAACACCCTTTCAGAAATCTTCTCAAAGACCCGAAGTGGTATGTCCGACGGTGTGTATGTGTGGCGTGAGAGATGGAATGCCCCACATAAGAATCGCGCAATGGCAATGTAAGACTTACTCGCTGATTTTCAGCTTCACCAAGAGTCGTTCTGCCTGCTCAGGGTCAATCTTCTCAGCTGGGGTATCTATTATCTCCATGAAGTCTTTCCCGATATTGGGAATCACATGAATGTGAGCGTGAGCAATCTGGTTGCCTGCAATCATAGAATAGCTAAACTGTGATCCTGTTTTCTCTTTGTGTGAGATGGCTGTTTTGCGCACGATATCCATATATTCCTGGTAAAGCTCTGCCGGCACATCCCATACCTGTGGGTAATGTTCCTTCGGGATGATCAGTGTGTGTCCCTCAGCCTTCGGGAATGCATCTAGCATGACGATAAAGTTGTCGGTCTCATATAGGCGGTAGGATGGGATTTCGTTTTTTGCGATTTTGCAGAATATGCAGTCTGGCATGTTGAATTATAACAGATGTGGAGCGCTCCCAGCTCTGCTATAATCCCATATGTTTCAAACCATCCTTCTCGCTACAACCATAGTTAGCCTGCCCGCACTATTTGCCGGGCTGATTGTCTCAAGCAAACCGCTTGCAAATAAGAGCAGCATCAACTACCTCATCTCTTTCTCGGCTGGCACGCTACTTGGAGGTGCACTCTTCCATCTACTACCAGAAGGGGTCGAGATGCTTGATCCAACTACATTCTCGCTAATATTCGCAATTACGATAATTGCCATACTGGTGCTTGAGAAATTCATACATTGGCACCACTGTGGGCTTGCGCATGACGAAGAGCATATGCATGAGCATCGGGAGGTTTCGGTCACATATCTCTCGCTTATTGGGGATATCTTCCACAATTTCTTAGACGGCTTGATTATTGCGGGTGCTTTTATTGCAAATCCGGCGCTAGGGGTGTCGACCACTATCGCAGTGGCTGTGCACGAAATTCCGCAAGAGATCTCTGACATATCGATAATGATTCGCGGTGGATTTTCAAGGAAGAAAGCGATTGTGGCAAATATCATTGTGGCACTCTCTGCGATCGCAGGAGGAATGATCGGATGGCTATATATCAATAGCATTGATGGCTTGAGAGGATATCTATTCCCAGTCGCTGCCGGGATGTTTCTCTATATCGCATTGACCGATCTACTCCCCGAGATTCGCAATGAGAATAGGCCAGTCAGGTTCGGCACTTATGCTTTACTGGCAGCTTTAGGGCTACTGCTAATGTGGTGGTTGGCAACATTAGAGTAACCAGTGTAACTACAGATTAAGATCTCACTATAAGTCATTTACACCTGTATGGCTCGGTGGTAACCTACTACAAGTGTAGTAGTGGACTTCGCTTGAATGATACGATACTGTTTCTGTGTGAAGTCCTAAATTTTCAAAAAACCGTTCATGGCAAGCAAAGGCAAGAAGAATGTAGCTAAGACAAAAAAGCAGAGCTCACGCAGCAAAGAACAGAAATACGAGACATGTGAGTACTATGTTGATGGGATGCACTGTGCTGCTTGCGAGCTGTTGATTGAAAAGAAGATATTAAAAAAATATGAAAATGTGGGCTCGGTCGATGCGTCGTTGGCTGATGGAGTGGTAAGAGTTAGCTATCAAGGCACGGCTCCAGATCCTGAGAAAATGAGCCAGCTCTTTAAAGAAGATAAATATTACTTCAGTACTACTCCTGAGGATATTATCCATGAGAAGAAGACATTCCAGTTTGATAAGTCTGGAAACCTTCAGATTGATTCAAATGCATTGAAAAGAAGCGTGGCGATTATCGCTATGGCCGGTGGCTTTTTACTTCTCTTTTTCGGCATTGAGGAGATGCTGCAAAGCAGCGGACTCCTTAGTACAGGGATAGAGTCATTGATGGAGCCTGGAGTCGATTGGACTCTTTCGGCATACTTCGTAGTTTTGATTACTGGACTGATTGCTGGTTTCTCAAGCTGTGCATCATTAGTGGGAGGCCTCCTGCTTTCGATGAGCAAACAGTGGAACGCCCTTAACAACAAGAGCAATGATACAAAGTTGAGGGCTATTCCATATGTTATGTTCAACGTCGGTAGGCTGATTGCCTTCCCACTTTTCGGTGCTTTGCTTGGATTGCTCGGTAGCAGATTTGGACTTTCGCTTGAGATGAGCTCGCTGCTTGTACTTGCAGTCGGAGTGTTGATGTTTGCACTTGGTGGTCAGATGCTTGGATGGAAGAGGTTCCGTGGTGTCTCGATACGAGCACCGAAGTTTGTGACAGATAGGTTTGTTGATGAATCGAAGTTCAACGGAAAGGTGTTTCCATTCCTGGTTGGTATGATGACGATTTTCCTGCCTTGTGGATTTACAGCCTTGGCGATGACAGCGGCAGTGCTTTCGGGTGATCCGTTGACTGGTGCACTTGTGATGTTGCTGTTTGCACTTGGTACACTTCCAGCTTTGATCGGAATCTCAGTATTAAGCATATACTCGGATAAGAGCGTCAGATTTGGAAGCTATTTTACAAAAGTTGCTGGCTATGTAGTGGTCTACTTTGGACTGGCAAGCATAAATGCGCAATTCAAAGTGCTTGGTGTGCCAAGCCTATCATCGGTTACCGATATCTACAGCTTGATTGAATTCGGCGTGTTTCTAACGATGTTTGCGACTCTGATTACATTGATAATCCGCAATCTTGGGTATGTGAAGCGAGTTGATGGGGCTATGGCGAAGATTTACAGATTGATGCTGGCATTTATATACCTGCTTCTATTTGTAAGTTTTATGGTGAGTTACAATTTAATAATGCCGTGGGAATACGATTTTACTAAGCTAAGTTAATAAATAATATGAATATAAAAATTGAAAGAGGAACATTGGTGGTATTGGGTATTTTCGTCGCGGTGCCTATGTTGTTCATACTGCTTCTGGCATTTGCCAAAGGACCAGCTGATAGCGGGTCAAATCCTACAGGAGATGCGCAGGCAGATTCCGAGGTGTCAATTTCGGTAAGCGGTGGTGATATTAGCCCTTCGAAGATCCAGATCCCTGCCGGCGAAAATGTACTATTGAAGGTAAAGAATGATGGGGCATCAGGATGTACAAGCTCGCTTATCAGCCGTAGCCTGTTCAAGGGACCACTCAGTTTGGGACAAGAGGGTGACGAGGTAGAGCAGATAATTAGGGCGGAGGAACCAGGGAATTACACTATCACTTGTTGGATGGGAATGGTAGGTATGGATGTAGAAGCAATTTAAGCTAACGGTCGTAAAGAAAATGGCCACCTATCTTATCGAAGGCATGCACTGTGAGTCATGTGCAAAGCTAATAGGCATGGAGCTTGAAGATAGAGAGCTACTTGGCTGTACTGTTGACCTTGGGAATAGCACAATTACAGTTCCCGAATCACTCGCAAATCTGATGGACGATATCGCCGAGGCAATTAGCGCTGCAGGTGAGTACTCACTGGGCGACAAAATTAACTAAAATTACATTTTGATCAGATGCTAATCAAAGAATCATACCCAATTGTCGGGATGCACTGTGCCTCTTGCAAGAGTCTAATTGAAAGACTTGTCTCAAAAGTTGAAGGTGTGAAGGAGGTAGCTGTAAATTATGCTGCTGAAAAGATGACAGTGAGTTATGACAATGATGTAGCAAGCTTAGATGATATTAAAAAGGCAGTTGCGAGCGGCGGGAGCTATCAGTTAATTCAAAATGTGAGCGGCGAAGTTATTCTTGCTTCTCCCCCTGAAGTCGAGAAAGCTCATATGTCAGGGCACCATCATCGGCATGAGCACAGCCAACATACGACCAAGATGTCAGCAGGTGAGCACGCAGCCCATCTCGAGGAGTTAAAACTTAGCGAGTATAACCATCTGAAGAGGACAGTAGCATGGGTCGGAATCGCTTCGATACCATTCTTCCTGTACATGGTAGCAATGTTTTTGGTGAGCTTTTCGATAATTGAGTTTCCTATGGATATGCTTGGGATGGTAGAGACTGGGATGACTGAGATTTCCATTTTGTGGTTAATCCAATTTGCACTTGCCACCCCGATCGTGTTTATAGGTGGTAAGCAGTTTTTCCAGAGCGCATGGAGCGCGTTAAAAGTCCGCAGTGCAAATATGGATACCTTAATTGCTTTGGGCACTCTTACTGCGTGGGTTTACTCAACGATCGTACTATTTGCGCCGCAACTTTTTGAAGGAGTCACGGGTGAGCTAGAGCTGTTCTATGAAGCGGCGGTGTTTATTACATTTTTCATACTGCTAGGTAGATTGCTTGAAATGCGCGCACGAAATCGCACGCGCGAAGCGGTTAAGAACCTCATTAAATTGCAGGCAAAGGAAGCTATCGTGCTTCGCAATGGTGAAGAGGTCACAGTGCCGATTGAGCAGGTGGCTTTGGGAGATACAGTAATAGTAAAGCCGGGAGGCAAGGTCCCTGTAGACGGCAGGATAACTAATGGCGCAACTACGATCGACGAGTCAATGGTTACTGGTGAATCGCTACCAGTCGAGAGGGCTGTAGGAGATGTCGTAATTGGCGCGACAATAAATAAAACAGGGAGCATCCAATTTGAAGCCACCAAAGTAGGTGGCGATACAGTGCTTGCTCAGATCATTAGGCTTGTAGAAGATGCACAAGCTACACAAGCACCGGTTCAGAAGCTTGCGGACAAAATCTCTTCAATATTCGTCCCAATTGTCATTGTGATTGCACTCGCTGCATTTCTATTCTGGATCTTTGTCGCTCCGCAGCTAGGCATTATCGGTGTTGGTGCAGATGCTACACAGCTTGCGGTTTATGTTCTCATCTCTGTGTTAATAATAGCCTGCCCTTGTGCACTTGGCTTGGCAACTCCAACTGCAGTGATGGTTGGTACAGGGAAGGCTGCTACTAGCGGCATACTGGTGAAGGATGCTCAAGCTCTTGAGACTGCATGTAATATCAGTACGATAGTTTTCGACAAGACCGGAACGATTACGAAAGGAGAGCCAGAAGTTGTATCGCACTATCTAGCCGACAGTGTAGATAAAGAGAATATCTACAAGGTCTTCTACTCAGTCGAGAGCAAATCAGAGCATCCGCTTGCAGAGGCAGTTGTTGAATTTATAAAAGATGACCGTGCTTCAGTCAGCAAGGTTGATGTTGAGCAATTTAAGATTGTGGAGGGTCGCGGGGTCGAAGCGATGGTAAATGGAAAATCTGTGCTGATAGGGAATCCAAAGATGATGTCGGAAAATTCGGTATCCACTGAAGGGGTTCAGGAGAGGCTTGGACAGATGCTAGAAGAGGGCAATACTGTCATCGTAGCAGCTATAGATGCGGAGGCGGTGGCTATCTTTGCTATTGCAGATAAAGTTAAGGATAGCTCGGCTAGTGCTGTTGAAAGGCTGCACAGCATGGGGATTAAGACGGTGATGCTAACTGGAGACAATGAGAAAACAGCAAAGAAAATCGCAGACGAAGTGGGTATCGACGAAGTTATAGCAGAAGTCCTACCGGAGGAGAAGCTGGATATCATAATTAAACTGCAGAGCGATCTGAATAGGCGAAAAGGCGAGGTGCTAGCAATGGTTGGAGATGGGATAAATGATGCTCCTGCACTGGCACAGGCCGATATCGGCATCGCGATGGGTACTGGCACAGATGTGGCAATTGAATCAGGTGACATCGTGCTTGTACACGGTACGTTGGACAAAGTAGTCGACTCAATCAAGATATCAAAGGCTACTATGAAGGCGATAAAGCAAAATCTCTTTTGGGCATTTGGATACAATGTCGTGGCGATCCCAGTAGCTGCAGGACTACTGTTTCCAATACTTCTTTCGCCAATTATCGCAAGTGCTGCGATGGCCTTGAGCTCAGTATCCGTGGTGGCTAATAGCTTGCGGTTGAGATATATCCGCACATCATAAATTAAACTATAAAAATTATGGCTAGAGTGATTCTAGGAGAACTAGAGCAGAAAATAATGCATGTAATGTGGGAATCGAAGGGGTCGTTGAAACCATCCGAGGTTCTTGAAAGAATAGGTGAGGGGTATGCATATACGACAATCATGACCTCCTTGGTACGACTCTCGGGTAAGGGACTACTAAAGCGTGAGAAGGTTGGGAAAGCGTATAAGTACAGCTGCGCTAAGAGCAAAGAAAGTTTCTTGAAAAAGAACCTTTCAAAAGTATTTTCGACGCTGTTCGATGATTACGGGGATCTAGTAATTTCGCAGTTTGTAGATACTCTGGCAGACGACCCGGAAAGCATCCGTAAACTAAAGAAAGCAATAGATGAAAAGTAGCTACAAAGAGCTAGTAAAAATCGAAAGACACTCATTTATCGGATTGGTGGTGATAATAGTGGCATATGCTACGCTGCTGCTGGCGTTATTTCAGGCTGTGAAGGTGCATTATTCGATCGAGCTGTACAATTCGCTGTACCTTCTGGGCATACAATGCATGGATTTTGCTCGCAATCTTCTGCTTGCAAGACTCGGAAGCTCATCAATACATGTAATCGTCCTTGCAGCCGCACTTATATTCCTCTTCAGAGGGATTACGATTGCAATAATTAACCAAGTACGCACATACAGCTTTGTGAAGTCGCTCGAGACGGCAGGATTTAATGGCAGATATTTCAGGATTAGATCGGATGATCCATTGGCTTTCACCTATGGACTTTTCAATCCAAAAATCTATATCTCCGACTGGTATCTCGAGAAATTAACAAAGGATGAGATCGAGGCTGTCATACTGCATGAGGAATCGCATATTAACAGTAAAGACAACCTGAAAAAGAGCCTGTTAAGATTGTTCCAATTTTCACTCCCGGGGTTATCAACCAGGATAATTCGAGAGCTGAACTGGGAGAAGATTTCTGAAGCGAAGGCAGATGCACATGTGGTTGAGAGGCTCGGCTCAAATCAGCCGCTTCTTTCGGCGATGCTGAAAGTCTCAAATAGCACATTTAAGTTCAACAGTAAATTCTCGCTTAACTATTTTTTTGAGGACTCAAATGTCGGGAGGGTCGATTTTCTTACTGATATAATCTCTCTCAAGGTAAACTACAGGAAATTGCTTCTGTTTGCCTTCCTACCACTGCTGATGGTCTGGTTTATATATGCTGAACGCTCTCTAGTATTCTCAGCATCAGATAATAGTGAAGGTCATGTGGTTAATATGGTGCCTGGTACCTGTACAGATACTGTACTACCGGGATATAAGTCAGATGACAAGCCGTTTTCCCCAATTATTAATCAGTCCTTTAGATAAAAAAAGGTATACTGTCTCCAGAATTTATTTACTGCTTTTTTAATATGTCGAAAGGGATGCTTGCCGGATTTTCTATGTTTGCCGTGATTGTCGGTGCGCTGGGCGTGTACCTGATTGTCTCTGCACCGCAGAATGATGATGTGCTTGGTTCTGAGGAAAGGGGCATTAGCATGGCAGAGGTGGCGCTGCACAATAGTAAGGAAGATTGTTGGACAGTAATTGATGGCAAGGTGTATGAGCTAAATAGCTTCATACTCTCACACCCGGGTGGGGATAAGATTTTGGAAGCGTGCGGTGTTGATGCGACCGAGAAATTCAACACTCAAGGTGGTGAGGGTTTTCACTCTGCTGCAGCCAAGGCAATACTCGCCGGTTTGCAGATAGGTACGCTGGAATAATAGCGATGCAAAGTTTGTAATTTCAAGCTGTACGGGTTACTATGGATGCAATTGAATCTTGATTTTTTGCGCCTAAATCATGCCCAGAAAGCTGTCTCGTACGAGCAGAAATAGGAAAAATATTAGAATTGCTGCTACATTTATCTTCACTGCAGCTTTTTTTGCACTTGCATTTTGGCTGTTTAATAAGCTCTCGACTCAGTCGGAAGCGGTTGTTCTTGATACAGTTGTATATGAGACTGACACAGATTTTTTGACCGGAACGACAAGCTCAACTGAAGTTATTGATACAGGTGCGAATTCTTATATTGAGCTTACGAATAGTGGCGGACCAGATGGTACAGGGTACCATCGTGAGATTACTGTTGATAACAGCGGTAATGCGACATCGCTAAGTGAGTACCAGGTTGTGATAGACGATCTTGATACTGCCTCGCTGATATCGACAGGGAAATTGCAGGATGATTGTGACGATTTGAGGTTTACTGACTCATCAGATGTAGAGGTGTCTTATTGGATAGGTCCAGGAACATGTAATACTGCTAATACGATCGTCTATGTTAAGACTCCGTCAATTCCTGGATCTGGGAGTACCACATTAAATATGTACTACGGAAATCCAGAAGCAGCAGAAGGAAAAGACGAGGCAGCGACCTTCACATATTCAACCGAGAAGACAGTAGGATATCTACTGGATACAACTCTGACAGGGCTTGCTAATACACAGCTTATGTCGCTTGTCGATGATAATAGCATTACACATAATGGTACTACCTATACTGATGTGGACAAAGGTGAAAGAGTCTTAAATATCCTAAATGTGAATGCTTTTCAGCCATTTACATCCAAGGGGTTGTTTCAGGTGACTCGTGGGGGCAGTTTTTCTGAGTCCGTTGTACCAATCTCGTGGGCGGGTACAGAATTCCATCTAGTCCAACCCGCTGGTGGGGCAGGATCCATAGGCATATTCGCGATAGCTCCTTGGGGTAACGCAACCGTTGATATATATTTCAATGGAGTGTTGACATGTTCAGGTATTTCTGTGACTTCATCAGGGACTTCATATGATTGCGTGACTAGTGGTCTTGGTAGATATCGAGTAGTGAGTAGTGCGCCAATATTACTATTGAGCAAGGTGTCTTATTCCGGTGGTTATAGAACAGCATTGGTTACTCCACCAATTCAGAGCGGCACTTATGTAGGTACTGGTGGTACATCGAACATAATTAATGCAGGCCTGTCAGGTGTTGACCATACGATATATTTCTCGAACTCAGCATCACCAACAATGCAAACTGTCGCAGCAAACTCTCAATATATACTTACTACTTCCGTAGCAAGCCCAATTGGGAATCCACCTGCCTACAAGGTGACTTCAAGCAATCCAACTACTGCAGCGATACCTTCCGGCGGTGGCGGCAGCTCTAACGACGGTGTCTATCTGGGTAAAATTGAAAATATGGGAACGACCTTTGGACATGCTGCAACGCAAACAATCGCTATAGCTATAGCCTCAATATATCCAGCCACATGTACAGTAAGGGACTCAGATACACATGCTGTAGTGTTTACTGGTACAGCGACCTCGGTCAATAATGAGGTATATCATTTAGGCTTTGGAACCGGTGATCAAAGTATCTATGTCGGTGCTGAGTGGTATATGGATTGTGATATGCCTGTGTACTCATATACACGCAAATTTGCTGTGTATGATTTCATGAACTGGACCTATGCTCATATGCGTCAGTACACCTATCCAGAGCCAGCGCCTACTGTCGGTGCTGAGCAGGTATTATATGCACCTTCTGGAAGCTGGGAGTCTTCGAGTGAAGCAGGCGATGTAATAGATATAGTGTGGAATGGAGGATGGGGGGATGGGACTCCGTCATCGACCGCATTTGAAGCAGATCTGACAGGCGCAACCGTAAGTGAGAATGTAACATTTCAGATCCGAACAGCAGAAGACCTAGAAGATCTTGAAGCTGCTTCATATACAACACTTGGTGTGGCAACATCCTCACCGTTTATACTTACAGCTGATGACCTCGGCAACCTTGGTGTGGCTGTAGGATTCCATCGGTACATCCAGATCCGTGCGACATTAACTACTGGTGATGAGGCCGTTAGTCCGGCCTTAGAGACATTCACGCTTAGCTATCTTCGAGATGACCTTGCTCCTACTACAAATGCGACAAATGTAGAATTATCTGTCGGTGATCCGGATTCATGGGTGAGGGTTGATCCGACAATCGTATGGGATGCTGCTGACGACGATGCGCTTGGAAGTGGTGTAATGGGTTACTGTGCAGCTTTGGACGAGGTTGGGCTGTCTGACCCTCCCCCAAACAATGATCCTGAGACATCTTCGGGTATTTTAAACCCTGCTGACAGCGAGATCACACACCCATCGTGCCCATTTATTGTCTCAGGTGAGGCATTTGATCTGTCGACACTTGGGAGCTTAGATCTTGAGTCTGGGCAACGATACTATCTATCTCTAAAGGCTATAGACTTTGCTGGCAATGTCTACAGTGGCATTGGATTCCAAAATCTATTGAGCTTCAGATTTGATAGCGCTGTGCCGAAGAATGTTGACTATATTAGCGTGCCTAATACGGTGTTTGGCTCGGTAGATGACATGTTCTTTAGCTGGCCATCGGCTGGTGCTGCTGCCTCAGACGATCTCTATAACGGTGAAGAGCTCTCCGGTGTACATGGGTGGCAATACTCAATAAACTCGACCACGGATTGGGGAGGGACAGATTATGACGCAGCTCTTGGGATATATTACATCCCTGATGACGGCCTGACCTACGAGCACACGCTCTCGGACGCGATAGATGGCGAAGATATCGCAATAGGGAATAATATAATATATGTAAGGACAGTCGATAGCGCCGGGAATCTTTCTTCGCACGTAACGGGTGTGCTGCAATTTGGTGGAGAAGCACCGCAATTTGCGCCTGACGCTGAGATCACCATTACACCATCAACGAACACTGTAAACTCGTACTCGCTATCATGGCCAGAGGCAAATCCTACAGATGGCAATACAATTGAATCGTACTACTACATGATAAACAGGACTCCCCCGAGCAATTTTGCGACACTAAGCACCAACAGCTCTATCTATATACCAACGGAGTCGACCACAGTGCCTACAGGACAACTGACCGGATCGGTTCGTGGCAGCAATAGTGTATGTGTCGTAGCAGTCGATAATGAGAATAACTATTCAGCATCAAATAGCCTATGTGGCGAGTATACCTTAGATTCAACGGTGCCTGATCCTGTTCAGAATCTCTTCGTGACAGATAGCTCTGTCAGGACAAACGAGCTTTGGAGGTCAACGATAGTGTGGGAAGCTCCAGGATATCAAGGGACAGGTCAGCTTACTTACATCGTACAAAGAAGTCCTGATGATAGCTCTTGGACCACCGTCGCAACCACCCCAGGTTTGGCTCATACGGATATAGTCCCTGAGTCTCAGCTATACTATTATCGTGTTGGGGTCTACGACACAAGTGATGAGTCAATAGCGTCGCCGACATTCTCGACTTCCGTATCAATAATTCCAAGAGGGAGCTATACAGAGCCCGCCGACCTAGTGAGTGGCCCGAAAGTTGTTGAACTAAGCACCACTAACGCGCTCATTACATGGACAACCGGGCGTGGATCTGACAGCAAGGTGCAGTACGGGCTTGCTTCAGGTGAGTACTTTGATGAGGAGCCTTCAAAAGGTGAGCAGGTTAATGATCATGAAATAAGATTAATCAATCTTCGCCCAGGCACACAATACTTCTATAGAGCTAAATGGTCAGACGAGGACGGAAACCTTGGAATATCAGATGAACAATCATTCGTGACCCAGCCAGCACCTGTTGTGACAGATCCTGCGATTACAAGAGTTAGCCTTAATTTCGCTACACTAAGATTTACAGTACAGAATGCTTCCGCAGTGAAGATATATTATGGCAAATCGGCTTCGTTTGGAGGGGCTGAGGAGATCTCGACAGCCACTAGTAGGTCTACTTATTCCGTAAACATTGAGGGTCTGGATGATGGATCTAAATACTTTTATAAAATAAATACATTTGATCCTGAAGGGAATGAGTATGAAGGTGTAGTTCTCAGCTTTGAGACGCTTCCGCGGCCGCAAGTATCAAATATCCGCATACAGCAGGTTAAAAATAGTGCCCAACCATCGATTGTTGTCACCTGGGACAGCAACACCGAGATTACCAGTGTAGTTTCTTACTATCCGACCAGTGATCCAGTGAATAGGCTTGAGGAAGTTGATATAGAGTTAATTAAAGGTGAGCATCAGCTTTTGATATCTAACCTTCAAGCTGAGACACAGTACGGACTTATCGTCTCAGGTGTCGACAGATTGGGAAATGAGGCACTCTCTTCTGAGCAGGTATTTACAACAGCAACAGATACTCGACCTCCATTGATCAGTGATGTGAGTGTAGAGAGTTCTATAGTGGTAACAGAGGATGGGACAAGCACAGCCCAGCTTGTTGTATCGTGGAATACAGATGAAGACGCAACCTCGCAGGTAGAGTACGGTATCGGAAATAGTACGGAGTATACCCAGAGAACCAGAGTTAATACTGATTTGAGTCTAAATCACCTCGTAGTTATTTCTGAGCTTGATCCTTCAGCCGTTTATCATCTCAGAGTGCTTTCACAAGACTCGCAGGGTAACCAAGCGCAGTCAGGTGATATTATTACGATAACACCGAAGCGTACTGATTCAGCGTTCGAACTAGTAGTAAACGGATTAAGAGATATATTTGGTTTCCTATAATTATGAACCAGGATATGGTTACAGACATACAGATAGCTTCAGCTAAGTCATCGAAAGGTGACAGGAGTGAACAGTTCGCGTTGCAGAAGGATGCGATAACTGTATCAGATGTCAGGAAGGTCTTTAAAGTTGGCGAGCAAGATGTAGAAGTACTAAAAGGTGTGAGTTTGGCGATAAACCGTGGAGAGTTCACTATACTATTTGGACCCTCGGGGTGTGGAAAATCTACACTGCTTCATTTAATTCTTGGTTTGGAGGATCCAACAGCGGGAGAAGTAGACTTCATGGGGGTAAAGTTGAGCGGTAGCAATGATCCTAATTTTACTTCGACTTTTCGTAAGCTCAATATCGGCATGGTGTATCAGCAATCGCTCTGGGTAAAATCTTTATCTGTTCGAGAAAATGTCGCTCTTCCTCTAATGCTTGCCGGCACAAATAAAAATCAGGCTTTGAATCGATCTATCGAGATGCTTAGAATGGTTGGTATGCTCGATTGGGCGGACTATTTCCCTACAGAGCTGTCTGCTGGACAGCAGCAACGCACAGCAATGGCTAGGGCATTGGTTAATGACCCGGAAGTAATAGTGGCAGACGAGCCCACAGGTAATCTTGATTTTGAAAGCGGTAAAGATATGATGAGTCTATTCTATAAATTGAACCATGAATTAGGTAAGACAGTGATCTTAGTAACGCATGACTTGGAGTATCTGATTTATGCTGATAAAGCATTCCAGATGTTAGATGGCCAAGTAATCGCAACACATGATAAGGGTGCTATTGAAGAGCTGCTGCACCATAATATTGGTCTAAAAAAGAACGGTAATAATCATGAAGAAGCTTAAGATTGGCGCAAGCACCAAGAGATGGTTCAATCCGCATAATATTGCGGGCAAATTAAGAGCCGCTACCTTTGAGTTGAACTATATTGTCCGATTCCTGTTTATTGTAAATGTATATGTTGTCACACGTACGATTCAGAAGATTCTGGCAATCAGGATTTTTCCATCTCTAGTTGCGTCGCATTACAATATTTTCGCACTTAAAACATTTGCCTTCCTCAATCGTGTTGGTGATATGAAGCGGTATCCTAACAATATGACAATACTTACGATACTTGATCTCGCATTGAAAAACTTGAAATTCAAAAGGAGCAGAGCTTTTATTACAGTTAGTGGAGTATCATTAGGTATTGCGACTATCGTGTTTTTGGTGTCCCTCGGCTTTGGTCTCCAGGAGCTAGTAATTAGCAGAGCGATTTCACTCAAAGAGATGAGGCAAGCAGAGGTCGATACACAGCCCGGGAGCAAATTGAAGTTAAACGATTCAGCTGTTACAGATATTAAAAAAATCTCGGAAGTGGATGAGGTTTTCCCAGTCATCGCAGTGGTGGGTAAGGTTGAGTACTCCGAATCTACATCGGATATTGCTATCTATGCTGTGCCAGGTGGTTACCTCGAGGAGTCGGCAATAAATATTGTCGAGGGTACACTGTTTGACGGCAAGATGGCTGTGGCAGGAGAAGGCGAGCAGGATGTTCTTGGTATCGGTACATACTCCGGGCACCCAGGTTTAGATAACTATCTTGGGAATGTGATAATGGGTGAGAGTGAGCCCGTATGGCTAGCTGTCAGGGTAACGCCGGATAAAGATTCTAGACTACTTGGATGGACTAATGCCAGGCTTTTAAAGGATAAAGCAGCCTCACATGTAAGCGGAGGTAAGTATCTGTACGCAGACGAGGAGAAGAATGACTGGTTCTATGGCCATATGCCTCTATGGGCCAAAGGAAGATGCTCGGAGGAGTGTGCAGATACTATTTATGAGCCGGTAAGAGATGACCGTGGTTATCAAACGAACGAGTGGGGTTACATCGAGAATCAGTATCTGGAGTACCAAAGTACTATTGTACCTAAGCCATCTGAAGAAGGGCTGAGTAGTGCTGTTCTTGGAGCTTCACTCGAGCTTTCTGACACCGTGGATCTGGAGTTTATTGAGATAGATGATGAGGAAGAGACCACAGAAAACGTCGTCGAAAAGGTTAATCTGGCAGCAAATGCTGAGAGAGTCGTCATCGTGAATCGTTCTGTGCTAAACCTATTGGGTGTTTCGGAACAGGAGGCGGTAGGTAGGAAACTTAAACTTGGCTATTCTGTCACCAATGAGTTGATATCAGAAGCAGGTTCACGAATCGAGTCGGTGCCAGAAGAGTATACAATTGTTGGAGTCACCTCTGATGAAAGCAGCCCATTTGCTTTCGTACCAATAACCGATCTTAAAGGTATCGGTGTTGCCAACTACTCACAGCTCAGAGTTGTGGCTGAAAGCAATGAGGCTCTAAGTGATATACGAAAGAAGATCGAGTCATTAGGGTTTGCGACTTCTTCTGTCGCAGATACCAAGGAACAGATAGATCAATTCTTTGCCACAGCTAGGATCATTCTCGCACTTGTGGGTAGCTTTGCCCTTGCTGTTGCATGCCTAGGAATGTTTAACACATTGACGGTATCACTCTTGGAAAGAACCAGAGAGGTTGGGTTGCTTAGAGCCATGGGTATGCGTCCCGAGGAGGTAAGGATGCTTTTCCTCTCCGAGTCGATGATCATGGGCTTTTATGGTGGTGTTGGTGGACTGCTTTTAGGCTTCTTCATCGGTAAGCTATTAAGCATCGCTCTCTCTTTCCTATCTATAAGTAAAGGGTATGGGTTTATCGATGTGACGAATATACCGATCTTGCTAGCTCTTGGTGTGGTAATGATCTCGTTCTTTGTTGGATTTGCAACTGGATTATATCCTGCTAACCGCGCCACCAAGATCTCGGCGTTGAACGCCTTGAGATACGAGTAGGGGATTGCCTCTTAGTTTTATCAAGCTTATTCGTAGCGAAGTGCCTCGATCGGGTCGAGTCTTGAAGCCTTCCTCGCCGGAATTAATGCCGCAATTAGGCTTATGCTTGTAAGGAAAAGGACGATAGGTATGAGCATCAATGGAGGGAAGAGGAACTGAATCGGCTCATCTACGCCTTGGCTCTCAAAATAGTTGAACAACAACGGGTTGAAAATAAGCCCACCAACAATCAACGCAGAAACAATGCCCACAACACCTCCCCAGAAGCCGATAAATG
Organism: Candidatus Dojkabacteria bacterium; assembly: GCA_030583845.1. Taxonomy (NCBI): domain Bacteria; species Candidatus Dojkabacteria bacterium. The sequence goes on from CP129478.1 coordinate 786,085, forward strand.
CTCCCTCGATTGAGAATAAAGCAAACACTGTGCGATTCGACATCCCGATGGCCTTCATTAAGCCTATCTCTTTAGTTCTTTCGTATACGCTCATTAGCATCGTATTTAAGATTCCAAAAAGCGATGCAAAGATTACGATACTTGAAAATCCAACAAGCCCTGAAGTAATGTAGACCCCTGCACTTTGCGCCAGCTGATTTAATTGGGCAAAATTGAAGTATTGATAACCTTCCTTGTTTAGCTCGTCGGTGACCTTCTTCTCGGTCTCAGCTGTTGTGTCTTCAAGTACTAATACAGCTGTTTGAGCAGATGCCAATAGCGGATTCTCAGCACCTAGCTGCTCAGTCTGGATCTCTAGAGCCTTCACCTCTGTAATATAGAATGCTTCTGTATCAGTAATGCCTGTCGATTTGACTCCAACAATTTCCAATTCGTCAGAAACGATCACGCCACTGCTATCAAGATAGCTGATTGTAATGCTCTTCCCAACCAGCCTCTCTACTTCTTCGGGATCGTGCTTGTCCAACTCCGCTGTCTCAAGATACTCCTCGGTGACAACAGTTTCGTCATCATCTTCTGGCAAGCGCCCTGCAAGCAGTTGCAGCTTCAGATCTGGATAGAAAAGTGTAGTGTTTGTTTGATATTTCCCCTCGACATCTTCGATCTCGACATATTGAACTTCGGTCGAGTAGTTGTAATAGACCGAATCGACACCGTCGAGCGATTCAAAGTAGCTTCTATCATCCTGATTTAAGATAGGTATCCCACCAGCACTAACATTCGCCTGCTCTTCTGGCTCCTCATACTCTTCTAATCCAGTAGCTCCAGGCTCTCTTTCATTGGCGAAGTCACCGCCTGGGAAGACAGAGAGACTCCCTTCAGCTTCGACATTATTTAGCTCGCGGTTAAAAAGTGTGATTACACCGATTCCTGCGCCAAGCGCTAGTGTAAGCGTAGTACCTCCAACTGCCACTGCTAATATGGTCAGTAAGCTTCTGGTCTTTGACTGGACGATATGTCTATTACTTTTGATAAATATATCTTTAATCTTCATCTACGATTTTGCCGTCAACTAATTCTATCTGTCTTCCACACTTCTCTGCCAAATCTTCATCGTGCGTGACAATAACCAATGTTGTATTAAGCTCCGCATTCAACCCAAAAAGAATCTCTTCAATCTTGCGACCAGTTGCACTGTCGAGGTTGCCAGTCGGCTCATCAGCGAAAACTACCTGTGGCTGATTTATCAATGCCCTTGCGATGCATACTCGCTGCTTTTGGCCACCTGAAAGCTCATTCCCTTTATTTTTTGCCTTATCTTCCATCTCTACCAGTTTTAGCATCTCCATAACCTTTTCGTTGACCTCGCTCTTTGGCCTGTTCAATAGTAGTAGTGGAAATGCAACATTGTCGTACACGCTTTCGCTATTAAACATGAAGAACGATTGGAATATGAAGCCGATATTTTCATTGCGGAATCTATTGAGCTGGCGTGACTTGAAATCGCGGAGATCTTTGCCGTTAAAGTTGATATTTCCTTCAGTTGGGGTATCAAGCGCGGCCAGTAAATGCATAAGCGTGGACTTGCCAGACCCTGACTTGCCAAGTATCGCCAAGCTCTCTCCTTGATCAATCTGTAGTGATACACCATCAAGCGCAGTAAAGCTGGTTTTACCCATCTTGTAAATTTTGGTGATGTTGTCTGCGCGAATCATTCAACAGATATATTAGCACGAAAGCATATCTGAGGTACAGCTGACGTCAAGGCGAGGGGATCTATAACTCCTCCGATTTCTTGTCTCTTCTTCGCCTCATAAAGATAAAAATCGCTGGTAGAAGGAGCAGAAGTAAACCACAAGAACTGACACTTCCTGCTACGAAGGTCGCTGTATCTATACCGAATATAAGGCCATCGTCATTTTCCTCTCCACCGCCACCTCTGTTGTCACCGTCATCACTACCGCCATCGTCGTCATCGTCACTGTCAGGGTCATTCGGGTCATTGTCCCTGCCGTCTGTGTCTTCCCCGCCATCACTGTCTCCATCGCCATCATCTGGATTGCTGCTTGAACCGCCGTTACCAGAGCCATTGCTGCTACCACCCGACCCGCCATTCTCCTCTTCTTCTTCCTCACCACCGCTATCGCCTGGATCATCAGGTGGGTCATCGGGTGGCTCAGGATCTGGGAATTCTGAATTATCGCCCCACGACTCACATCCTGGATCTGTGCCGAAGTCTATTGCACCATCGCCATCGTTGTCCATTCCGTCATTGCACTCCTCGAACCCGTAGATATATTGATAAAATGTGGAAGCATAAGAGTGCTGAGCAGACAGAGCTAGGAGGAGCAAACAAAGGTAAATTGTGATCTTTCTTGCGAGATTCATCTTTCAATTAGTTTGAAACAACCGATAGGCTCATATTAATTGAATAATTGCCACTTGCTTGTTCAGCAGGGATTTTCTGAGATACTTCAATCCCTGTAATATCCCAGTAACAGCCTGTGTCAGCAGTTCCATCTGCCTGAACAAGTAAAATGCTGTCGGTCGTTCCTTGAACATAGCCTGCGTCTGAGCCAACAGTAATCCCCGTCGCACTACAGCCGCCCTCTGGAGTTATAGTTACATTGGAAAGATCGATGCTTAGCTGACCCTTATATGAGTCGGCATCACCGCCGTCGCCACATCCAGCAGGTGATCCAGCACTGTCATTGAAGTCGTAGCTTGATGACCAGCTGGAGGTAATCCCGTCGGCAGCTGCTAATGATAAAGTCCAGGAGGGGTTCGATCCACTATTGTAGACACGAATCTTTTCGTTCGCGACTCCGAATGTGCCCGTGGTTGTTTGGCATGCAAAGCTTGCAGTTGCAATAGAGAAGGCAATAGAAGGGTTCGAGACAGTAGTGCCACCGCTATCGACGATGTCGACCGATATTATATCCTGTTCGACTTCTGCCCAGCGATAACTTGCCATTGCGAAATCGATATCATCGGTAACAGATGTCGAAATTGAGGAGTTTAGTGTCCTGAGCCTAAAGTTTATTAGCTCTGCACCTGAATCAATATAGTAGTAAGGGCTAGTGATGAATGCCTTGATACCCGCTGTTTGAGTAAATTTGCTATCTCCATATCCAAATGAAGTACCAGAGTTACTAAGCTGTGAGGCGCTCCACCCTGAGACTCCAAGCCTGGCTGAATAGTCTTTTATACCGAGTTGTCGAGTAATCGATACACTGTTTGAGCGTATCCGAGCAGCCCAATGAATTGCAGTGATTGAGCTGCCCGAACCTATCTCAGTAGGAAAAGATAGATTAGTAGATATTGCAGATTCACCGTTGTTACCATCATCATCATTATCAAGAGAGTAAAATGATGAGATATACTCTGTGGTTGAGCTAACCTGCCATGTGCTACCAGCAGAACTACCTCCGTCAGCGGAGCCTGCATCCCTTGTATTTGTACAGTCGGTTGCAGTACCGCTTCCCCAAGCGATCTCGCAGAGGCTACTATCTGTATTGGTTGAGCCTAGCATTACATATAGAGCATCAAGGCTCATCGTGTGCGTATTGCTACTGGCTGTGGCTATCCTTACTCTAATTTCACCACTGCTAATATAGTTAGAAAGAGTTACATTATTCTTTGCATACGAATACACAGTGTCTGTTGCACATGCTGTGCCTGTAACTGCCCCGCTAGTTAATGCTTCCCAGCTGGTGCTATTAAAATTATAGATATAGATATCAAATGTGAGAGCTGAATTCGAGAGACACACTTCAGGTTTTACAAGGATGGTATTTGCTGATGTGTAGGCCTCTACGTTTTTAAACGAGAAATATACATCTAGCGGGTTGGTAGCATCATTGGTCATTGTGAACTTGTTACCATCGCTTGCAGCAGCTCCAATCATGTCAGAGATATAGTTTGATGTAGATCCTGTGTATGGTGATATCTTTGTAAATGCTGCCGGTTCGTAGATTGGGTCGATACCGACCTCAACGGCTGCGTAGTCAAGCCTATGTTGCACTGTTGAGGCTACAGTAGAGTAGACCCTAACCAGTACTGTATCGCTTGATCCACCAATAAAATTTGTAAGTGGGGTGGAGTATGCTGTTCCAGGTGATGAGCTTCTGTCTGAGAAGAAACCGTCATAAACAGCATACTCCCTGAGAGTATCAGTAGTGTTTGTATGATCTGCTTTCCGATCGTTTAAGGTCCTCCAACCTCCACCTGTGCACTGGGCATCCGCAGCGTTGTCCACGCCAGTCGATGAGACCCAGTCACAGATCTGATGAGAATAGGCATTACCTGTTGTTATATTGGTATCCTCTATGGTAATGAACAGTTTATTTGCGCCATACAGGTTTATGTTATCAAATGTAAGTTGCTTATCCAGACCTGAAGCATTGTCTCTTGCAGTCGTCCAGTAGTTTGACGTCCCATCAGACTGAACATCAGAGCCAAGTGTGCCTTTCCACGATCCGGTATTAGTTTGTGAGGTGGAGACCTCAGCCCCAGTAATTAACGCGCCACCAGTCGCGGTTCGCTTTGTTAGCAAGGTTATTCTGTCGGTTTCCTCAACCCATCTGATACTCATCATTGCAAAAGCCCAGTCTCTGCTACCTGGGTCCGATGTATTGCCTGCACTTGTCCTAAGTCGAAGATTCATAATATTGCTTGAGGTGTCTACATACATTGGTGCGTCGGTCTGGATCTCTGTAGTTACCCAGCTGTCCGACCATGTATAAGTGGAGCTGTTGCTGTTATCTGATCCTGGAGTATCCGTCCATCCGGTGGTCACATTTTGTCCAGCATACGTTCTTAATTGAGGCGATGCGGTTTGGTTAGAATTATTTGAACGATGCTTTGTCGCAAAATGCATAGCGGTTATAGACATGTTCGAGCTAGTAGTTACTGGAAACGAAAGATTCTGTGAGGCAGCGTACTCGTTGTCGTTTGCATCATCATCGTTATCCTGGGCATAAAAGGATGAAGGATACTCCAGCGTTGCAGCCGCCTGCCAAGTCGAGCCTGATGGTGCCCCTGTCTTACCAACATCTACATACCTTGTGTTTACGCAGTTTGTCGCAGTTCCGGTCCCCCATGATATCTCGCACTTAGAGCTGTCACTATTGATAGCTCCTACCATCATGTAAGACCTATCAATCTGTATATTGTAAACCGATGCAGGAGCGTTAGTGACAACTCTAAATCGTACCTCTCCAGACGAAATATGCTCATTCAGATCAAAACCGCCAATGAGCGAATCGTTGAAGGAGAATGCGTAATCTGTATCACTGGGGCAGGCTGTTGATGCTGGTGGGGATGGGATTGAGGTCCAGTTTGTGTCAGCAAAATTGTATAAGCTTATCGATGATAATGTTAGGCTGGCATTTGACATACACAGCTCTGTGGCCACCAATAGCGTGTTTGCGCCATTGAATGTCTCTACATTTTTAAATGTTAAATAGTACTCGATTGCAGTCGACGTCGCTGACATTGGAATAGTCAATTTAGTGCCGTCCGAAGCATCTGCTGCTGCCGGGCTACCGACGATGTCTGATATATAGTTCGTAGCAGACCCTGCCGCGGTAAGTGTGATGTCTGACGGTTCATATATCGGATCAACGGCAACCTCTATGCGAACCATGTCTGTACGGAATGAGGTTGTATCGTTTGTTGTAGAGTATGATCGCAATAATACTTTGTTATTGCTTGATGCATTAATAAAATTGCTCATCGGGGTAGAAGCGACTGTTCCTGGTGATGAGCTTCTTGATGAGAAGTAGCCATCGTAGATCTCATACGTTCTTGCGGTGTCGGTGTTGTTTGTCCAAGTAGTCCTCCGGGGGTGCAGTGTCCTCCATCCACCAGTTGTACAGTTTGCATCTGCAGCATTGTCAACAGCAGTCGAAGAAGTCCAATCACAGATCTGATGAACGTAATCGATCGAATTAGTAATATTTGAGTCCTCAAAGTAGATGATGATTTTGTTGCCACCAAGCATTGAGACATTGTTGAAAGCAAATTGCACGTCAAGACTTGGGCTCGCAGCGGCTCTTGCGACAGTCCAGTAGTTGTCATCTGACCCGAATGTGCCTTTCCACGAGCCGGTGTTGCTGTTGTCTGTTGATGCCTCGGAGCCGACAACCAAAGTTCCACCACTTACCATGTAGTTTGAATCGGCTCTTACACTATCAACTGATCCTGCATTTTCAGAGTTCTGTGTAGCATCTCTATTAGTGATATAGTAAAGATTGGCAAGCAGCACCACTACTAACAGCAGCGCCATCAGGGCTCCTCTTAATCCTATGCTCAGGTTTTTCCTTCTAATTTCTCCTGTCATAACCTACTCCCTTGGAGGGATTTTAATTTTCCTTCCAGCTTCGATATTATACGGAGGCTTAATCTTGTTTGCATTCGCCAGCTTTTTCCAGCCGATGTTGTTTCTTTTCGCTATTTCTTCTAGATTTTCGCCGCTCTTTATTGTGTAGGTATCCCATCTCATCTTAATCTCGTTTCGGTGGGCAATCCGAAGCCAGATAGCAGCCCCAACTGCGATGACCAAGGCCAATACACCCAGCTCTATCAAGGCATTCCTTGGTTGGGGTAGGAATAGGAGATACTTCGGCTCAGAGGATATAGATGTATTTGGCGCCTCTGAGTCCACTCCAACACTTGCTTCGCTGCTGTTGTCGTACTCAACTATTGCGCTTGTTTTGATCAGGCCTCCCCACTCCGGTGGCTGTAGGTCAATATTAAATACACCGGTGTCACCACGAAGTATCGGATATTGACTGATTTCTTCATGGCTTCCAATACCCCAGAAATAGGCGGTTACAAGATGAAGCTTGGCGTCGATCGATACATTCCCATCGTTTCTGATCTCGGTTCGTGTGGTTATCAGCGACCTGCTGGCCTGATTGGCTCGAAAAGAGGTTAGGCTTAATTTCCTGACCTGCTCACCCGGCACAGTTACTACCACTCTCAAGCCGGTTCTAAATGATAAGCTCACCCCGGATCCACTTCCAGTGGGGTCTTTTTTCTCTTGTAACATTATGCACCCATTTTGTTCACCTACATCCGCTACCTCTGGCACCTCAACGTTGAACCTTACACTTGTACTTGTGTGAGCAGCCAAGTCTAGCTCTTCGGCCTCAAGATTAATCCACCCTCCCACTTTATCTTTGCTGTCGAGATACTGCTCGCAAGCGAAAGAGCCGTCGGTGGATTTCTGAGAGTCAGTGGCATATAGAAGCACCGTCTTGTCTTGATCTGTGTTATTGATGACTAGGATCTCATCCTCTTCGCTTACACCAGGTGCGAGATTGTAAATAAAAATCGATTTGGTTCTCTCGTTATCTGGGTCTGGGTGAGCAGGCTTCAGTCCGATACCTTCATATTCAATGGCAGCGGCTGAAGAAGTGCTATATAAAGTGAAAAGAATCACACAAATTGACAGTTTTGCTAGCCTTGCTGGCGTAGCGAGTTTCTGTTTGAGCATAGGTTTATATCCCGCAGAATCTAAGTTTTAGTTGCTAACTACAGACAGAACCATGTTGATATCGTAGTCTGAAGCGGCTGCTTGCTGTGCAGGAATATCTTGGTCTACATCGACACCTATTAATGCCCAATCACCGATATCGTCGGAGCCTGCAGCTGCAGTTAGGAGTGTGATACTGTCGGTAGTACCCTGAACAAACGAAGCGGCTGAGCCTTTAGTGATGTTGGTGGTAGTACAGCCTGAGCATGCACCTGCTGTTAATGTGCCAACCGACGCATCAACTGTCATCTGTCCACCAACCGAGTCTGCATCACCACCATCTGTACAGCCACCACCCGATGAGTCGTTAAAATCGTAGTCAGAAGCTGCTCCATCCCATACTGCTGTTGCAGCTGATCCGGCGAGACTTGCTGACCATCCGTTATCCGCAGCGTCTGGGTTTGAGACATAGATTCTCTGAGATGCCGTACCGAAAGTTCCTGAGCTTGTCTGACAAGCAAATGAGAATGTTGCAGTAGGAAATGCAACGCTTGGGGAACCAACTGTAACATATGATCCGTCAACAATATCAATCGCAAGCGTTCCTGCGTTAATTGTTTGGGTGAAGTTTGAGGTGTCTAGTGCGTATACTGATGCACCGAAGAAAGAAAGTGTAGATATAATAGTAGCTAATAGTAAAATTCCCTTGGCAGCTCGAGCTTTCATCTGATTACCCCTAATTAAATGATTTACTTATTATATTAAAGTAGCATATGCACAGAGTGCAATCAATACTTTAATTTTCTCAACTCTGGATAACTGCGTGGTTCATATTTTGTGAGTGACTTTGGTCTACAGGAGTGATATAATCACCGCGCATTTCAATATTTCCCGTAAATATGGCAGAAATCACACCTAACGACAAAATTCGTAATATCGCTATTATCGCCCACGTAGACCATGGGAAGACCACACTTATCGATGCATTTCTGAAGCAGAGCAATACTTTCCGTGAGAATCAAGAAGAGATGCAGCAGGAGCAAATCTTAGACTTCAATGAGCTCGAACGAGAGCGTGGTATCACTATTCAGGCTAAAAATATCGCCCTGCCTTACAAAGGCCATCTTATCAATATTATCGATACTCCAGGTCACGCTGACTTTGGTGGTGAAGTTGAGAGAACATTGAGCATGGCAGACGGTGCTGTGCTTCTAGTTGATGCACAGGAAGGTGTAATGCCACAGACTAGATTCGTATTGAAGCGAGCTTTGGAGCTTGGATTGAAGATAATCGTACTGGTTAACAAGATTGATAAGAAGCTGGCGGATCCTGCATCTACAGTCAAGAAAGTACAGGATCTGTTCTTGAGCCTTGTTACTGACATGAACCAGCTAGAATTCCCGGTGTATTATGCAATCGGCCGTGACGGCAAGGTTTTCAAAGAGCTTCCAGTAGAGAGAGGTGATGACCTAGCCAATGTTCCTGGTGACACGACTCCTCTCTTGGATGAAGTACTCGCATATATTCCGGCACCGTCTGGAGATATTAATGAGCCGTTCCAGATGCAGGTTTCATCCCTAGATTACGACCCACACAACGGTCGCTACCTTATTGGTCGCATATCGCATGGAAAAGTAAGCCTTGGCGATAGTATAAAAGCAGCACATCCCGAGCTTCCTGGCAAAGTTATCTCAAGCAAAGTAAAAATGCTCTCAGTCCGTAAAGGACTTGAGTATGCACAGGTAGATAAGGCTGGGGTAGGGGATATTGTCGCCATAGCTGGTCTAGATGATGTGCGCATCGGCAGCACACTATATGTACAGGAGGGCACAGAGATCATGCCGGACATCAAGATATCACCTCCGTCACTCAAGATGAAATTCGAGGCAAACACCTCACCATTCCTCGGTAAAGAGGGTAAATTCCCTAACCTGAAGCAGCTTCAAGCACGACTCGAGCACGAGAAGATGATCAATATCAGCCTTAAGATCGATAAGAACGACGACGGATCGTACTATGTATCCGGTCGTGGAGAGCTTCACCTCGGAATCCTCGTAGAAACACTACGAAGAGAGGGCTATGAATTCCAGCTACGCAAGCCAGAGGTAATCATCACAGTTGTTGACGGCAAAAAGATGGAGCCAGAAGAGGAGCTATATGTTGAGGTACCCGAGGAGTACTTTAGCGTTGTCTCACAGATCGTAAATACTCGCAAAGGCAATTTAATAAATGTAGAAAACGCCAACGGTCAGTCGAAGATGACATTCCATATCTTAGCCCGCAACTTGATCGGCCTAAGAAGGCAGCTCGCAACAGCAACAAAAGGCAACCTGGTAATCAGCAATACTTTCCACCAGCTAGTAGCTCTTGGTGGTGGCACAATCGAAGAGAGAAATGGTCGCCTCATCTCGAATGCCACAGGTACGTCATTGGCCTATGCTTTGAACTCTATCCAGGAGCGAGGTGAGCTATTAATCACACCAGCAACCGAAGTATATGAGGGAATGGTAATCGGAATCAGCAAGTATGAGAACGATATAAGCGTAAATCCAATGAAAGCTCGTGAGAAGAGCAATGTACGTCAGTCAACCGCAACTGTGACAGACGTCGCATTGAAGACTCCAATTCAGGTGACCTTGGAGTATGCGATCGGTATCTTGGCAGACGATGAGATACTTGAGGTTACACCTTTGAATTTGCGCATCCGCAAGAAATTCCTCAATAAGACGGAGGAATATATGGCCACTAAGAAGAAGGGTAAGGGTGGAGTTGCTGCTTCTGAGGTTGAGGAGTAGTAGCTTCTTCCTGCACAGTTTCGCATTTAATGAAAATTTCATGAATTTATATCTAGTTTTGCTTGAAGCGATCTGTAGATCGTATAGAATCAAGCTATGAAGAAGAAAGAGAAATCCAGAAAAGATCAGAAGCCAAAAAACTATGCGTTTATTGATAGTCAGAATCTGAACCGCGGAGTAATTTCTCAGAAGTGGGAATTGGATTACGGGAAGTTCAGACTTATGCTTAGGAATAAGTATAATGTCACCCGAGCGTTCCTGTTTATCGGTTATATCCCCAAGAACCATAGATTGTATAGCAAGCTCCAGGCGCTGGGTTATATTCTGGTGTTCAAGAATGTTCTTGAGATAAAAAGGGGGAATGAGAAGTTGTATAAAGGGAATGTTGATGCGGAGCTGGTCTTACATGCGATGATTGAATTTCCCAACTATGACAAGGCGGTAATAGTGAGTGGGGATGGTGACTTCTTCTGCCTAGTAGAGTATTTAAGCAAAAAGAAGAAGCTACTCAAAATGATTGTGCCAAATCAGAAATACTCCTCACTGTTGAGGGATTTCGCAAGCAATATTGTGAGTATTCAGTCGTTTAAGGGGAAGCTTAAAAAATAAGAGAGGCATTCCCGCGGCATACAAGGATAGCCTTTGGTAGTCCTCTCATCGTGATAAGACATTATACACTAAAACAACGCCGATCTCAAATAGATGGATATGCTGCTAATTAGTTAGGATGCTGTTCATTGAACCACTTCCCAAACTTTGTCCAAACCGAAATATCCTCAGTCTCATCAAAGGAAGAGATCTCTTCACTGTTGCATAAAGCAATACTCTTGCCATCAGCCCTGAAGGTAACTATCTGATCAATTGGGATACCTTCGCCAGCAGGCTCTGTAAGAATTGTACCCTCTTTGATCGTCTTGAAAATCTTCATTTTGTCACCATCTTTGTAAGCAAGTACATCCATGAATGTTATGGATCGGTCTGCTTTATCACTCATTAAGTTTAGAAAATCCTGTGGAGAAAACCAATCGGTTACGTAGTGCATAAATGGTCCTGGGAAGCCTTTTAGAGCATGGATATTCCAGCCGGTATCTGTTACTACGACAGCTGATTTCGCGACTTCAAATGCTTGTTCCACTTTAGAGATAGCAACTACTTCGATAGGCTTGCTTGTTCGTCATCAGTGAGGTCTTGAAAGTTCACTATTTTGTTTAGTATTACCGGATAGCTTGTCTCGACTACACCTAAAAGCTTCTCAACGTCATTATTTTTACCACCATCTGCATCTGTATAGGAATAGAAACCTGATTCGACTGCTGTGTCTTTAGTTAATTGCTGTATGTATGTGTTACGCTTCTTTGCAATAAGCACAGAGACAAGCTCATCTCTCTGTTGCAAACGAGTCAAGGCTCCAGCACTTGGGTAGATAGTGGTGTCGTTTCGGCAGTCTGACGTAAGTAAAGCTGAGGCTAAAGTTACATATACTGAAATCATACACAAGGGTTATTCTTTCAATCGATACGAGCTGCAAGATGACGGAACGGTCAACTATGCACTCACTGCGTTCGTATCATAGTTGTACTCCTGTCGAAAGCCACTCATTTGCCTCTACGAGTCTACATTCGTGGATCTCCAGTTGCGGGGTACCCCGACATCTTGTTCCATCTCTACTAAGTACACGACTTCCTGTCGGGTCTCTAAGTTAGTAGCATGGCGGAACGGACGGGGATCGAACCCGCAACCTTTCGCGTGACAGGCGAATGCTCTAACCAATTGAGCTACCGCTCCACAAAAATAACGAGCTATTTTCTTTAGGAGCACGGAAAGTATATCAAATGTCTAAGCCACAAACAACATCGGGCAGTCCTGCCTGTGTAATCCTATAGTTGAAATACCACGGCTGTCCTATTACAACATCCCATAGAGAGTGGTACAATGAAAGAGATAAATTTTCATTAACTCTCTATTATGGCTTCAAAAAATAAGAAGTCTAGTCAGGGAAGTAGCGCATCTGCGCAAGGTTCGCAGAGTGCTTCAGCTTCTCAATCGCAGGGTGTAGAAGACACTGGCCGATCAGTCCTGAGTGTTATGGGCTGGATCATTGCTGGTGTATTTCTGCTACTATTCGCATCTTTCGTTTTCTTTGAGAATGATGAGAGCGATGAGCTGAGCCAGGCTACACAGGATAAATATGATGCAGTACAGGAGCTGTATGATACTGTGCGACCTGCTCTTTCACAGGAAGGACAGGAGGATCTGGATATCGTTATGGAGTATATCGATGAAGATCCAAACAGGCTTAATTTGGAGAAGGATGAGCATCCAGCATATGTTGTTGAGGCATATGATGCAGTAAAGTCCGAGATTGAGGAATCAGTCGGTTCAGGACAAGAGCCAGAAGAGGGAGTACAGGTAGGTGATGAGTACACAGTTGTTGGTGTGCTTGAGGAGACAGAAGAGGACACAGTCTATGGTCCGCTTGTTCAAAGTTCAAGACGAAACAACTGGTGCAGACCTTTACTTTGTATTTAATGGTGATCAGCTAAACGAGATCGAAGATCAATCGATGCTCGGTGAGAGGGTCGAAATTGACATCGTCATAACCGATGTTGAGGGTGGTAAAGTCGCATACAATGTGACTGATGGCCCATCATTGGTTGATGATGGCTCAGACGAAGAGTCAGAGGAGTAGTTTTTAAGAGCACTTTGCTGAACTGATGTAAGTGCAGGGGCGGTGTGTTTTGCAAAACACACCGCCCCTTTTGTTATTTCGCTCGGCATCATATACTTGGAGCCGTGGGAAACAGAAAGTTTGTTAAAAATAATGAAAGCTTTAGATGCGTGAATTGTGGCGTTGATGTGCCAGTTCACCCCAGCAGCTCTCGCGATCATTGTAACCAATGTCTTTATTCTCTCCATGTGGACATCAATCCAGGCGATAGAGCAAACCCGTGCAAAGGGATCTTGAAGCCAATAGCTGTGCTCCAAAGCAATAATCGGCAGCAGATCGAATACGAATGTGAGAAATGCGGTGCTACCGTTAGAAATATCGTAGCGCCTGATGATGATATGAACCGACTGATCGAGGTGTCGGTCCAGCCTTGGGAAGGCAGCACGGCCTCAAAGTAGACGATTAAACGGTTGTTTATGCAGAAAGTCTTTTAATAGTCTCTACATAGTTCTGCTTTGGCTGTAGGCCGATCATTTTCTCTACCAGCTGACCATCTTTGAAGAACATAACCGTTGGGATGCTCATGACCTGGTTTGCCTGGGCTGTTTGAGGATTTTCGTCGACATTCATTTTGACTACTTTCGCTTTACCTTTCATTTCCTCCGCTACTTCTTCAAGAATCGGAGAAAGCATCACGCAAGGGCCACACCAAGGAGCCCAAAGGTCTATTACAACAACGCCTTTTTCATTAAGAACTTCGGCCTGAAATGTTGCATCTGTTACTTCATTAACCATAGTTAAAAATTGTGGATAGTTTAGTCGCCCTATGATAGGACAAGAGTAGGGTAGGGTCAATCAAAAGTGATTGGCTGGTGTATAGCTAATTTCAGGCGTTTTTAATATAATTACGCCGTAGTAGAACGGTTTTAATGCTATCCTGCTTTTATGGAAAGATTAACAATTAATGAAAATGAATATCAGCTTGTAGTGGATCGTGCCGTTGAGGTGTTGGCAAGCGGTGGAATTGTCGTGTACCCAACCGAAACATGCTACGGAATTGGCGTTGACGCCACAAATCAGGCGGCTGTCGACCGTTTAATGAAGTATAAGTCGCGTAGAGAAGGGAAGCCGTTGTCTGTGGCGGTTACTGGGCGCGAGATGGCTGCAAAATATGTTGAGATAAATGATCTTGCTGATAATCTATATGAAAACTATCTGCCCGGGCCAATAACAGTCGTATCTAAGGGCTTGGGACAGGTTGCTGCTGGGGTTGAGTCAGAATACGGTACTCTCGGGATCCGCGTCCCGGATTACAAGCTAATACTTGATATCGTTGAGAAATTTGGAAAGCCTGTGACCTCTACCTCTGCCAACGTCTCATATAAGCCTCGTCCTTATGATATCGATACATTATTGAAGAATTGCTCGGAGCAGCAGAAAGGCTATCTCGATCTGATTCTTGATGCAGGTGTATTGCCGAAAAATGAGCCCTCAACAGTTGTTGATACAACTTTAAATAGCTTAAATGTCATGCGAGAGGGCACATTGAAATTTAATGAAGATATAAGCAACGATAAATTAATCTTGCAGGCTGAGAGTGATAGTGCAGATGAGACCGCCAGGTTTGGAAGCCTTGTGATGCTGAAGCATATAGACGCAATGCTAGAACAGCCATTTATTCTTGCATTAAAAGGTGATCTTGGGGCAGGGAAGACACAGTTTGTGAAGGGTCTCGCCCAGCAGTTAAAAATTAATGAAAATGTATCTTCGCCGACCTATACAATCATTGATGAGTACAAATATGAGGTTGGTGAGCATAGAAAAGGGCTGCTCGCACACATGGACACATGGAGGGTAGATGGGGCAGAGGAATTCGCACGAACAGGTCTTGAGGGGTACCTTAAGCCTGGCAATGTCATAGCTATCGAGTGGGCAGACAAATTTTATCCAGAGCTACTTGAAGCTGCAAAGAATTCGAAGGCTAAAGTCTTGAAGGTAAGCTTCGAGCATATCTCCGAGAGTAAGCGGAAAATAGAGGTTTATTCAGAAATTTAATGAAATCTATGAGCAAGAGCGCGTTAAAAATTAATGAAAATAGTAGCGAGCCTTTAATCCTAGCTGTAGATACAAGTTGCGATGAGACCTCTGTCGCTATTCTTCGTGGCAGAAATGTAATAACAAGCATTGTTTCGTCACAAACGGAGCTCCATAAAAAGTGGGGCGGAATCGTGCCACATGTGGCACGTCGTGCGCATGAAGAGAATCTCCCAAAGGCATATGCTGAGGCTATGAAGCGTGCGGGCATAGATGATCCAAAGCAGTTCGATGCTGTTGCTGTCACCAAGGGTCCAGGGCTGGCGGTCGATCTGGAGGTTGGGATTGATTTCATTAAGCAGTTAGCAATTAATGAAAATATCCCTCTTATAGAAGTGAACCACATGGAAGGTCATTTTCTCTCATCACTCGCGTTGAACTCGGAGGGGCACGGCTCGATAGAAGATTTTAATGAAGATGAATATTTCCCTGCTCTTGGGCTGCTTGTTTCGGGAAAGCATACCGAGATAGTCTACTCAGAGAAAATCGGGCAGTATAAAAAAATTGGCTGGACTTTGGATGATGCGGCTGGTGAGGCGTTTGATAAATTTGGGAGGATGATGGGTTTCGGCTACCCTGCTGGTCCTGTAGTGTCAGAGTTTGCAAAGAAAGGTAAGCCGAATGACCTGATTGAGCTTCCAATTCCGCTTGAAAAAAGCAAAGATCTGAATTTCAGCTATTCAGGTCTAAAAACAGCCTCGCTTTACCGAATAAACGAGCTGCGTGAGCAGGGTTTGAAGGATAAGGATTTTGCAAATGACTTCTGTTATGCATTTGTGCAGGTTATTGTTGACTCTATAGTACTCAAATTAGAAAAGGCTCTGCAAGGGTATCCCGAGGCCAAATCTGTCTTCGCTGGAGGCGGCGTGCTCAAAAATGAAAAGCTTTCGCGTAGCCTAAGCAATATGGTCAGGAGTTATGGGGTGAAATTTAATCTTCCTGATGATAAATATCGCACCGATAATGCCGTGATGATAGGGATTGTTGCATATTATAAATATCTACGTGGAGAGATCTCAACTACAACCGAACAGAAGTCTAGGTTAGATAGAAATCCTAGACTTGAAATAGGCAATTAATGAAACTTCATTAACCCCCTGTTGGAACACTCATCTTCTACTTTTTTATTTCGATTGTCAATTTCTCTAAATGAAAACCGATGGTGAGGCTGCTTTCTGTACAAAAATTGTGTATATTTAAACAACGACGCACAATGTGTTGTACCGAACGGCTAAACGGCTGCTTGATGATAAGTAACACCCCTTCCTGTAATATGTCCACATTCTGTTTAGGAATATGCCCATATAATGCTTAATATTTTAGTTTTTTTGTTATGGCAAGCAAAGTTAAGACACCAAAATATATATTTGTTTCTGGAGGAGTAATCTCTGGGATTGGTAAAGGCATCGCCGCATCATCAATCGCATTCTTAATGAAATCGTACGGCTACAAGATAACGATGATTAAGATGGATCCGTATCTAAATGTCGACGCTGGTACTATGAATCCGCTTGAGCACGGCGAAACTTTTGTACTAGAGGATGGTTACGAAACCGATATGGATATAGGCCATTATGAGCGCTTTACAGGAGAGCTATTTAATGAAAAGAGCTCTATGACTGCCGGTAGAGTGTTAAAAAGACTCTTAGAAGATGAAAGATCGATGGAATATAAAGGCAGGTGCGTCGAATTTGATACGCATGTGCCACTTGAGGTGGTCAAATGGGTCGAAGATGTGCAGAAAACCAATCAATCTGACATAACTGTGATTGAGATCGGCGCGACAGTTGGCGAGCTTGGCCAAAGAATCTACCTCGAAGCCAATCGCATCATGAAGGTTTGGTTTCCAAATGATGTAATTCATGTACATGTCTCATATCTTCCAATCCCGAAAAATCTCGGCGAGATGAAGAGCAAGCCCGTCCAGCTTTCAGTGCAGCTGCTCAATGGCGCCGGAATTAATCCTGATTTCATAATTGCACGTTCTGAGCTTCCAATTGACGATATCAGACGGGAGAAGCTTAGCTTCAAGTGTTATGTGCCAAAAGATAACGTCATATCTGCACCTGACATCGAAAATATCTATGAGGTGCCATTGAACTTTGAGAAAGATGAGCTCGGCCGAAAGCTTCTCGAGAAATTCGGCCTACAGGCCAAGAGAAATGGCGTCTTCGAAGAGTGGAAAGAGAAATTTGCAAAATTATCAGATGCCAAAGAGAAAGTTACCATCGGGATCGTCGGAAAATATTACAAGAGTGGCGATTTCGACCTGAAGGACTCATATGTATCTGTAATTGAGGCAATTCGACATGCAGCATGGGCTCAAAACCTACTACCAGAGATCAAATGGTTTGTTGCAGACGATTTTGAAAATGACGAAGCCATGCTTGAAGAATTAAAAAGTGTTGACGGAATAATTGTGCCGCAGGGTTGGGGCAGTAGAGGTGGTGAGGGGAAGATTAAAGCAGTTCAGGTTGCCCGTGAGAGCAAGATCCCCTATCTCGGTCTATGCTATGGGATGCAGATGGCTGTGATTGAGTACGCAAGGAATGTTGCCGGAGTTAGCGGTGCAAATTCTGAAGAGATCGATGAGAAAGCTGCCGATCCTGTAATCCACATAATGGAAGAGCAGAAAAAGCATATCGCTGAAGGTAACTATGGTGGCACGATAAGACTCGGCGCATGGCCGTGCAAAGTCGAGAAAGGATCGCTACTGGAGGAGATGTATAAAAAGTACTCAAACGGGCTATTTAATGAATTGCCCGTCGTCCAAGAAAGGCATCGCCACAGATATGAATTTAACAATGAATACCGAGAGGCACTGAGCAAGGCTGGCCTAAAGATCACAGGCACTAGCCCGGATGATAGGCTGGTTGAGGCAATTGAGCTTGATAAAAAGGATCATCCATTTTTCGTCGCGACACAATATCATCCTGAGCTGAAGTCGCAGTTTATAATGCCGCATCCGTTGTTTATGGGCTTTATAGCTGCAGCTAAGAAATAGGATACGAATTAGTCAGTAGGCATATTATGGGCTACCAGCCGAGCTCGATCTCAGTGAGCCTGTTATATTTGGCTAGTCTTTCGCCACGATCCGGACCGCCAAACTTTGTCTGGCCTGACATTGTGCCGATTGCAAGGTCAGCAATCAGGTCGTCGTTTGTCTCGCCACCACGGTGAGACATCACTGCTCCCCACCCTACTGATTTGGCCATCTTAATCGCTTCAATCGTCTCTGTAATCGTGCCGATCTGATTTATCTTCACAAGTACTGCGTTTGCAGCATCGGCTGTAATCGCTTTGCGGATACGTTCAACATTGGTTGTAAGGAGATCGTCACCAACAATCTGCATGGTGCTACCAAACTGATCCACCAGCCTGACCCATGTATCCCAGTCCTCTTCAAAGAGTGTGTCTTCAATACTCCAGATCGGATACTGCCTGAACCAGTCGGCCTGCTTTTCAAGCCACTCTTCAGATGACAGGATCAACCCCTCACGCTTCAAGTTATATTTACCAGTCTCGCGGTCATAAAACTCTGATGCCGCCATGTCCAACGCAAGCACTATCTCTTCCCCGACCTTATATCCTGCCAATTCGACTCCCTCGAGCATAATCTCGAAAGCCTCAGTATTCGAGCGAATCTCGTGTGGTGCGAAAGCTCCTTCAAAGCCCACCGTGGCCGAATAGCCTCGCTTAAGTAGGGCATCGTGGGTAGCTTTGAAAATCTCTGCTCCGGCGCGCACTACATCTGAATACTTTGGGAATCTCTCTTTCTTTGGGACAACCATATACTCCTGGAAATCAGTTGCCCAGTTCCCGTGCTTTCCGCCCTCCATGAGCAGCACCATCGACTGCGGCATCTCTATCTTAAATTTGCTCTCATACTCGTCGCCGAAATACGCTTTTGCAAAGTACTGATAGAGCGGCTGTTTGGTAGATATAGCCATCGCGCGTGCGAAAGCCATAGATACTGAGAGAATGCTGTTGCCACCGAGCTTGCTTTTGTTCAAAGTGCCATCAAGCAGGATAAGGAAGTTATCTAGATCTGCTTGTGTGTCGTAGTTCATGCCAACGATTGCGGTTTTAATCTCTGTCTCGACCTTGGAGACGGCATTTAATACCCCATCGCCGAAGTAGCGAGCCTTGTCATCGTCGCGCATCTCAAGCACCTCTGTAGTGCCCGTTGAGGCTCCAGAAGGTACTGCACCTTTTGCCTTGGTACCGTCTTCTAATGTAATCTCGGTCTCGATGGTCGGGATGCCTCGGGAGTCTAGGATTTCGCGGGCTCGCAGGTTGGATATATTCATGTCTTGTTTGATAAGGTTAGTCCAAGTCGCACTTTGCAAGTGCGACTTCGCGAAGGCGGAGTTTGTTTGACATCCGTCTGTTTCAGGCTACGAGCTGTCGGTTATTGGCCCTGGTTCCCTAAATCTAGGATTAGGCCTGAGTCATCTCCAGCAACCACGTCGGGCAGCTGCCCATTCCATTTCTCAATCCATAGCTTGTTTATCAATGCCTGATTTAGTGATGATTGCTGCAAAGCTTGAGCCTGTGCCTCACCCTCTGCCTTGGTGATAGCTGCTTTTTTCTTGAACTCTTCTTGTTGCGCGATGAACTCTTCGGTAGTTACTTTCTCTTTCTCTATCTGCTTCTGCTCGATTGCCTGTATGTACTCATCAGTGAATTGGAGTGATCTGATACCAAACTCGTCTAGAGATTAGACCGTTATCTTCAAAAATAGGCGCAAGTTTATCAAAAATCTCTTGAGAGACCTCGTCAACATTACCGGTGTATAGGTCGGCTGCTGAGTAGTTGCGTGCTATCTGACGTGCCCAGATGCGCGAATCAGTTTTCACAATCTTCTCGACAACCTCTTCTTCTGTACCCAAGGTGTTGGCTACATCCTTAATCTTGTCAGGATCGATTGAGAATCTCACCGTGTATCGTATCGAAACCTGCTGTCCATCTTTAGTGTTTGTATCAACAGCGAAGTCTTGGTAGTCAGAGTTTGAAGCTCCGGTATACGGTGTAAATGACAATGTCTCGTACACAATCTTCTGTGTTCTATAGGTTACAACCTCGTCGACTACTGGAATTTTAAAGTGCAGTCCCGGCTCTTTAGGCTCTCCAACAATCTTACCAAAGCGTGTCAATATTGAAACCTGCCCATACTGTACGCTAAATGTTGCCGAGTTTAATATGGCTAATGCTGCAACTCCAACGACCACAACTGCAAATAGTATCCCTGCAATCCTTTTGCTTCTGTCCATATGCTTTATTACTAATTTAAACCTTCTTAATATATAACATAGCCGTTAAAACTGTTCAAATATTCGTTTATGTAAGCCTTATCCTTGCGCTAACTTCCTACACTGCACGTGGGAAAATAGATTGTATCTGGGCTAATAATACGGTAAAATACTAGCGAAATCTTAATAAACAGCCATTTATGGCTAATTATTAAGAAGGCAAGCCGAGGTGGTGGAATTGGCAGACACGCTACTTTGAGGTGGTAGTGGGAGTTAAATCCTGTGCAGGTTCAAGTCCTGTCCTCGGCACCATCCGACCGCTAGACGATAATAGTCGCATGATTTAAGTCGCACTAGGGTCAAGTGAGTCGGGATGGTGCCTTAATGGCATCTATCTGTTAAAATACAGGACATCGGGCGATTAGCTCAGCTGGTTAGAGCATCTCGTTTACACCGAGAGGGTCGGGGGTTCGAATCCCTCATCGCCCACCATGTAACCGATCGCATCCGTAGGCTGCAAGGCGAGCTATGGTTTAAAGATTGAGTGTATGAAGAACCGACGGTTCGTTAGGACGCATCCCACGAGTGAAACGAGTGGCAGATGCGACGTTATGCTAGATCCATTGAGGTCTGCGAGCGTAGCGAGCAGTAACCGAAATGAGATCCAGTAAATCCCTCATCACCCACCATTTCCTAAAATTGAGAGTTACTTTGAAGCAGCTTTTCTTTCCAATAGTCGGGAATAGATCACCAATGCTCCAACCGCTGCTGCACAGCCAAGATAGTCTAGCAACAGGTCGTTAATCGTATCGTGAAGTCCCTGCACCATATCTGTCCCGATGTAAACATCCGAGTAATACTCATAGATCTCAAACAGCACTGCCATTTGAAATATAAGCAACGCACCAAGCAAAATGCTTCCAAAGGCCATCCCTTTCTGCCCATCGTTTTGAGAAATAAACAACCCAACAGCAAAAGATGCCATAAATGGGATAATAAAATGCATATAGCCGTCGTAGTAAATACCAACAAATGTTTTGGTGTAAAGATTAAGTGCATTGCCTCCCCCATCGAGTAAAGCAATTGCAAGTAGTGCAAATAGCAAGATAAGGTGTCTCAGAGAGTCTCTCTTTCTTCGTATCACATAAACAAAATAGATTGAGAGAGTTGCGAATAGTATCAGATACCGCACTGAAAGTCTGGAGTGAATCCCAAGTAGATCGATCCCTCGTTGCACCTCTACCGATTGGGTCGCCAAACCAGCTGCAGCAACAAATACTGCTAGTATTGTAAGGACAACCCACATAACGACAACGAGTTTTAGGATGATATCCGTCTTCCCCACCTGTATCTTGCGTATGATGTAGATGCTTGATTTTACACCTATATTGCACAAATGTACTACAGGAAACGACTTATAAAGTATATCGGGGAAATTTGGAGAATAAAAAGTGTAGTCAGATCAAGTATCAGGGTTCACTCGGTAGAGGGATTACTCCCAGAGCCGAGTACCAGCGAAACGCACCCCATGTTAACTCGCTGATTTTTCGAAGATCTGACTACACCCTTACTATATCTAATCACGAGATATAAGCAAGCTTGTCTAGCTGCTGGCTTAACCTTTTCTTAACCTCTTAGGCGAGTAGTTGTACAGCAAATCCCTCCAGCCCTGTACTGCGGCATAAAATACAGGGAAGGCGAAGAGTATTAGTGCCATGCTAGAAAGCAGCCCAAATATGATTGTAAATGCAAGTGGCTCCCAGAATGGCTCCGTAAGTGCTAGCGGTACTAAGCCACACACCGTCGTTAAAGTTGTGGTCAGTATAGGTCGAGTTCGAAGCCGTACAGCCTCAGAGATTGCTTCGGTTATGTCTTTGCCCTCTCGCCTGCGCGCATTTGCGTATTCAATCAACATGATTGTGTTATTCACTACAATACCGATCAATCCTGTGAGACCGATCACTACAAAGAAGCTCATCGGGTTACCAGTTAAGTACAACCCCAAGAATAGTCCAGGGAAGCAGAAAGGTATTGCCAAAAGGATCAGCAGCGGCTGTGAAAAGGAATTGAACTGAAGCACTAGCAAGCCATACATTACTATTAGCGCAATTATTCCTGCCAATGCCACGGATGCGAACGACTCGGCATTATCACTCTCCTGTCCAGAATCAAATCCAACGGTGACCCCTGGGTACCTACTGTTCAGAAGATTTTGATCAAATTCCGCTTCGATTGCATTTTGCAACTCAATAATTGTCGCGCTGTCACTACCATCACTGAACTTAACCCTGATGGTTGCGTACCTGTCGCCATTTTTACGGCTCACTTCTAGCAGGGATTCACTCTTTACATCTGCAACTTCAACATCGTTATCCAGCTTAACGGTTGGTATATATCGTGCGATGTCATCCGTGGCATTCTCAAGCATCGTCTGATCTTCAGAATAAATCTGCATAGCAAAAGGGAACTGTGTTTCAGGTGGACCTGCTGATACGACCGCTGTGTTAATAATAGCACCATCAAAATCCTCGGTAGCGACATTTAATTCCTTTGCAATCTGTGTAGAGGTTATTTCTCTCTCAGTAATGCCGTTCAGGTGAACCATTAATTGGGCACTCCTGCTGTTTCCAACGAGATATGTTACCTCCTCAATCTCCTCCCGGCTCTTCTGCAGTAGAATATTTTCAACCTGAATGCTAAGTTTTCTAGCGCTCTCAATAGCTGTTGGTTGGTCAAATGATATAGAGACAGTAATCTCTTCAGAATCCTTAGCAGGTGCAAAGTATGAGAACCCGATTAAGCTGGAGAAGTATATGCCCACTCCAATTAAAACAATAGACATCACAATGGCAAATAGTTTGTAGAGCCTATTTCTTAGCGCAAATTTGACATACGACTCGAGTATCTCCCCAAAGCGGAGAATCTTGCTAGGAACATATTCAAATACCCTCTCGAAGATTGATCTGTTATCCGCATTACCGTTGCGATCCTTCAAGAAATGCTTCGATATGAATGGCAGGATAGTTAAAGCAATTAGCAGCGAAAGTAGCAGTGAAATGATAACTGTAATTGGTAAGATCTTGATAAACTCTCCAAGTACCCCTTCGATAAATACAAGCGGCACAAATACAAGCACTGTAGTTAATGTCCCTGAGATATCCGCGACTCCAATGTCCCCGATTGCCTTTCTTACGGCCTCTACTCCTTTATGGCCTTTCCTCTTATAGTAATCGATAGCTTCAACTACTACAGTCCCATCATCTACAAATAGGCCAAGCACAAGCACAAGCGAGAATAGTGAAATTGTATTGAGGGAAAGACCAAAAAGTGTGAATGTAAGGAATACCGCCCCAAGCGTCATCGGTATGAAAAGTGCGAGTATGAGTGCCGATCGTAGATCTATGAATAGCAGTAGAATAATAAAGATTGTCACTATTGCGGCCACAGCATTTTCCTCTAAGGATGAGATCTGTGTCTCGAGCTGCTCTGCAGGATCAGATGTGTATGAGACATCAATATCTTTGAGCGCCTCGCTTTCGAGTGCCTTCTCCACGCTGCCTCCTCACGGATTCGGAGAAATCAAGAGTGCCGATGTCTTGGTTTTTCTTCATTATTCCGATAACTATTGTGTCAAACGCCCGTTTTTCAAATGCCCGACTACCATTACCTTCTACAGTAATGAGTCTTGAGAACGAGTTTTGCACGACAACCTCTCTGTTCTGGCCGAAATCGTAGGTCTCTACAAACTGCTCTTTCACATTTGCGTGTTGCACCATGTCGTTTCTCTCGATTTCTGTTGCAAGTAACTCACCTCTTTCCTGAAGCTCTTCCAATCCAAGCTCATCTGAATATATTGAGATCAAGATGTCATTTTCACCATCAACAAGCCCAGGCTCTGGGATTGATATCTGTGACTCGTTGGGCAAATTTAGCGACTCCACGCGCTCTGCCACAAGCTCTTCAACTTTGTATGGATCCGAATTATCTTGATCTAGCGTGATGACCACAGTTGAAACATTTGCACTAGAGCTACTGTTAATCTCTTCTACCTCCTCTAGCTCAAGCACTGTATCGTAGATTGGGATTGTAATGTCGGCTTCAGTCTTGGCTGGGTCGCCTGATAGATATGGTGTAACAACGACAATGTACGGTATGTTAATTACCGGAAAGCCCTCTTTTTTCAAAGTATTGGTGTAGGTGTAGAAACCCATTGCCAGGAGGGAGAGGGTGATAAGTATGGTAAACCTGCTTCTATTGACAAAGAAGAGGCTTACTTTTGTAATAATATTGTCTTTCATCTGTTTTATATAGAATTAAGATAGCCGTTATACAGTACGAGTAACCTGGGGATTATACTATTTAACTCGATGAGAGGCACGTGGTTGCAGGTAGGCGATTTGAGTGACTTTAAGGCTTTATTAATGTATGATCGTTAAGTACTTCATTAAATTTTAACGAGGGCGTGTAATGATAAGAAAAATGCGTAACTCGCTAGATGAAGTCTCCTTTGGCGACCTCGCCTAGCAAATTTCCCAAACAACAATAATTTCATTAAGTAGATCTCGTGGATTACGAAGACTCATATGTAAGTCGTCGCGATAAGAAGCGCGACAGAAAAATTCGCAATAACTCATTAGGCAAAAACCTCAACCTGACAGGTGTAATCAGCAACGACAAAATCGACTCGATGTGGGAGTCGGTGAGACCATCTGCAACCGAAGCAATAGAGGGAGTGGTGGTCGAGTCAAGAAATGATTTTGTTACCGTAATGGTTGGTGATAAACCTGTTCAGGCAAAATATGACCACTCTCTCCCCGCCGTATTGAGGCAATCGCTAATAGTTGGTGACGAGGTGATGCTATCAGATAGCTCGAGTGAGCCAAATGTGGCATACCGCAAGCGTCGCCGATCCTTTATCGCCCGCAAGAAGATAGACTCAACACGCAAGAATACTGAAGCAAAAGAGATTCAGGTATGGGCTGCAAATATAGATATCGCCGTGATAGTTGTGGCAGCAGCTAACCCAGCATTTCATCCAAATATGGTCGATAGATATCTTCTAATGGCTGAGTTTGGTGGGGTTAAGCCAATTATCTGCTACAACAAAGTCGATCTGGTCGAGGTAATCTCGCCCGACCTCCCCTACTACTCAGATAAGCTTGGCGTTGAGATCGTACACACCTCTGCAGAAAAAGGTTTAGGTATAGATGAATTAAAGGGTGTCTTAAAGGGCAGCAGATCGATATTTGTGGGGCCAAGCGGTGTGGGTAAAAGCTCTCTAGTTAATGCGCTTCGAGGCAGTACTGACCTGAAGACACAGGAGGTGGGTAATAAAACTTTGAGAGGAAGACATACAACCACCGACACGAAGATGTATAAGTTCGATAAGGATTCATGGGTGATCGATAGTCCAGGAATTCGTTCTTTGGATGTGTCGTTTATCAGTCGAGAGGATGCTAGGTTCTATTTCGAAGATCTGCTAGTGCTGGCAGTTGGTTGTGCATATTCCGATTGTCTTCACCTGGATGAGCCTGATTGTGCTGTCAGAGCGGCAGTGAGGGCTGGTGAGCTCGATGAGCGTCGGTACGAGAGTTATGCGAGGCTGGTTGAGTAGGTTGCTCTTTCGAGACAGGTATATGTTTGGTATTGTGAAGAGAGTAACTATCTCGCACTATACTAGTATGAAATATCTGGTCATATCAGACACACATCTAACGCACAGGTTCTATCCCGATAAATATGAGAAACTCCGAATTATTATTCAAGCCGCAGACAGGGTGATTATCAATGGCGACTTCTGGGATGGCTATTTTACGACCTTCGACAAGTTCTTAAAGTCAGAATGGAAAACACTTTTTCCACTTCTCAAAGAGAAGAAGGCAGTATATATCACTGGAAACCATGATGACACCCAGCTTTATCAGTTCAAGGATAATTGTGGATTATTTGCTGATCTTGTAGCCGAAAATTTTAAATTCAAGTCAGGAGACAAGCAGTTTTATGTCGAGCATGGGCATAGGATATTGCCAGAGATGAGTCGTAGATTTATGCCGCTTAGGAAGTCTCGCTTATTTTTAATGATATGGAACCTACCATTTAATATTGGTGAGTATATAAGCCTCAAGCTTTTCCGTACGCCAGCACCAGTTAGCGATATAAATCAGAAGCTATTTGAGCACTTTGGGAAAGACCGAAAAGGGAATCACTACACAATAGTGAGCCATTCACATAAGCAGGAATTTAATGAAAAGGCTGGCGTAATCAACACCGGATACTTTAGGTGGGGATTGGCACAATACTTAACTGTTGAAGATGAAAAAGTAGTTTTGCACTCGGAAAATTACTAATTTCTGGAGCGCTTCGCCTTCTTATAGGCTTTTACACCCAGATAGAGACCGAGAGTCCCTGCTATAAAGGCTGCTGCGAAGACTTTGCTCGTAGCAGATGAATTGCTATTTGGAGCGTCCTCCAGATGCCTGCTGTAAGCATCAACGGTTTGGTTTATCACAGTATCATAATCAAACATATTTGCTAGCTCTTTCGCATTTTTACACCTCTGGCTATATTCCTCTAGGTTACTGTGCATTTCTACAACTGCTTCAGCAAAATGCTCGGGAGTTGTCTCTGCCGGAAGAAGCTTACCGTTGCTATCATTTATAAGCTCTCTTGAGGTCTGATTTTCGATCGCTACGACAGGCTTACCAGCTGCTAAAGCCTCGATAATCGATAATGACTGAACCTCCGCTTTTGATGCAAAGACAAAGTAGTGTGCTTTCTCGAGCTGCTTCGGGATCTCCTCATATGGCAACTTACCAAGCAGGTGGACATTATCAAGCTTATGCTTCTTTATGTAATTTTTTACAGAATTGCCGTACGCAATGTCTACATCAACACCTCCTGCTATGTAGAGGTGGTAGTTTGACGGCAGGTGCGCCATGCTTTCTACGAGAAAGTGTGTTCTCTTTCGCTTTGAGATGCTGCCTGTGTATAGTAGCCTGACCTCATCTTCCTCAGGGTCTGGCTGCTCTAAATCTCTAAACAGTTCTAGAGAGAGTCCATTTGGGATTATGTACGACTCACCCTTGTAGCCAAATCTCTTCAAGTCGTCGTGGCTTTCATCATTTAAAGTAATTATTATGGAGCATGAGTTATAGAAAGACTTAATGTAATCCTTAAAAAGCCCTGAGTCTGTAAATTTCTTAGCTACTGACTTGGTCGAATCGTTCTCTGTCCACTCAGCCGCCTTCGATGGAAGTATATGTGTAGTATAGAAAAATGGAGTGCCATGCTTAATCGCCCAGTCCTGTAAAATCTGCCCCAACCAGATAATTGTGTGAGAATGTGCGATATCAGGATCAAACCTTGTTATATATCTTTTAAGCTTTCTAATCTCTCCGATATCAAGCTTCGGCGTGTAGATATTGCCGTTGCTTACGCTTCTGACGCCATACTTGGTAAGATTTCCTTCCTTCTCAATCAATGTGTCGTCATGTTGCGATGGGTGCAGGATAAGCACTTCATGATCTTTGGCCATCCTTCTGGCCATATCAAATGCTACTTTAGTCTCCCCGCCTCCTATATTCTCAGGTCTTGAAGCCGCGTAAACAATCTTCATATTTTGCTTTATATAAGTACGAAAATATACGCTGAAATGATACTTGTTGCTAGTTTAAAGATCAATAGCATAGCAGTCAGCCCTGTGTAGGCCGTCCCGGGTCAGGGACGGCCTACACAGGGCTGACCTCGATCGATTAATACCACCTTAATTGGTGGTAACATACAATAGTTCCTGAATTCGAAAGTCACTATCTAAATTCTTTTGTTTCATTCAAGCGATGAAAGTACTTCTTGTTGAAGATAACGTGATGCTGTCCAAAAATATCCGAACCTACCTCGAGCTCGACAATCTGACTGTGGATACCGCATTTGACGGGGAAGAAGGCGAGAAGAAAATTTTAGAGGAAGAATATGAGTGCATAATTTTGGACCTAAACCTCCCCAAGAAAGATGGTGTAGATGTGTGTAAGAGCGTCAGAGAGAGAGGCGTAAAGAAGCCGATCATTATGCTCACCGCGAGGACCGATAAAGATGCTGTACTTAAGGGATTGGATACAGGTGCAGACGACTACATCAAGAAGCCGTTCGATATGGATGAGCTGATCGCCAGGATAAATTCAGTCGTAAGACGAAGCAAAGATTCACCAAGCCCGGTCATCAAATTCAAAGATATTACGATCGATTCCAACAAGAAACAGGTGAAGAAGGGTGATGATGTAGTGGATCTGGCTCCGAAAGAGTTTGCACTGCTAGAGTTCCTCGCAGTAAATATGGATAAAGCGATGGATCGAAGCGAGATTATTGAAAGTGTGTGGGGAGAATTTGAAGAGCTAATGTTCTCACAAACAGTGGATGTGCACGTGGCATACATCCGAAAGAAGCTTGGCAAAGAGGTAATAAAAACTGTTCCAGGCGGGTATATGGTAGAGTCGGACGCTAGCTAACAAGTTCCGCTTTCCTTTTACGCGGAGATGCTATGGGCTATAACCTCGTGCATGCGAAATTATTATTGAATCTTAAGTGCGCGAGCGATAAAATAGTCTATGTTTAAGCGTTTAAAGTATAACCTCATTATTGTTTTTACAGTCGTTGTGCTGTTTATACAGTTCATTACCGGCTTTGTGCTGATAATGTTCGAGGTGTATCTTGCCGATCTCACTTTTGACCAGTATATCCATAAGCTTGGATTCCTACTTTCTGAGGTATCGGTAACAACAATCGTCATATTGATGGTGGGCTATGTTTTCGTACAGGAAAATTTCAAGCCGGCCGAGGATATGGTGGCCAGGCTTAATCAATTTACCCAAGATGCCTCGCACGAGCTAAGGACACCACTGAGCAACGCGAACATAGCACTGGACCTCGCTCTCAGATCCAAGAAGTATGAAGAGTATATTCGTGAGGCTAAGATGAGTGTTCGTGATGCAAACAATATTGTCGATAAGCTGCTGGCCTTGGCGAAGCTAGATAAGATGTCGCTGGACCGGAACAAATTTATGGCTTCTGAGAGTGTGATGCAGGTGATGGATATGTTCAACGAGCAGATTGCTGACAAGGGAATAAAAGCAGATGTGAAGCTGGATGAGAAGAAGGAGTTGGTCGGAGATTCTGGATTATTCAAGATTCTTGTCGCAAATCTGGTCGACAATGCAATTAAATACAATCTCCAAAATGGTGAGCTCAAAGTTAAGCTGACGAGTAAGAAGCTTTCAGTCGCTAATACTGGTAAAGAGATAAATGCTGTAGAGATGGGCAAGATATTCGATCGCTTTTATCAGACCGACGAGTCTCGATCAGATAAGGGATACGGGATTGGTTTGGCTGTTGTAAAGAAGATTGCTGACCTGCACAAATGGGAAATTCAGGTTGAAAGCAAAGATGGATTAACCACTTTCATTCTGGAGTTTTAATGATAATTTCATTAACATTAGGTGAAATTGTAGTAGTAGAGGATCTCTATTATGGGGAGATGTTACACCTATTGGCGCTGGAATACCTCAATTAGCACCTCTAAAAAAGCTTTTAAGTATAATGTAAACCTTAACCGCACCTTAAAGGGTAACGGACTACACTGATAATATAATTAAATTGTCAGGGAGGGCTAAATGTTCAAAAGAACATTTCTCCGCGTTAGACGAGTAGAGATCTCTCGCTCTAATGTGAAGGCAATTAAGCACAAACCGAGGGATGCGCCTTGAGTTTTGTACGGATGGTAATCCTACGTGGGGATCTATCCGCAAAACTTAATAGCTATTTCTAAGGAAAATATGAAGACCGGCTTACAGAGTCGGTCTTTTTTTTATCGACCCCGCTAACCTATAGAGCATTGGTAAGGTTAAAATCTTAAGACAATTTAACACCTGTAATAAAAAACGTTGTACCTGCGCAAGCTTTATTATCATTATAGGTTAGCGGGGTGATCGAGCCAGGTGGTATACTGGTCATGAATAAATTTCGCCATATCGATATGTCAGATCAAAAAGTTCATGAATTAATAATTATCGGCTCAGGCCCAGCTGGACTAACAGCAGCAATTTATGCCGCACGTGCTGACCTTAAGCCGCTGCTTATTGCAGGCATCAAATTTGGTGGCCAGTTGATGGATACAACATTGGTGGAAAACTATCCTGGCTTTATTGATGGTGTAATGGGACCAGAGTTAATGAACAGCATGATGAAGCAGGCCGAGCGATTTGGCACAGAGGTTGTCTATAAGAACGCGGATAAGGTCGATTTCACAGGTGATGTTAAAAAAGTATATGTTGAAGACACCGAGTATCAGGCCAAGAGTGTCATACTCGCTATGGGCTCCTCGCCACGAAGGCTAAATATACCGGGAGAGCAGGAGTTCTATGGTCGTGGTGTATCTACCTGCGCAACCTGCGATGCAGCCTTTTATCGTGATAAAATCGTCGCAGTAGTTGGTGGCGGTGACAGCGCAATGGAAGAAAGCACATTCCTCACAAAATTTGCCAGTAAAGTTTATGTAATCCATCGCCGTGACGAGTTCAGAGCCTCAAAAGCGATGCAAAATAGGCTTTTTGAAAACAAGAAGATAGAGGTGATCTGGAATGCAGAAGTCACTGAAGTAGTAGGGAGTGAAGTAGTTACTTCTTTAAAATTGCAAGACAACAACGGAAATTCACTCGACGATATCACAGTTGATGGCATGTTCTTGGCTATAGGCCATATCCCAAATACTCAGATATTGGAGGGCCAAATTGAATTAGATGAGCAGGGATTTATAATTGTAAAAGATGGCCGCACCAAGACTTCAAACGAGGGTGTGTTTGTTGCCGGTGATATTAAGGATCATGTTTATCAGCAGGCTGTAACAGCTGCGGGTATGGGCTGCATGGCTGCGATGGATGTAGAGAAGTGGCTTGAGAGCAAGAAATAGCCTCTCTCTCGTCAGACTTTACACGAAAGCGTAAAGCGCCTACAAACCTTTTCACACATGTTGGATTCTGCCCTACTATCAAGATATAATCCAATAATTACTTGAGACTACACAATAATGGAAATCGTTCTCTACACATTAATCGGATTAATCATAGGCGGTGCCATTGCACTCGTGATTGCTTACTTCATCCTCAAGCCAAAAAGTAAAGTAAACGATGAGGTGCTTCTACAGACCTTGGAGCTAAAGATAAAAGCGATGATGCCTGAACTTATCAATGAATCTTCGGAAAACCTAATCAAGATAGCTAACGAAAAGCTTGGTGCAGAGAAGAAAGAGATCAGGGCTGATATGGAGAGCAAGCGATCCGAGATGACGCGAATGGTGCAGCAGATCGAGCGACAATTGAAAAACAATGAGGACAAGCTCGCGGCTTCTGATAAAGAAAGGATCGGCTCATTCAATGCACTAAAGGAACGACTAGAGGAGCAGACAAGGATTTCCGAGCAGCTCCGTGTCTCAACAGAGAACCTAAAGAAAGTGCTGTCCAATAATCAGATGCGTGGCCATTTCGGCGAACAGGTTGCAGAAGATCTTCTCAAAATGTCAGGCTTTGTAGTCGGCAAGGATTACGAATTTAACAAGGCACAAGAGACGCGCGAGACACGCCCTGATTTCACGATATATATGCCCGACCGTACCAAGATTAACGTAGACGCCAAATTCCCGTACGCAAATCTGCAGAAGCTTGCTGAGACTGAGAACGAAGAGCAGCAGAAGGAGTATCGCAAGCTATTTGAAAAAGATGTGAAGGATAAGATCAAGCAGGTAACAGTCCGCGACTATATCAACCCAGAAGAGGGTACTGTGGACTTTGTAATAGTGTTTATCCCGAACGAGATGATCTTCTCCTGGATATATGACCAGATGAATGAGATCTGGGTCGAGGCAATGCGCAAGAAGGTTATCTTCGCTGGCCCGTTTAGCTTCACTGCGATCTTGAGGATGGTGCGCCAAGCGTATGACAACTTCGAGATTAAAGGGAACATACGAGAGATTATTGGGCATGTTAAAGCTTTCTCTACTGAGTTCGCGAAATTTGACGATGAATTTCAGAAGGTTGGAGATAGGATCCAGGCGCTTGATAAGCAGTTTGCAACAGTAAATAGCACCCGCATGAATCAGCTACGCAGAAAGATGGACAGGGTTCAGATGCTTGAGGAGCCTGTTGAAGAGAGTACTTCCGGGGAAAGTGATACGATCAAGATGATTGAGTAGTCCTACGCTAAAGCTACGGACTACATATAGTCATACACCAAAGCTACTGACTACATCTAGTCACGCTAAAGCTACGGACTACACTGTAGTCACACACCAAAGCCTTACTCTAGAGCGAGATCAGGGTTGTAGCCCCTTTCATTTATATACTTCAAGGCACGATCTTCAAGCAGCTCGCATTTCCTATACCACTCCTGATCTCCAGCACCACGCGCAATTATCTGTGCATACCACTCTTTGCGCCTGCGGATCTCGTGCAAGCTTGCAATACACACAACCTCATCGTTTTCGATTGCGTGACCGGCGAAATTAATTCCCATGTCGGTTGGTGATTTATACTCGTTCATGAAGCTGGTTGAATCTAGAAGCTTATCTTTCATGCTCAAGATAATCTTGAATGCATCGACGTCGCGATTGTAGTTTACCGAATTTTTCCCATAAGCCTCCATATGATATGTATCGATCACATTGTAGTCGCCGATATCAGCCGTGGCAGCCTCATAGGCAAGATTGATCGGGTGGTTCAAGGGAAGAATCCAGATAGGGAAGGTCTCATACTTGGCATAGCCGGAAATTAGCCCGTGCTGCTTATCGAGATAGATCTGGCCGAGACATGTGGACATTTTACCGCTATTGGAGCCAGCACCGGTTACCAGGATTAGGTTTTTATTGCTTTCGACATAATCGTCAGCTCCATATCCTGTATCGCTCAAAACAGCATCTGTACTATCTGGGTAGCCTTCGATCTTATACCTTCTCTTGACTGTATACCCTTGGCTCGATAGAGATTCCTCAAAGCCCTGCACTTCCTGGTCATGGTTGATTCGATCACACAAATTTATGACAATCTTCGGTTTAATATCAAATGTTGACTCAAGCTCCTTAATCGCTCTGCTGCAATAATCGGTGTATGACTCACGGTCGCTCCGCATCTGCCTGTCATTTGCAATATCCTCAGCCTTGACACAGTAAAAGATATCGAGGAAGCCGTGCAACTCTTTTAAAATGGTCACCTTCGTTACAGGGTCAAAGCCTGGAAGCACACGTGCAGCATGCGCATCATAAAGGAATTTCCCACCGATCTCGAAGTACAGTTTGCCATCTTTGAATCGATCAATGCGCTCTAAAATCTTTTTCTTCTGGTTCTGGATATACTTTGGGTTGTTGAATCCGGAGACTTTGTATTGGATTATGTCGCTGCTTGTCACGATTATCTGTCTATAAGTTAGCGGATGAGATACTGTTAAAGATAGCCTAAAGAAGGGTAAATGAAAAGCCCCGCTAACCTATAAGTCGATTCGACTTATAGGTTAGCGGGGCTTTAATTGCTACACCAAAACTACTCAGCCTTTGGCTCAGATGGTGTTGAAGCTGGAGCCTCGCTCTTCATTGCAGGAGCAGCGCCTTTTGGCTCAGCAAATGCAATGTAAAGAGGTACTAACCAACCTACAACCGGAACTATTACGAGTAAACCGTACCAGTTCTCGAAGCCTCGTCTTTCAGCTATTTTCATCCAAACAATCAAGTAGTAAACAATGTTTACGAATGGGATAAAGAAGAGGATAAATTTCCAACCATCCTCGTTAGCTACTCTGACCATGTAGTAGTAGTTAACAAATGGTACCCAAGCCATCCATGCAGGATCAGATGTACCAACCTTCTTACCAATTGTCATAAGCACATAGGCCATGACCACGTAGAAGACAATACCGAATACTGCCCAGCACATCATATATGCGCTAAGTGCTGCCAAAGCTGCAGCTGTATCCTCTTCGCTAGTATCCGTAGTTGTATAGAGAAGATCATCCTCGTACGTATAGTCGTAATCATAATCAAACTCGTCCTGTGCCATTGCTGGCGATGCATACGCATATACACCCATTGCAAAGGCTGCTAGCGCTGCGAAACCCACGATAAATCTTTTCAGCATTGTCTTAATGAGAAAATTTAAATAAATCTTAATCTGAGTTTACTCTAAATTTTTCACATACGTCAATAGCTTTTAGTGTGTGCACAGATATGATAATTTGGAGTATGCAAATTAGCGATGCAATTCTATATAACAAGGGCAGCAATGCTGTGTTAATTACAGCGCCGCATAGCACTGCGCATAGACGGCCTAGCTATTCGGGTTCATTGAGGCCGGCCGAGTTGTGGACTGACAACATTGCATTAGAGCTTGGCGAGAGGAGCGGCGCGCATACACTAGTAGTCAATGATCAGCTAGACTTTGATCCGAATTACCACGCAGTCGCAGACAATCTTTTTAAGCAGAGGGTGCAGGAAATAGTTGAGTCTGAAAAGATTAAATACATTTTCGACCTGCATGGCCTGAGCGAGATCTATCCATATGATTTTGGCTACTATTTTTCGCGTCGGTTTTATAAGTCAAAACGAATTGCATATGGTTTAGCCCAGTCTATCAACCAGAATTTGCTCCGACAGGCAGTTGCACAGGTTCTCTGTTTCAATGAAAATTTGCAGGAAAGTATTGGTCAGTTTGCGGTGAAGAACCTCGGAACTGTGGCTGTGCAGCTGGAGATCGCTCGCTATATCCGAGAGGATGAGTTACTGAGGCAGAATTTCGTCACTGGGATGGAGCAGTATCTGCTGACTCTCTAAGCACAGACCAAGTCGCACTTTGCAAGTGCGACTTCGCGAAGGCGGAGTTGATAGTATTTCTTCATTAGAAATTCATTAAAAATATAGCTGTTTTTTGACCCTTAACCCACCCTCTGTTACACTCTCAATATCTAAAATTTATAGTAATTCCTATATGCCATCCAAAGGAAGCACAGATGTAAAGAAAACTGCCGCCAAAGCCCTACAACCAACAAAAGCCGCCCCACCAACTAAGCCAAAGATCGACCCGAACAAAGCGATGGCAGTTGATGCCGCGATTCAGCAGATCGAGAAGCAGTTTGGAAAAGGCTCAATTATGCGACTCGGCAGCCGAGAAAAGATTGATGTCCCTGTTATTTCGACTGGCGCTCTATCTTTGGATATGGCTCTCGGTATTGGTGGTATCCCAAGAGGCAGAATAATTGAAATCTATGGGCCAGAATCATCTGGTAAAACTACCCTTGCAATGCATATCCTCGGAGAGGCTCAGAAGGCTGGTGAGATGGTGGCATTTATTGATGCAGAGCACGCATTTGATCCAGTCTACGCTAAGCGGATTGGCATTGATGTAAATGAAATGTATATTTCTCAGCCAGACTTCGGTGAGCAGGCGCTTGAGATCTTAGAGACATTGGTAAGGTCATCAGGGTTCGGTGTGATCGTTGTTGACTCTGTAGCGGCACTTACTCCCAGAGCTGAGATCGAAGGAGAGATGGGTGACAGCCATATGGGATTGCAAGCAAGGCTGATGTCACAGGCGCTTCGCAAGATCACCGCGATTGCAAGCAAGACCAACACGACAGTAATTTTCCTCAACCAGCTTCGTATGAAGATCGGCGTAATGTTCGGAAATCCTGAAACAACCACCGGTGGTAATGCACTGAAATTCTACGCCTCTATCAGGATGGATATCAGACAGCGAGAGAAGGTGATGGAAGAGGGCGAAGTCATTGGACACACTAGAGTAGTAAAAGTAGTGAAGAATAAGCTTGCGCCACCATTTAGAGAGGCGACATTCACTATCAAGTATCCAACCGGCATCGACAAAGAAAGCAGCATCCTTGATGCTGCAGTGGCCCGTGGGATTGTCGAGAAATCTGGCGCATGGATGAAGTATGGCGACTCTCAGCTCGCGCAGGGACGAGAGGGCGCAATCCAGGAGCTCAAAGATAACTCGAAGCTACGTGACGAAATCGAGAAAAAAGTGCGAGATACTATAAAGTAGTGCTACAATGTGTGTGAGGTCGATCTGAAATGAGGCCTTGCACACATTAAATTATTCAAGATTACTATGGCAGAGAATGAAGTCAATTCGTACGATATCGGCTACGAGAGTTTGAAAACCAACCATCACAAGAATCGCTGGTGGAAGCGTGGGTGCTGGTGGGGCATTGGAATCCTATTTATTGTGCTTGCTTTTGCTACCGTATGCGGACTCTTCACATTGATTATAGTTGCAGTAGCGGATGTCTCTGAGGGTGCGAGCAGCGGCTATATTTACGATCCAGATGAGACTTTGATCGAGGAAGGAACCTCGACAAATAAGATCGCGGTAATAAATGTGAGCGGAGTAATCACCCAAGGAGCGACATTGTCACCATTCGGTAGCTCATCGGGTGCAGTCACATCATTTGTCAATCGGGATTTGAAGAAAGCATATGACGATCCTGATGTTAAGGCAGTCTTGCTTCATATCGAGTCTCCTGGTGGTGAGGCAGTAGCAAGTGACCTGATATATCAGCAGGTGAAGGCATTGTCGTCTAAGAAGCCAGTGGTAGTCTACTCAAGCAACATGGTGGCTTCGGGTGGCTATATGATCGCGATGGGGAGTGATTATTTTATGACGCATGAAGGAGCAATAACTGGATCTATAGGTGTAATATTGCAAGCACAAAGCTTGGCAGGGTTATACGAGAAGCTCGGCATTGAGACGGCTACATTCAAGTCAGGGAATTTCAAGGATGACGAAGAGATTTTCGACGAGAATCCAAACGGCGAGCTTGACCAGGTATATCAAGAATTGGTAGATGAGACATATCAATCATTTGTGTCAATTGTGGCTGAAGGTAGAGGCATGACACCGTCACAGGTAAAGGTGTTGGCTGATGGTCGTGTGTATTCTGGTAAGCAGGCTGCGCTGAACGGTCTGATCGATGAGACAGGCTATATCCGAGATGCATATGAGAAGGCCGAGGAGCTTGCTGGAGAGGATGGGCTAACAATTGTTGAATATAACAGCTACGATCCTTGGGCAGATCTTTTTGGTCTAAAATCCCTTAGCAAGAAGGCAGAAGAGGTAAGTGTAGTTGATCAGCCTGGAATCCAGCTTTACTACTTGGTGGAGGCCAATTGAAGTCTGACCACTTGGCATTATTGCCTTTGAATACTCGATGCTAAACTAAACCAAGTGGTTGGAATGAAGATTACAGATCTTAAGATTCAGAAGAGGAATCAGAACAGATTCAATAT
Source organism: Candidatus Dojkabacteria bacterium (assembly GCA_030583845.1). Classification (NCBI taxonomy): domain Bacteria; species Candidatus Dojkabacteria bacterium. Next base: position 823,700 of record CP129478.1, read on the forward strand.
GTTTGTTGATGGTGAGTTTGTTGTCGGTGTCTCGGCAAATATCGTTGCGAAATATGGGATTTATAAAGAGCGCGATATAGAAACAGAAGAGCTTGCATTGATATCAGAGGCGGCGATCTTTGAACGTTTTTGGAACCGTACTGTAAAATATCTTGAGAGCAGGCTTAGGAGCGAGTACCAGGTACGGCAATATATTCGCAAGCTATATCATCAGAAGAGAGATGATTGGATAGGTAAGAATGTTGACTTTGATCTGGGGAAGATGGAAGAGCGTATAATCGAGGAGTTGCTCAGGTTCAAAATAATCGATGATCGGGCTTATGCAGAGGCATTCATCCGTGATAGGACCAAGATGCGACCGAGGGGCAAGATATTGCTGGTACAGGAGCTTAGATCTAAAGGAATCGACCGGAAGCTGGCTAATGAGGTTGTAAATGAGCTGATTGTCGATGAGGGGACATTAATAGCTGACACTTTATATAAAAAGTATAAGGTTCGAGAGCTATCTCGTAACGACAGGAAAAAGATTGACTATCTGAGAAGGCGAGGATTTAGCTGGGATCAGATAAGTCGCTTGATTAATGATTAAATTGTGATCTAGAAGATTTTGACACTTGAAAGCAAGAAAAATTGGCAGCTTCCAGAGAATATATCAATCGAAGAGCTGGAAAAGTATAAGAGCCTTTCCCCTAAAATAGCATCCTTACTTCACTCGAGAGGCATCGCAGCTGAAGACTCTGAAAGATTCTTAAAGCCGACGCTCGACCAGGTCCCTGACTTTACCCATCTGTACAACGCTGACAAAGCAGCAAAGCAGATAGTAGAAGCCGTGAAAGCAGGCAGGAAGATCTATATCCATGGGGATTTTGACGCAGATGGAATATGCGCAACCTCGATTTTATGGGAGTTCATCTATCGTGAAATGCCCAAAGCTATAGGCAAGGAAGTCGATGTGATGCCATATATTCCAGATAGGGCCACAGAAGGGTACGGGCTTTCTGAACCGTCAGTTGAGGCTATGATAGATGGCGGTGCAAAGCTCATTATTACGGTTGATTGTGGTGTCCGCGACAAGAAGCTGATTCAAGAGATTCAGAAAAAGCATGGAGTTGAGTTTATTGTGACAGACCACCACCAGCCACCCGACGATTTAGCAAAGAAGCTCGATTACACAGTTGTGCACCAGATGTATCCGGACCATCACTACCCAGAGCTGCAGATCTGTGGGTCGGTAGTTGCGTTGCTGCTGATTCAGGCAATTAGAGCCGAGCTAGCTCTGCCGTACGAATTTAATGAAGACACTCCAGGGCTCGATCTGGCAGGTATGGCCACTGTCACGGATATGATGCCGCTAACTGGTGTAAACCGAGTCTTGGTAAAAGCCGCATTAGATCAGATAAAGAAGGGTAAACGTGTAGGCTTGGTCCAGCTGTGTGAAATCGCAAAAGTTGACCCTAAGGCGATCGAGGCGTATCACTTCGGATTTGTGCTTGGTCCTAGGATTAACGCATCAGGCCGCATAGGCTCAGCGATCGAGGCGGTAAAGCTTCTTGTCACCGAGAACCCTGTAATCGCAAGAAAGAATTCCGCTTCATTAAATTCATTGAACTACCAGAGGCAGCAGCTGACCGAGGAGATAATGCAGGCGGCAAGGCTGCGAATCGATACAGAGTTAAAAGATGACAAGCTTATCTTTCTTGATGGTGAAAATTGGCCAGAAGGGATAATCGGATTAGTCGCGGGTAAGATTCAGGAAGCATATGGGAGGCCGACTGTTGTGGTAACGGTAAAGGATGAAGAAATAAAAGGCTCGGCACGAAGTCTAAAGGGCTTTAACATAACTAATGCAATCGAGGAATTTAATGAGCTGCTTGAGAGGTATGGTGGTCACGAGCAGGCTGCCGGCTTCAGTGTGAAGGTCGGAAAGCTTGAGGAATTTCGCCAGGCGCTGGTAAATTATGCCAATGAGAAGATCGACCCGACAGCCCTGACGAGCGAGCTAAAGATTGACATGATAATCGATACTGAAGATATGAATGTTGATACAGTAAATGAGCTGGCACAGCTTGAGCCGTTTGGCTACGGCAATCGCAAGCCGGTCGTGATGCTGCAAGGGGTTGTTGTGTTTGAGAAATTTGTAATGGGGCGAGGTGGCAATCACTTGAGGCTAAAGCTGAAAGGCGACGGGATCGGATTTGGTACGGCGGTGATGTTTGACTGTGCTGAGGATATTGAGAAGATTGAGGTCGACGACCTGCTGGATATCGCTGGCACGCTGGGGATAAATGAGTGGAACGGTAATGTAGACGTGCAATTTCTGGTAAAAGAATGGCGCAAGCCTTAGGTCTCGTGCTTTTCACTGCAACACGCTTTTAGAGTATAATCCCGATTGGAGGTTACAGGGAGTCTCGAGACACTTGCGTAGAACGTGGCTGGAAACTACCTAGGCAATTAAGGGGCTGTAGCTCAATTGGTAGAGCGCGTCATTCGCATTGACGAGGTTACCGGTTCGATTCCGGTCAGCTCCATATTTTAGGAATCTCTCGAGCTCACTCCTCTCCTAACCACTTGAGGAATTATACAAGTGGTTGGATGCGGAGGAGTTCTCAAAATTCCTGAAACATGGTATGGAATACCAGGGTAAAGGATACGCCACTGAAGCGCTGAATAGGCTGATTGAATTCTGTTTTAGTTTAGAAGGTGTTCATAAGATATTTGGAGAATGTGACAAAGAAAATATTGCCTCACAGAGAATCATGGAGAAGTGTGGTATGAAGTTCGAGCGCGAAGTAGAAGAGGGTGATGGAGTAGTGAGTATACAATTTAGTATTGAAAAGTAGAGGAGTGGCTTATGCCGCAAATTACTAATCGGTTTGAGCAGGGTAGAGGCTTAATATCTACGGAAACCTACTCACTTGGGGGATCGGATCTCTACAATAGAACGCCAAGTGAATTAGAGAAAAACAGTGCCGTCTTCATCTCAGCTGACCTGGACGGAACTGAAAGTGGGACGAGAATTCTCGAAGAGGTAACTAGATATTTTGGTGAAGCTGACTACGGTAGCCTCCTTGGGTTGCCAGGACGTACGCAGTTTGATGAGGCCGCCTTGTTACAAAGTTTAACTCGTTCTACTCTGGTCACCATGAATAATCCATTGGATGAAGGGAGAAGGGTTGTACTAGTTGATTTCTACTATGGAGAACAACGATATCTTGCTATTCAACATATATTCCCTACAGGTGAGCTTGCTTGGGCTTTCTTCCAGCGGCTGATAACTTTGAATAAAGTGTTTGAGCGCATCTACTTTTCACACCTTAGAGGTGGCATTTAGCGACCTTTTTCATTCTGAGTCAAAGTCATTAGCAGCCAACTATTGAGAATTGGATTTAGTATACAGTTCTCCATCCACCTTCAACACATAGTCCATATTCTCAGCCACGAGCTCGTAGCTCATATCATATGTCTGCATAAATTCCTCATCATAGGTGTAAACACCGTAAACTGCTAGCTCCTCTAAGGAGCTAGGGTAGTATCCAAAGGCAAAAAAGTAAGTCTCTAGTAAATACTGAGTGTGGGTTGCTATGGTCACGGGATCTGTGTCCAAGGGCTGCTCATTGCTACCTGATGATAGATCTAGCGGCTCGTAAGAGTAGTCGATCGATCCAGTGTTGGCCTCAATTAAGTAGCTTTGGCCGTCATTTTGCAGTGTGTACGATACGTTGTAGTCCGAAATGAATTGTGTGTCATAAATCATGTAATCTGGATCTAGCTCCTCAAGAGATTCGGGGTAGTAACCATAATCCTCATAGTAAAAGTCGAGACTTGCATTGTAGTTCTCGATCGTAGTGTAGAAGAAAACCTGATCTGCATCCTCTGCCAATCTCTCTGCCCCTTCGGTCATATTCCGGATGAATATAAAGCCAGCATATGTACCGCAACAGCTACACAGTGCAAGAAATGCTAGCACCGCAACTACGATCGCTATTACTTTACCATTCTTACTGCTCTTACTTGGTTTAACCTCCTGTGCTTCAACTTTTTTCGTTTCCGTAGGCTTAATCTCAGGTTGAACCTCTTTTTCGGGGATAGAATTTTCCATAAAAATTTGTAATAAATTTACTCCTAGCTTTGCTCTACTAAAATTATACTTGTAATTATGGCTCTGTTCAAATATAATTCGAAGAAGCGACCAGGGAGAGTGTGAGCCTGGGTTTTTGAAGTGACCTCAGCCTTTGTGCTGTGACATGAGTGAAAATTTAATGAAAAGCGGTTGTAGTTTTACAACAATCGAGGTGGCACCACGGTGATAATCGTCCTCTTTCTATTGAAATTATTTAGTAGAAAGCGTAGGGCGATTTTGTTTTTTAGCTTCTTAAACAGGTGGCAGTCGGAAGCTTATTAATTGCTAGGGCAAGGCCAATTGTTTAAGAATCCAAAAAACAAAAATAAGTGAATTAATTTTTGAGTTACACAAAATGGAAACTAAATTGGACAGAATATTGGCTCGGTCAACGAGCGAAAAAACCGGAGAGAAAGTTAAAGTATCAGGCTGGGTGGCATCGGTCAGAGACCACGGCCAGCTCCTCTTTCATCGACCTACGAGACTGGTCGGGACGTGTACAGCTAGTCGTAAACCCTGAGAACAAAGCAGCATTTGAGGTAGCCAAATCATCTGGGCAGCGAGTTTGTAATATCCGCAACAGGCGAGGTCGTTGAAAGAGACAACTCACTTCTAAATGATAAGCTTGGATACAGGAAAAATCGAGATAATCGTAGACGAGCTGGAGTTAATCAACAAGACAAAGCCTTTGCCATTCCCGATCGACACAACTGGCCATGAGATCGACGAAAACACTCGACTCGAAGTACCGATACCTAGACCTACGCCGCGAACGACTCAAGACAAACATGATAAAGCGACACAAGCTGATGCTTGCCGTCCGTCAGTGGATGGACAAGAACGGCTTCACCGAAATTACCACGCCGCTTCTTACAAGCACATCACCTGAAGGTGCAAGAGACTTCATGGTCCCTTCAAGAATTCATAAAGGGAAATTCTATGTGTTGCCACAGGCACCGCAGCAGTTTAAGCAGCTGCTCATGGTCGGTGGTATCGATAAATACTTCCAGATTGCACCTTGTGCGCGTGACGAGGACCCAAGAGCCGACAGGCATTACGGTGTGTTTTATCAGATCGACATTGAGATGAGCTTCCCGACAATCGACAGGCTTTTCTCAACCTGTGAGAACCTGATCAAAGAGACATATAAAACAGTCGCTCCCGACAAGGAGATTATGGAATTTCCATTCCCTCGCATTCCACATGCTGAGGCTATGGAGCGTTTCGGCTCTGACAAGCCAGATATCAGATTCGGACTTGAGATGAAAGATATAACTGAGGTTGTAAAAGACAAAACTGAATTTAACATCTTCAATAGCGCAGAGGTAGTAAAAGCCATTGTGGCTGAGAGGGCAGGTGAGTGGAGTCGAAAAGAGATTGAGGATATGGAAACATTTCGCTAAAAGGTGAAGGCGCTAAGGGCTTGGCCTACACAAAGGCAGCAGGAGGAAAGCTCGAGGGTGGAATTGGTAAATTCCTAGAACCGGTAACAGCAGAGCTTATCGAAGCAACTGGAGCCAAAGATGGTGATCTAATCTTTTTTGGTGCCGACGACCGCAAAATTGTAAATAAAGTATTAGGACAGGTACGTTCAAAGCTTGGAGACCTACTCGGCTTAAAAGATCCGAAGAAGTTGGCCTTTGCATGGATTACCGACTTTCCAATGTACGAAATAGACGAAAAGACGGGCAAAATCGACTTTGCTCACAACCCATTCTCGATGCCGAAAGGTGGGCTCGAGGCATTCAACAAGGAAAACCCGCTTGAGATCGAGTCAAACCAGTACGACGTCACTCTAAACGGCTTCGAGATTCTATCCGGCTCTATTCGAAACCACGACCCAGAGCTGATGGTGAAGGCATTTGAGATTGTTGGATACGGCGAAGAAGAGGTGAAGCGAAGGTTCGGCGGACTTTACAACGCATTCCAGTATGGAGCACCTCCACACGGAGGCTGGGCTATCGGCATCGACCGTATGTTTATGGTATTTACTGAAGAGCCAAACATACGAGACGTTTATGCATTCCCGACAGCTGCAAACGGTGAAGACCTAATGATGAATGCACCAAGCGAGGCATATCCAGAAGATCTGCAGGTTCTCGGCATTGAGATATCCGACAAGGGCGATCTAGTTGTGAACCAGATCCGAGAGCTAATAGACGGATCAGGAGCTGAGTACAAGTTTATGGAGCACGAGCCGGTACGCACATCAGAGCAGGCGGCTAAAATCCGAGGCACGAAAGTGAGTGAGGGTGCCAAGGCATTAGTGCTCAAATCACTTGAATATGCTGGCAAATACATAATGGTAGTCATCCCTGCTGATAAGCAGCTCGACCTTGAGAAAGTTGAAAAGGTGCTAGGCGAGAAGTTTGATGTCGCACCTGCCGAAGAGGTTGAGAGCTACACAGGAGTACAGATGGGTGGTGTGCCACCATTTGGTAGGCTGCTAAAGTTGGAGGTGTATTTCGACAAGCAGATGTGGGAGAAAGAGATGTCAGCCTTCAACTGTGGTAGGAAAGACAGATCCATCTATATGAAAACTTCTGATTTGATAAAACTTGTGCAGCCTAATAAAATAGCTGAAGAGTATACCAAGTAGCTCTAGGTCCTGTATGAGCGAAAATGTATATCCAATATTAGATTTGCTGCAAAGCAGTGTCGGATCATGGATAATAAAGCTGCCGAAAACAAGAGCTTGATAAATAGTAGCTTCCCATCTAGGATGGACGATAAGAAGATAGACAATGTCGTCAATCAGGTACATCGGTCTACTGGCTTTCACTATCCGAGGCGGAGACGACCAATTGTCATTGGCGCAGGAGTATTGCTGCTTCTGACTATATCCGGAATGGCAATCGCAAAGGCTGGATTTAGCAAGCCCGAAGTGCAATACCTCAGAGTAAGTAGCCCAGCTGAGAATTTCAGCGAAGAGCTCCCGGATGTTGCCGAGCCGTTTGATATGGAACTTCGGGTGAGCGAATTAGATTTCACTGAAATAGATGCTTCATCAGTTTATGCCTACAATCCGGAATCGCATCAGGTTTATTATGAGAAGAATATCGATGAGAAGAGGCAGATCGCTAGCATAACCAAACTAATGACAGCAACAGTAGTGATAGATCAGTACGATTTTGAAAAGGAGATCGAGGTTACAGATGAGATGCTTGAGAGTTTTCCTGATGAGTTAAGTCATGTGATTGGCTTTGAAGACGGAGATAAGTTGAGCGTGCAAGAGTTGTACGACGCGATGATGATCAACTCATTTAACGATGCTGCTGTGCTTTTGGCTGTTCTGCACCCATCAGGATACGATGGATTCGTCGCCGAGATGAATTCTCGTGCAGAGCAACTTGGCATGGCTAATACGAAATTTGCGAACCCCCAAGGCTTCGATTCTGACAATAGCTATTCAACAGCTCGTGATGTACAGCGACTTGTCGGCTATGCGATGCAGTATGAAGAGATAATGAGTGCAGCTCAGACTGTTAGCTCGCAGATGACGATAGAGCATGCAAATGGTGAAGTTGAGCAGGTCGACCTTGAATCAACCAACAAACTTCTTGGCAGACTGAAATATATGAAAGGGCTTAAAACAGGGTATACAGCTGAAGCAGGACCATCTCTTGTGGGTTACTTCGACGCAGGTGCAGAGGAGAAACTTGTAACAATCGTCTTGGGTGGGAATGATAATCGATTTGATCTGACTGAAGAGCTTTACTACTTGCTTGGCAAGTCCTACTCACCCCCACCCCGCTAACCTATAGCGATGTCGGATCCCCAGATGATTAATTTCTGTTAAGGCCTTCAGGATAAAATCAGGATAATTTCCCTTTCTATATCCGCTATAGGTTAGCGGGGTGGGGGAATTACTGCTCTTCGGTAGTAGCCTCGACAGGTGCAGGATCTTGCAAGTTCTCATAATCGATCGCCGGAATATAGTAGTAGAACCTTCCCACTGCACCAGAATCAAAAAATGCTTCCCCAATTACGATATAGATTGGCTGCATGAAATCGCGCTTCTCGCGCTCGTCTAAGTACGCAATTCGCACATCATTAACTGCCAGTTTGCCTACCGACTGAGGGGTATATGGCACAACATCATCACCATCTTTCTCGTTTAGATAGACAAGGCTTCCTTCCCCTTTGGCGATTCTGTTAGATACCTCGGTTGCTGAGATAAGAGGGTATGTACCACATGGCTCTGGCTCTACTATCCATGCATAATACTCGAGGCCGTACACTTCCTGCACATTTGGACTGGTCTCTTCAACCTGCTCGTTGGATGGCCCGATATAGATCGAAATATTCGATCGCTGCGTATCTTCATGCACTACCTCTGTGCTGAAGTTATATAGGTCAGCCTTGCCCTCATCTGTGCTAATCTGCTCGGCGCTATAGTCATAGTTGTGGAATTCCTGTTGTAGCTCCTCTTTTATCTCCTCGGCTCCGTCGATGTTGCTCGGGACAGAGATAAATGGCTTTGTTCTATAGAAATCTACTCTAATTAGCTCAGCATCTCCGCGTGACCGTGCCTCAGAGAAGCTTCCATCAGGCTCGATATTTATATCTGTAGTCTGTGGCTCCTCGGTTTTGTAATCTTGTAACATCCAGCCGTTGCTTTGGAGGAAGCTAATTGCCATCTGCTTTGCCTGTTCTGAGGTTGGCAATTCGCCATCTGATGGGATTGCATTTGAATTTTTAAAATTCACCGACATTGTGAAATTTAATGAAGCTGCCTGTACTACAAGTGATCGACCAAAAGCATCCTCTTCCCAATAATATTCTGAAGCACCGCGCCTCTTGATCTGCTCGGGCTGGAAGCCGAATTTTAATGCGATCTTCTTGGCTTCATTTTGTGCACCTAAAAGCGCACCAGGGTTGTCATAAGCATAAACATTGGCAATGAGTGGGAGTTCTTCAATCTTACCGGTAGCCGTTTCGATTGTGAAAAATGGCTCATCTCCGCCAGAAAGTTCGAGGCTTGGTATCGATAGCCGGTGCTCCTGGAATTGCTCTTTTGTGTCTGTACAGGTATATGTTGGCTTCAAGTACCTTGGTACTGCGCTTTCCTCGGGCCAGTTCACAACGATAAGTGTAATCACTATGAAGGCACCAAATAGCACTGCACCAATCACTCCTAATCTTCTTGTCCAGTATGCTGATTCAGTTAATGTCATCTCAGCTCGTTAATTCTAATTTGATAAGATATAATAGCACAGGAAATCAGTGTGATCATACATGATTTAGATTAAGAGAGGTTTACACATGGGAGACAAAAATGGTGGAGTTATTCGCGGTCGTGCAGCACCTAGCCCAACAGGGCGTGTTCATATCGGCAATATGCGTACTTTCCTTTTTAATTCGCTGTTTATTCGCCATAACAATGGCATAAATGTGCTTCGAGTTGAGGATACGGACCAGAAAAGGTCGGTAGAGAAGGGATTGGAGGGCATAATAGAGGTGCTCGAGCAGTACGGCATTACATTCCAGGAAGGGCCACACGTTGGAGGTGAGTATGGTCCATATGTGCAAACCGAGCGAAAAGATAGCTATAAAGAGGTAGCTGAAAAGCTTGTTAATGATGGGAATGCCTACTACTGCTTCTGCAGCTCCGAAAGGTTGGCGGCACTTAGAGAAGATCAAGTGAAGAATAAGGTTAAGCCAGGCTACGATCGGCATTGTCGAGACATAGCATCGGATGAGGCTCGCAAAAGAGTCGAGGCAGGAGAATCTCATGTTATCCGCCTAAAATTTCCAACTGAGGGTGAATTCAGGTATGACGACATTGTTTTCGGAGAGCTGAAGTTCAAGAACAAGGATATGGAAGATATCGTTATCTTGAAAAGCGATGGGCTGCCTACTTATAACTTCGGCGTCGTAGTAGATGACCATGCAATGGCGATAACTCATGCAATGCGAGCCCGTGAATACCTCTCAGAGATCCCAAAAAATATCTTTATATACCGCTCGCTGGGCTGGGAGCCAGCAAGATATATCCATGTGCCAGAGGTGCTTAACCCAGATGGGAAAGGAAAGCTAAGTAAGCGCAAAGGTGCATTGCCTGCTATCTCCTATCTCCGTAAAGGATACCTAGTTGAGGCTATGATTAATTTCCTGGCGCTGCTTGGCTGGTCACCATCACCGGAAAACGCCCACGAGGATGAGATCTATAGCGAAGATGAGCTGGTAAAATTTTTTGATGAGTCCAGAATTAATCGTGCCCCTGCTCGTTTTGACCAGCGCAAGCTTGATTATATGAATGGGAAGCATATTCGAGCTATGAGCATCGACCAGTTGGCAGATCGTGTAGTTAGGTGGGCTGAGGATCTGGTATTAAAGGAGTTTATAACCGACATGTACGAGGAGAAGATGGAGTGGGAAGTAGCGCTTAAAGCCTCGGTAGAAAGTGCCTTGCCAAAATGGAAGGCAGATATGGAGTATTTCAAGAAGGCTTTGACACTGGTACACGAGCGGCTTGTTTACCTAAGCGAGATCCCTGAGCTTCTCAACTTTATCTATGCAGATGAACTGGAGATGTCTGACGAGGTATGGAACTTCAAGAATCACGACAAGGCAGAGACAGCTGCTGCGCTAAAAGGTGTTCTACCAAAGCTAGACGAGGTATTTGCCAACGGAGTGAATGACCATGAGGCATGGGAAGAGAGTGTAAGGGGCTATGCGGATGAGATCGGGTGGAAGCATGGCGATCTTTTCATGGCAATCCGATCGGCCACAACGGGTGCAGTTAAGAGTCCACCGCTTTTTGAGAGTTTCCAGGTAATGGGATGGGAAAAGGGAAGAGGGTTTATGGAAGCCGCGGTCAAATATCTTGAGTCTTAAGACTCTCGGAATTTCGCTTGATAGAGGGTTATTTGTTTGGTAAACTATGTCCGTTAATCGACATTGCCGGGTCGTCTAACGGTAGGACGTTGGTTTCTGGCACCAATAATCGGGGTTCGAATCCCTGCCTGGCAACTTTACATTTCAAAGCTTCAGAATGATTAAAGCAATCTGTTTCGATCTCGATGGAGTATATTTCACACCTGATAGTTTCAAGCGATTTGTAGAGGCGATGAGCGTCAACTCTACGATCGAAAGAGCTGAGTTTGTCCTTAATGAGCTGGCCAAGCTAGGCGTAGTACTATAGTGAAGAGAGTGCCCCATATTGAGACAAAGCGTATAATCCTGGTATGTCATTCAGAAGACGATTAATAAATATCCTCTGGCTTACAATGCTCGCCGGAATCTGTGGAGTTATAATAACCTCTATATTTCTCTACGATAGAAGCAAGACTCAAGATCGAATCAAGGGAAGCTCTGTAATTGCTACCGATCCAGCAACTGTTGAGGAGGAAGCGGTGTCTGACATTCCCCCGTGCTGCGACGCACAGATTGCAGCATACATATCCCAGATGAGTCTTGAAGAGAAGGTTGGGCAGCTTTTCATATTCGGATTTCAGGGAAATACTCCAACCCCTCACATTTTGCGCTATGTGAGTGAGTATAAAATCGGTGGGGTGATGCTTCTATTCTATAACCTTCCCGACGATCCTACTGCCAGAAATAATATCGCAGCGCTAAACTCTCATGCTGTATCTACCGGTAATAGCATCCCACTATTTATGGCTGTCGACCAGGAAGGCGGTACTGTGAATGCGTTTAGATACTGGGATGCAGCACAAAAGATTGGTCAGAAGCAGCTTGAAAGCGAGCAACAGGCCAAAGAGGTTGCAATTGCGAGATCGAATGCCCTCAAATCTATGGGTGTGAATATAAATTTCGCCCCGACGGCGGATTACATAACAAATCCAGCGTCATTTCTATACAGGAGGAGCTTTGCGGGTGATTCGGGAAATGTCGGTAAGATGGCAAGCGCTATGATATCTGGAGCTGATGAAGCAGGGATTGTGACTAACCTTAAGCATTTCCCTGGGCATACTAATTATGCTGTAGATACACACAAAAATCTGGCCTCATTTACTGTGCCAGAGCAAGAGATGCAAGAGTCATTAAATAGTTTCTCGATTTCATTAAAAAATGCAGATCCGGATATAGTAATGATGGCACATGTGAGGTACGAAAACTACGACAGTGAGGATATTGCCTCGATGTCAGACTTCTGGATTAGTGAAAAGCTGAGGGGAGAGCAGCAGTATAATGGCATAGTAATTACAGATGATATGACTATGAAATCTGTGACTAAAACTTATGGCGTAAACGATGCTGCAGTGAAGGCGATATTAGCAGGCAATGATATTCTTCTGTACGTTGGCTCGCCAGATATGCAATCTGATGCATACAACGCTGTCATAAATGCCGTGCATGATGGTACAATTAGTGAAGAGAGGATTAACCAGTCACTCTTTAGAATTCTGAAGCTGAAAAATGAGAAGCTAGGGATGCAATTTTAGCTACTGCCACAAATGAAGATTTTTAATAGCTCAATATTTGACAGGCAAAACAATGGTAGGGTGTTGATAATACTTCTGGGCGTCAGTGTGACCCTAATGCTCTCGGCCGCATCTGATAAGATTATCAGCAGCTCGTTTCCTCATAGATTGGTGGTAGACGATATTATATTCAGGCTTTTTGCTACACCACGATCGCTTATCTTCGAGTATTACACTGACGTAGTACTTATAAGCATGATAGCGATCACAGTCTGGGCTTGGAAAGACGATATGAAGCAGTATTTCCCATATCTGGCTGTAAATGCATGTCTCTTCTACAGCACAAGAGCGATTATAAATGTGCTGACACCTCTTCAGAGGCCTCTTGGTGATGCTATATCGCATGGGTTGCTTCGGGATATCGCGATACAGTACGGGATGTTCCCTTCGGGGCATGTCGGCTTCGCTGTCTTGCTTTTTCTGCTCACCAAGGATCGTATAGAGATGAACCTTCGCAACATATTATTTGTGTTAATTGCCTTTCAAGCCCTGCTCATGGTAATTACTCGCGGACATTACAGTATAGATGTGGTAGGCGGGATACTGCTGGCGTATTTTGTGTATAAAATCCTGCAGCCGTACAAGGAGAGATTGGTCTTCTACAGCAAGTAGCCGATATGGTAATATGGTGGACATGCCCGCCTAAGTTAAAAGTATGAAATAAGTATGAAGAGAGGAATAATCGAGGTGTCACATGCGGAAGTTGATGAGATTTTGAAAAGGGTTTCGCCTGCTGTGTATGAAGGCACTCCACTTGAGTCCAAGCTAAATGCAATAATGATTTCAGACGTTGATCCAGTTAATCTGGAGATATCCGCCGAGGAGCTCGAAGTAATTCTGGATGAGATAGCCATACCTGATCCGGCAAATGACACCGAAGACATCAAATCTATCAGGAGGAAGATTCAGCAGAAAATATTAGAATTTCACGGTAACGGGGAATAAGTACGAGGCTAATGAATTTCTGTTAGCCTTACAGGTTCTCAGCGTCTACGCCAGTAAGCTTGGTAAATTGCAGCACTGCCTCCTCAAACTCTATACCATCTGATACCGCTAGCTCACCTGCGATATTGCCAATAGCAGTCTTCATGCTCTTCGAGATGCTCACAGGGATCAATCGGCCCTCTTTCTCACGAACCTTGATGACATAGTTACAATACTGGATTGCTTTGATAAATGACTCAATCGAAGCCTCCTCTAGGAGTGTATCGATCTCGGTAATGATATCGTTGTAATCCTGGCTTGGTGGCTTAAGATTAGGGGTCTTCTTTAGAGGTTTAACCTTCTTCTTGATCGACGCAACTGATTCAACAGGACGGACGCCCAGCATTGCGATGTTCTGAACTGGTGTGGAAATTGTAAGTGAGCTATTAACGAACTCAAATTCGTAATATCTCTGCTTCTCGCCGCCGAATTCTATCATCCGCTCGCGGACTACATGGCCTGCGCCGTGTGATGGGTAGAAAACTTTGGAATTTATGTCTATTGAATGCTCCGTGTTCTTTGCCTTCTTCATTATCGTAGATTATAACACAAAAGAAAGCTTATTGCAATAGGATTTTGTGTGTTGCGCGATCCCTTTGTTCAGTGTACACTGGATTAATTTGGATTGCAAATAATCGATTGTAGCAGTAGGGATAATCTTAGACTGAAGAGTTTAGTATGAGTGGAAATACAATCACGAGTCAAGAAGGCGAGAGGTCCGAGGCAGGTCAAAGCAATGGTATTAGTGCAACTCTGTCTGAAGCCGCACGATCTTATTCTGGTAATGACGAAGATAGGTTGAATATAGGAAAGATTTATGAACAGATATATGGTGGAAGCGACGCTGCACCTAAGGAAGAGCTACTGTCAGTTAGGACATATAACAGTGTGACTGCTTTAGCAACAGTATTGCAAGAGTGGTATGCGTTAGCGGGTGACGTACAGCCACCTCACCCTTCTAGAGATGAAATCAATAAAAAGATGGCTGATCAAAGCAATCGGCTTTATGCAGCAATGCTGGTGGAAGTAGAAGAAGGCTCGGCTGAAAGGAGGCTTCTGGAGTCAGCGCTAAAAAGTGCGAGCACTTTGGATGGTGAAACGGAGCAAGAGGTAGTCTCATCAGCGCATAAGAGTGTAAATACTGCTCGTGACAAGGCGATAGCTGAGTTACGTCAGGCAAAGGAAAACGCCACAAAATCACTTACAAACAAAGAAGTGCAGTATAGAGAATTGGAGGAACGTATGTCTCGGGTTATAGAAGATAGGGAGGCGGAAGATGGTACAATACCGAAAGTTAGCGAGCTAGAGGCAGAGACCAGAAGGTATGTAGAACTCTCTCAGCAGGTTCTCCCACTTCTAGTTAATTCTGATCTCTCAGATCAGCAACTGTCCCAAGAGATTGACTTGAAAATTCAGGATATCGCTTTAATGCCTACCGTACCTGAAGGTACTTCCCCACTTGATACTAGGAAGTTGCTTTTAAATTATATCTCTCGCGTTGGTCTCGAATTAGATGATATTACAAGCAAGTTAGAAAGTGACAAAATCAGCTGGACTGGCAGTAATATTCGTGATGCAATAACTCAGCATAGATCTCAAAGCCAATTGCCAGGATTACAAGATATTTGGGGAGTAATTTCAGCGTATGAAACCTCGAAAGCCTTATTTGACAGTAGAATTTCTGATGAGACATCTGTTTTACAAGAGATCCTTGTAGAATTGGGGCTGAGTAGAGAAGATGTACATGGACTAACAGTTGGTAATCTTGCTGCTCTCGATGGTTGGATAACATCACTAGGGGGTATGGAGATTTCTGCACCAGATCCAGTTCATGTAAATAGAATCCTTGAAAGTAGGAGACAATTAAACACCTTTGCTTCAGATCAGCAAGTTGTATCTGAAACGAAGGTGGCAGGAGTCGAAGAAAAAGAACAGCAGATAGCCCACCTAGCGTATGATGCTCTGGTTGCGGTGGAGAAAGATCTTGAGCTGAAAGAGAAAGTAGCTCGACAAGAGGCAGCAAATGCGGACCTTCAGAGACAAATTTTAGAACTTCAAGCGCAGCTTGCTGCTTCAACTGCTCAGATTGCCGATCAAGAGGAGACAATAGCGAATCTCACAGCGCGACTAGAGACACTTCAGAGTGCACCGGCAGTTGTGAATGGGCAAGTTACCCCGGACGCCAGTTCAGTTACCACAACTGTTACTGCAGGTGAACTAACACAGGATGAGGAAGCAGCTCTGCAAGATCTCAAGGCGAGGATGGAGAATCTAGGGATTAATACCCTTACCGCGCCTGTTACGCCCTTCGTGGATGTAATCAAACTCCTTGGACGCCGAAGTGAGCCATTATATGTAGTCTTGAGCAGTAATGGCAATTCTGTACAAATAGATTTGGTAAAGGTCGCAAAATTTGTTGATCGAATCGTGTCTAATGATCGTGTCAACTTGTCTAATTATGTGGGGCAGTATAGCATCCAAAGCAAGCAAATAGTGCAGAGTCTGATAGGTGACCAAGAATTGTATACAATCCAAGGAAGTGAGGGCTACAACCCACCGCAGATCTACACATTCGTTTATTACCTCATCCAAGGCTATGCGAAGCGTGTCGGAAAGATTTAATGAAACCCCTACACTGATTTAGGTGTATAATCCCACCATGAAAATCACAATCATCGGTGGAGGCACAGGAAGCTCCGCTGTCCTCAACGGCCTCAAGAAATACCCCGATCTAGACCTAAATGTAATAGTCAGCATGGCCGACGATGGTGGTAGTAACGCTGTAATTCGCGACGAGTTCGGTCTCCTTCCTATGAGCGATCTGCGAAAGTCGATAATCTCGCTCTCAGAGCTACCAAATAACGACAAGTTGCGTGAGCTTTTTACATACAGATTTGCAGAAGGGGATGGGTTAAGGGGACATACATTGGGCAATCTTATGATGATTGCGGCTAATTCAATCAATGGCTCCGAGAAAGAGGCGTTGGAGTATATCTGTGAGATATTTAGAGTTAAACATAATGTTATACCTGTGACATATTCTGACTCGCGATTATTTGCAAAGTTTTCTGATGGGTCGCAGATTAAAGGTGAGCACCTGATTGATGAGCCTGAAATAGCTGATGGTGTTAAGCTTGTGGAGTTTTGGATGGAGCCAAAGTCTGAGGCCAACCCAGACGCTGTGAAGGCAATCCAAGAGGCAGACTTCATAATAGTGGGTCCAGGGGATCTTTATACAACCACTTTAGCCAATATAATTGTAGATGGGATTGTTGATGCCATATGCAAGTCGAAGGGGAAGAAAATCCTGATTACAAATATCATGAGCAAGGTGGGCCAGACTAAGGGTATGAAGCAGTCCGAAATTGTCGCAACATTTGGCAAATATTGTAAGTGCAAATTCGACTACCTGTTGGTCAACTCAGAAAGCATCCCCGATCGTGTCATTAGCTACTATAAAGAGCACGGCGAGCATCTGCTCGAAGATGATCTTGATGACTCTGTAGGCAAGATTATCCGAGCCGATCTTATTGCCGATGAGATCTTCGAGAGAGATAAGGGTGATGATCTGGTGAGAAGCATGGTGAGGCATGACAGCGACAGGCTCGGCTGGGAGCTGTACAAGCTCATGAAAGAGGGCCGCTAACCCGACCACCCGACCACTTGCTTCGCAAGTGGGTCGGGCAAGTGGTCGGGGGTCGGATTAGCTCATTTTCCTAAATCGCCTCAGCGGCAGCACAACCAGTGAGCCGAAAACCGCCATCGCGGCCGAGACATAGAAAAGATAGTTAAAATTCAATGTCTGGTAAACTATTAGTCCTATCACGGCGATAAATACAGCGGTGAACGCTGTTAGCAGAGAATCATACACAGCATACTCTACAGCCTCTTTCCCTTCATCGAGTGAAGCTGCAAAGGTCTTCCTCCATGCTGGTAGGTTAATAGCTATGCCTAGACCGATCATTAGCTGCAGCACATAGTAGTGCCACGCCTCAGACAGGTAAGGGAAGAGCAGGTATGCGGCCACAATAAGCAAGCCGCCAGTCATTATTGCGTAGATCTCATCAGACATCCTTCTGTCTTTGTCGAGATACTTCGCCACAGGTGTTTGGCAGATAGATCGTACGAAGAATGTTATCATCGCACCAATTGCGATCACCTTGATTGCCTCCACACCAAGCTTCTCTTCTACATATAGTGCGATTAGGAAGTTATTTGCCAATACTGTACTCCAGATAAATGTATCACTGGCCGTAAGATAGCGGATCTGCCTATTCAATATATTAATCGTAAGATGTCTCTGCATTGCACTGGCCTCAGTTCAAGTAAGATAAGGAACTTTACTATATACTTTTTATCTTAATATCGTACTTCTTGGCAACCTCTTTGATTTTCTCTTCGTTGCCGATGATTGAAATTGGGTGACACTGCTTGTAACCCTGCTCAAATAGCTCTCCGAATCGCTTAAACGACTTTTCATCTGTTGCTAGCAATTCATCTAACAAACGTTGGCGATACTCAACAGTTGATCCTCGTAGGTGGCGAAGTGTGGAAATGAGGCCTCTTTCCAGAGGCTCGATATATGGCTCAAGGTCTGCATAACCGCTGATTATTGAGCCGTCAAGATCTTTTTGTGCGATTGCTGTTTTCTTGTAGTATTCAGAGATTCTCTTGTACACCTCGATGCTGTTCTGTATGTTTGGGTCGCGGTAGGAGGCAAGGCTGATTACTGGAGCGCCAGAGTTATACCTGATGATGCATCCGTAGGCTCCACCTTTTTGGCGGATCTCTTCCCACAGATATTGGTTGCGGGCTAGTATGTTGATAGCAAGCTGTGAGCCGGTGTACGACTTTAGATAAGCAACTGGCACCGAGATTGAGACATAGTTTACATTTGTCGGCAGCACGAAGGCCTCGTTTTCTTGTGCGAGAAGGAACTGTTTCTGGTCTGCGACCTTAAATTGCTCAGATGGTAGGCTGGCAGCCAATGTCTCTAGCTGCTTCACACTCCTGACCTTGTATTTCGCCTCCGTTGAGGTGCTGAGCAACTTACCTGATGCGCTTATGATCTTTGTATGGACACTTTCGAGCTGCTGCGAGATAGCCTCAAAATTTTTACTCTCTTCTATACCCTTCAAGAACTGCAATAAGCTGATTCCACTCATCAGCTCGTTTTTGGCGTGCAGGCCACTAAGCATTGCCGAAGATCTCATATACGAATAGAGATGTCCTGACTCCACAAGTGAATCTTCAAGCGACTGCGCTGATTCCTTCACTATCTGCATGATTCGCTCCTGGTCATTAAACTGGGTGTTCAACAAGATCTCTTTCGCTAGCTCTGCTGCTCTAGAGTCATTCTCCGGCAGGTAGCTCATGCTCAACGCCATCTTTGTAATAAGCTCGCCACTATCTACATGAGCGTAGGCAGAGGCTGTGAAATTTATGCTGCCCAGGTATGTGTCTAACTCATTTGAGAGCTCTTTGTATGTATAGCGCTCTGTATCAATTCGGCTCATGAGTAGCGTTAGAAGCGCCGCGTATTGGAGCTCGACTTTATCAAGCTGATTCATTTCGAAAAATATATTGGTCGTCACAATGCCATTTGTATGTTGCGGGTGGAAAAGCAGTGTGTAGCTGTCGCCTTCTGTTATCACCTCTTTCTCAATCTCACTAACAGTTGTAGGCAGGTCGCTGACCTTCAGCATTGGGAGTTTTTCAAGATCTTCTGCTGTATCCTGTTTTTCTTGGAGCTGCTTTAGCTGCTCGGCCTCGTTTTTAATTTTATCCAGCTCTTCATTTGTGAGCTCCTTCTGAAGCTTTGCTAATTTCTCATCTTCTTTTTGCTGCCTTGAAGACTGGTAAGTGGCATCAGGGTAGAGGTCTATACTGGCTTTGTGATTATTGTCTAGCAGCTGTTTCTGGATAACCTCTGATATAATGCCTGGATTCTCTCGGATTGCTCTTATGTCATCTGCAAATCTTATCCCATCCAACGGATCCAGGTCGTAGTTCCATAGCGTTGAGGTTAGGTGTAAGAAGCTTAACGCTCGAGAGTCCCCTCGGTAAACTGCTTCCCTCCTGCGGAACTCGACTCGGTTGGTGGCTGCCAATGCAAGCTGTGGATCGATACTCTTGGCTAGTTTTGTGAGCTCTTCATTGATTATAAGGTCAGCCTTTTCGAAATCTTTTTCACCTAAGCCTTTCAGATAGACAAAAAAATATGGCTGATGAATATCTTGCTCCAATCCCGTAGGTACGATCTCTTTGCACGACGTCTCTGCTAAGATTCTATGGCGAAGCTCAGATGAGTCGGTCTCAAGCAGCATGTACACTAATATTTCCAGTGCCATACGCTCGGCGCTTGTTGGCTTGCTTAAGACCCAACTGTATACGGCATGATGATCAGTTTCTTTCTCGTCTTGAACGGGGTAGGGCATTTTTGCTTGAATCGGTCTGTCGAATGCTTTTGCGGTTTTTATCTGCTCGAGCACGCTCTCATCTTTCTCAAAATGGGAGAGACACTCGTCGATGAACTGTAGCTCTCTTTCAAAATCCATGTTTCCGTATAGGACGATCTTGGCGTTTGTAGGATGATAATACTTTTTGTGGAATTTAATGAAATTTTCATATGTGAGGTCGGGAATATTTTCTGGCTCACCGCCTGAGTTGTTGGCATATGTTGTACCAGGGAAGAGGGTTTTGTTCACCGCTTTGTCGACTACACTGTCCACATTTGACATGCCTCCCTTCATTTCATTAAATACAACACCTTTGTAGATCAGCTCGTTTTTATCATTAAATTCATAATGCCAGCCCTCCTGTTTTAATGTCTCTTCGGTGATAAGTGGGTGGAATACCGCGTCCATATAAACCGAGATAAGATTGTGCAAGTCCTCATCATTTTCGCTTGAAACTGGGTAAAGCGTTTTGTCCGGAAAAGTCCAAGCATTAATGTAGGTATTTAATGAAGTCCTAGCCATCTGGATAAATGGATCTTTTACGGGGTATTTCTCCGAGCCACCTAAAACTGAGTGCTCAAGAATATGCGCAACTCCAGTGGAATCTTGCGGTATCGTTCTGAAATTGATCGAGAATAGTTTATTGGTGTCATCGTTTTTCAGCAGCAGGATCTGTGCGCCTGTCTTCTTATGCTCGAGTAGTGTACTCTTAAGCCCAACTTCTTTTACCTCTTCAGTCTTTAGGATAGTGTAATGTTCATTATCTTTCATTAAAAAGGTATTTTTAGTTTAGCTGTCTTAATTGGGCACTCCCTATTTTATCAGATAATAAAGGCAGATTTTGCTGCATGATGTCCTGTAGTAGTAATTTGTAAGCTTTGTGTAAGTAGTTGCACCCACCGCCGATATATTTATTAGATAGCACCCAACCTGATCCCTTTGGGTGCTTTTCTTTTATAGAGGTTGTTGGTTATAAGATGCTCATGTATTGGAGTTTTCGCTTCGTTTAATGTTGCCTCAGAATTCTTAATGTCAAAATTTCCTGAAAAGTACGCTTTGAAAGCGCACTTTTGTTATCCGCTCAGACCCGAACGGGTCTGAGCACTTCAAGGCTGACCTGCGGTATAATAGAGATGGATAAATTTTCATTATTCGGGGGATGACAAGATCAACAGCACAAAGATATGCGAATATTTTTCAGTCCTTAACAGAGGCTGAGTCTCTTGTAATGTTGGATTA
The DNA here is from genome assembly GCA_030583845.1 of Candidatus Dojkabacteria bacterium. Classification (NCBI taxonomy): domain Bacteria; species Candidatus Dojkabacteria bacterium. The sequence continues at coordinate 844,951 of CP129478.1, forward strand.
TCTGAGGCAAAAGGGTGGAGAAGTTACGCTGAAAGAGCTTGCAGATGAGGCAAACACTTCTGAATCACGGGCTCGTGGACTCCTTGAAGAGCTAGAGCAGGTGTACCTGGTTAATGAAAATCGTGAGAATGGCGAAACAACCTACTACTATGAGTCAACGACAGTGGCAGATAGGTTGAGATATATCTTGGATCGCATGGAGTAAGCCTAGTTTTGAGCTCAAATCAATTTTTACACTGACGCCATGGACAGCCTTGTACTAGATAAAGTGGTATCTTCAGTTCTCTCATCAAAAAAATATCGTTACCTCTATGAGCCCACAATCAGGCGCACTGTTGAGGAGCTCGCAACACGCTATCCTGAGAAAAAGCTTGATAATGAAACTCGCAAGAGGCTCCACCAGCTGTGGGGCGCCTACATTAAGCGACCGAATTTCATGAAAGTTTTAGAGCAGGTAGAGGCCGACATAACCTCCGGAGCTGAGGCGAAGGATGTTTTGCTACCACTTCTGAGGCTGCAAACATCTACCGAAGAGCGAATCCCAGTAGTTAATGAAATCTATCTTAAAATAGCCGAGAGCATTGACGCCAAGATAGAGAGTATCGTTGAGTATGGGGCAGGAATGAACGCACTTACATATCCTTGGATGCAGGAGGCATTCGGGCAAAGTGTTAAATACACAGGAGTTGACGTTGATAGTGAGCTGGCAGATTTTCAGAACAGAATTTTCATGAAATTAGGCCTAGAGGAGCGTGCGAAGGCGATTCAAGGTGATATTTTGTGCGACGAGCTGCTTGAGGCTGATGTTGTTTTCCTGTTTAAGTTGTTGCCGCTTTTGGAGCATCAGGTAAAAGGTAGCGGTGGAGAGATTTTAAAACAGCTAAAGGCGAAGTATATAGTGGTGACCTTTCCAACTAAGTCGATTGGCGGAAAAGAGAAGGGGATGGTCGATAATTATCGGACGCTTATCTCAGCTGTCACATCGGGGGAAGAGTGGGCTGTAGAAGAGGTATTAATGGAGAGTGAAGTCTTGTTCGTCATTTCCAAATAACGACGGTGGTGGTCACCTACTGACAGTATTTTGGCAGATCTGCGATATACTCGCATGAAACCTGGGAAACAACAAACGCCGCTATGGAGAGGTGACACTGGATATCTTACGAGACAGGAGACTGAAGACCCTAATGGGTGCCTTGGCTCGCCGTTTGAATTTATAACAAAAGCTGACTCACGAGAGGCTGGAGCAGCGAGAAGGGTGCTCATTGCTGAGCTTCTGAATATTACTGATGAAATTGCACATCCTTTGACAGGCAAGCTTTCTCCTGGTACTCATGCAGCTGTGGCACGGAGGGAATTCATACTACAGGCAGCAATTGGCTTAGGGCTTCTCACAGAAAGGGAAGGGCAAGCATTAGTCAACCCGTATATATTGGATGACGAGGTGATTGATATTTATGAACCACATCGAGAGAAGTGGGATATGGAACGTTTTGTTAGGCGTAGCATGTACGAGCGTTCACAGTCACGGAAGGTTGGCCTGCTACTTTTCTATAAGCAACAATATATATCGACGCTGGAGGCATTTTTATGCCGTCAAGCAGCAATGTCTTGTGGGTACTTAATATGTGCAACTGTGAGCGATAGCTCACTTGGGAAGGTGTTGAGGATGCATCCAAAAACAACTGAGGAATACAGACTCGCAACGCTGAGCCAGATACCGTACACAGAAAATACGGTAATATCATTTGAAGGCAATATATTTGACGGGTCACTTCAAAGACAGATAATGGAGCTTGGAGTAGATCACCTTTTCTTGCCGACAGCAAATATAATGCAGGTAAGGGATTATTTTGCAGGATTCAGAGTGTCTGTTCGGCCAGGTGCTCCAACAGAAAATCCTGGTTATTTGGATCCTACAAATATTTTTGCTAGCTATTCTGGTGGATTACTCAAGAATTGGAGATTTAGACAGCTTCCTGAATCTACGACAAAACCGTTCAAAAAGGTTGGATAAGCTTACTCAATTTCATAACTCACCTTCGTACTCCCACCCTTACACTTCACCTTCGTCACCCTCAAACCCACAAGCTCACTAATATTCTTCACATGTGGCGCTCCACAAGGCATGAATAGATCATCCCAAACAGCCACAATCCTGATCGGCTTACCTTCTGGCAGAGCAGACGGAGTCACATAGCATAAATTTGGCAGCTCATTCGCATTCGCCATCCTGGTTTTAACCTCATAACCGCTTGCAATCATTTTATCAAGCTCCTCCTGTAGCTTCACCTTCACAGCCTCACGCTCTTCAGGCTCTATCGTCCCTTCGTACTCAACACTCGCACCCTCAGGAAAGTGAAACCCTTTGGTTGGCCTAAAGTGGGCATAACCCACGTTTCGCATTGCAATATCGATGAGATGTCCTGCGCTTTGCAGCTTGTTAATAATCAATCTGCGCTGCTCATCTACCAGCAGATTAACCTGCTCGCCCACAGTGAAGCTTCCGGAGCTGTATTTCCCGATATGGTGTACCAACCCATCTTTGAATCTCACCTCCTCTACATCGAATTTGCCATTGTCAGAGCTGATCCATCCCTGGTCATATGGTGAGCCGCCACCCTGAGGGTAGAATACTGTATGATCGAGGAAAAGTAGGTCTCTACCATCCTCACTCTTATCCATGCCAATAATCTTGGCCTTTTGCTGCAACAGATATGAATCTTCCATGTAGAGTAGGGTGGTTGGGGACATTATGGTAATTCTCTAGGTTATCTTGTGATTATATCACGGTCAGCTTCTTCCTTTGCTTTCAGCCGACTTAGTAATAATGTCGTCAGTGGCACCAGTAACAGCACTGCTGCTATACCAAGTGCACTCCACACAAAACGATTGCTATATTCATCCTGGAATGGCCCACTAATAAACAACACTGCCATATATACACCGCTCACAAGCAGATTCAGTCCAGACATCGCAGTTGCCCTATATTTAGACTCAAGCTCCTCGTTTACGTAGTTATCAAGTAGCGCCCTTTGCATCGCACTCGTGAGATTTAGACCAAAAATTAAGAAATACACCACCAATTTGCTCGCATAGTAGCCGGGAACGAGCGACACAATAAGTATTGCCGCCATCGATACATAGAGAAGTTTTTTGTTCATAATCTTGCTCTCATTTCGTGTCAAAAAGAGCACGACAAGTGTGCTAATCAAGTATAGCGAAGCAAAAACCCAGCTCTGCTCCTTTTCAGTGTATCCCGAATCTTTTGCAAATGTATTTACGAAATAGTCCTGGCAGACCCAGATTATTCCAACCACGACTGTGTAGTATGCTGTAAGGCTTTTCAAGTATGGAGTTCTCAGCAGATGTATGAATCCCTTTTTGGCTTGGCGGGTATAATTCTTTAATGTGAATTTGTAGCTCTCGACATCTGGCTCAATCAAGAAGACCGACACAATGGCCATAACCATGTAAGCCAAGCCCCGCAAGATGAATGGTAGTCCCTCAAAATATTGATACAAATAGCCTCCGCTAAGTACGGCAGCGACCATGAGGGCCCGCCTCACCAAAGAGCTTTTGGCCACAATGCCTGGGAACTTCTTCTCGTCTCCGCACTCTTTTAATGAATCATACAGCAGTGCCTTATCCGCACCAGATACGAATGCATTCCCGGCTGCCTCCCCAAGCCAGGCGACATAGAACATCCAAGGTGCAAAAGAGAACCCTAGAAAGATTCGGAAGACTCCTATTAGTACCTGTCCAATGATGATAGTTCTCTTCCTGCCGATGAGGTCGGCTAACGCACCAGTTGGCAGCTCAAGAATAAGCGTAACGAAGTATGAAAGTCCGGCAATAAAGGCAAGCTGAGAGTAATCGAGATACTGCTGGTGGAATGCAACCCATACTGGGATGGTGAAGAGGAGTCCGCTTAACGCGTTGCTGATGTAGTAGACGGTGACGTTTCGTTTTAATCCGGTTGTGTGGTCCATTTGTTGTATGGTCGGGATAGCGGAGTATAGCAATAAATGTGTCTTTGAAATAGTCGTTTCGAACAATTCGGGAAATTTGTTTTCTATTTTGAAGCGAAACTAGTAGGTGATATCTAGTTTCTTCTTCAACTCTCTAACCTTTCTCTGTTTTCTAACATTCTTTTGAACTACATATAGCGAAAAAACTATACCAAAAAGCCCTCCTAACAGTATCAAGATATCTTTAAGCTGGTTTGAAGTAACATAGGAGTTAACCAGGTAGATACCAATCATTACCGCTGTGTTTACCTGGATTGCTTCTGTAGCCAGGATGTTTTTGCTTCTTTGGAGAGTAGCTATCTGAATATTTATTTTTTCAAGCTCTTCTTGGCTCATAACAGATTGTACTATACTGGTGGCAATGTTAGAACTAATAGGTTTCAGACCCTACGGCTAAAGCAAGCTTCTCTTTCATATCGCCAAGATGCTCCGCTTCTAAGTGCCAGATGTCGTCTGTGAGAAATTTTAAGGGTGTAAGATCTCGTCCTTCCCAGATCGGTTTATCCCACAACTCCACGGGGAATGTGCGATAGGTTTGCAGTAGCTGTTTACTGAGCTGTACAAACTCATTGTAGACCTTATCCCAAGTCCAATCCTTGCGAGCGCTAATGCCTTCCAGGTTAAATTGGTCTATATCCGGATGCCAGAAAGGCTCGGTTCCGTCTTTTAGTGAGTCCAAGCATTCCAGATCATGCTCCATCCAGTGGTTGAGGTGCGAGACAATGTCTTTAAGACTCCATTTATCGAATATAAGGGTCTCTCGTTGTTCGCGGGGGAATTGGTCAATTACATCCAAAATTTGATCTCTTACGGCCTCAAATTTTTCGATGTTGTCTTGCATTCCGGTTCAATATTTATGAGGGTGTCATTGGCTCTGCGGGAAGGATTCGAACCTTCAACCCACTGGTTACACGTACTCCTCATATTTCTATGAGGCGTGGACTATCTCATCGCCATTGCTATTAGCATTAGGCGCAAGGCACTTCCCACACGTAGTAAAACTACGAGCAGTACGAGCATCGCTCTAGTCTCTGAACCTTCCCTTTCAGTTGCCTGAAGTTGGGCTAGGCTGCGGATTTCCATTACCTCTTATCATGTCTACCGTCGAGTAGACGAGGGTTAGGGTTCCCGCAATTCACCTTGTTATACATCTAGCGCTTTCGCGCTAAAGCTGCCGTAAACCTGCGTGGATTTCTCTCAAAACCCACACACGTGTTAATGAACAGCCAGTTGCTCTACCATTGAGCTACCGCAGAATAATGAACAGGACATTATACTTTCACAGGTTAAAATGTGCAACAAGCCCGCTAAAACAGCACTACCTTGGCACTCCATCTAAAATTTGGCGACCTTAATATGGGCTTTAAAGATCACCCTGTATAAAGTAAAATAGTTAAACCAATCTAATATATTTCTTACATCAGTAATGTTCAGAAAATACCTAGCCGCCCTTTTTGTGACAGCGTTTGTAGCACTATTTAGCGTTACTACTGTTTTCGCACAAGATACAGAAGAAACACTTGACGTTGAGACGACCGATGAAAGTGCTGCAACTGAAGTCGAGAACGGTGGATTGCCAGAGCAGACCTTCCTTATCTACGTACATGAAGATTGCCCTCACTGCCAGAGAGTTGAAGCATTTGTTGAAGAGCAGGGGATACAGGACCAGGTAGAATATGTGGAGCTAAAGAATAACCAGGAGAATATGGATGCGCTTCAAGCTGAATGGGAGAAATTTAATGTGCCTACAAGTGATCAAGGATGGCCGTTTATGGTTTATGAAGATGAGAACGGTGATGAGACCTACGCGACCGGTGACGAGCCAATTATCCAGATCTTGAGCCAGTACAACGGTATCCCATACACAGCTCCTGATAATGGAGAGGATACTACTACATCTGATTCGCCTAGTGGTGGGTTGGGTGACAGCGTATTCCTAGTGTTAGGAGGAGTTGTACTGATGTTCATCGTCGGCTACGGAGTGTATTCAGCTGCTAGCAAGAAATAGTAAGTCTTAGCAGGCTTCGATACGTTGTGGGCTTCTACTTGCTCGACCCGATTCGTGAAATTTCCATAAATATGTGTTAAACATGTATATGGAAAGAACACGTTTTGCGGCCGTTGCAGGACAATTTTACCCTTTGGATCCGGCCGAACTTGAGGGCTCAATAGCAGATATGCTCGACCCTTCAGCTGAAGATATCATTGATAGCCGGAGATTCAAGGCATTTATACTTCCACACTCCAGCTATAAGCAGTGTGGCGTGGTGATGGGTGCAGGATATGCCAAGCTGCTTGAAAGAGAGATAGATGAGGTATTTGTGATGTCAGGCACACATTTCCATCAAGCAGAAGGCGTCATAATGTCTGACTTTAGCAGGTGGGAGACGCCTTTGGGCTATGTTGAGGAATCACATAGGCGGAATCAGATCGCCGGCTCGGATGATTCAGCGGCTCAAAACCTTATACAGCAAGACAATGATCCATTCGACGGCGAGCATGCAATCGAGGTGCATCTTCCTGTGCTGCAGTATCTGTGGGGTGAAGAGTTTAGATTCTTACCACTGATTATTGGCAAGGGTAGCCCGAGGCTTGCAGCAAATAGCTTGGTCAAATTTATTGACCCTGATGATTTGATCATATGCAGCAGCGAGCTTTCGCACGGATATCCAGCAGACTACGCTAAGGATATAGACAAGCGAGCGATTGATTCGATACTGAAGCTCGATGTCGATGCTATCTTGCACGACTCATTTAAGGCGTTCTCTATAAATTCAATAGCCACTCTCGTCGAGATTGCTAGGCTGAAAGTATGGAAAGCGGAGCTATTGATGTATAAAAACTCATCTGAGTTTGTCAAAAATGACAGCAAAACCTCCGGCTATGTTGCGATTGGCTTCTACTGATAGAGCCAAGCCGGCTCTCTGTGTATAATCCGGTATGGTTAAGAAATCTCGATATTACAAGAATGCTGAAGGTGGCGAAATAATTTCGCTGGTTGACCCATTTAATGAAATTGTTAAAGATGGCGAGGTCGATTCATCGGGTGTGAGACTTAATCAGGGCGGAAAGTTAATGCAGCTCAACTATGGGCAGATTGTGCTGATAAAGAAATTAAAGCTTCGTGAATTTCTCATTAACCACCATGATGAAGAGTGTATAGCCGTAACCATGATAGGAAACAATCTTCGCATTACCTATGACCAGCAGTGGGGCACGTCGCAATATGCCACTGTAGCGCAACAGGAATGGGGTAGGGCAGCTGCAAATAAGAAAGTCGCATCAATTGGCAGCTACTACTCACCAGAAGCGCTAGTCGAGTACGCTCATGCATCCAACGTTCGCAATATCTTCTTTATGGGGTTTGAACCCACAAGCTGTTGGGACTATGTCTCGGATGTCTCAGAAGTAGCTAAAGATAAGGAATTAAAAGTTGGAGTGATCACGCATGGCTATTTCTCGGAAATGGTCTGCAGGGAAATGACCACACAGCTCAGTTATATTGTGTATCAGCTCGACTCGCTCCAATCCTTTTTCATGAAAAAGCATCTTAAAGCCAACCTAGAAATCATAACATCGAACATAGAGCGTAGCTTCAAGTCAATCGCTCATCTAGAGCTCTCAACCTATTTTATTCCTGGAGAAAATGACACCATGCATGATATAAAGCTCTTCATAAAAGTCATTAAATCACTGGACAAGAAGGTGTCGTGGCAGCTTAGGCGATTCTTGCCAGAGTACCGCGTGCTGGATAAGCCTGTCACGTCGGATGAAAAACTTCGTCAGATATGTGAAGCAGCTCGTGCCGAGGGAATTGATGTTAAGGTAGTGTAAAGAGCAATTTTGATTCACACTCTACCATGGTGTACCCTATAAGGTAAGGAAGCTAAATTTTAATATTTTCACACCATGGACGATCGCATCAAGATTACATTTAACAATATGGAGCCGTCGGACGCCCTCAAAGAGTACCTAAATGAGAAGATATTAAAGCATAAGAGTGAGCATCTCTTAGAGAAAATGACCATGGCAGAAGTGCATCTGACCGAGAATGTGCATGCAAAGGGTGTTGATAAGGACTTTCAGCTAGATATCAATGTTGATGTCCCTGGAAATAGAGTCCATGTAGAAGCAGCTGGAAGCGACATGTATGCGTTAGTTGATGAGGCAACGGATAAGCTTTTCAGAGTGTTGCAGAAAAATAACGATAAACAGAAGAAGAGTGAAGGCTCGACACCTTGGAGGGTGTTAGAAGCAGAAGCAGCTGCAGAAGCGATGAAGGCTGATGTTGACGACGATGATGAATATGCTGGTGTCGAATAGCTTATAAAACAGAACCCCGCTATCCGTAGCTTTAGCGAAGGATAGCGGGGTGATTACCTAGATAAGCTATTTTAGCTTCTGTTCTGGAACTCTTCCCAGATCGAGCCCAAAATATCTCTTGTAGTCTTTAGAACCCCATAGCTGACATCTGTATCCTCAGCATAGTTATTCTTTACAGTTACCTTGGCTAGCTCTGCCTCATACCAGTCGTTAAAGCTGTCGCTAAGCTTCTGGTTTCGGTACAGCTCATTAAGCTGCTCCTTGTCGACATCTTCATATGAAGTTTCTTCCGTGAAGTATACCTGCTTATATTGCTCAAAGTATGCCATTAGTTCTTCATCTGAAGGATCTTCAACAAGAAGCTTCTTCTTCAATAGATCATAATGAGTCTGCTGTCTGAAAACTGCGTCAGTCCAGCTATATGCCTCGAGTGCGCTGAGGTAAGCCTCCTCACCACCCAATTCCTCTTTAGCCTTCTCTACGACTTCGTCTACTTCATCGTCAGAGACTGATACACCTTTCTCTTTGGCTGCTCGATTGACGATCTCCTCCTCTAGGAGTTTCTCTGTCATTTTTACGCCAAACTGCTCTTCAAGTCTTGTATACATCTCCTCTTTGGAAACTCTAGCTGTATAGCCTTCTCCATAGATCACTCCTGCGCTATATCCCTTGTTGAGGTACTGCACAAAGTAATCAATCATCACAAATGAGAGAACAAGTAGAAGTGTCCATCCCGCGATTGATATGACCATTCTCTTGTTCACCTTTGAGAATCGATTGCTCACAGATGATGTAACTGATGACATGCCTGCTTTTGCAGCTGTATCTGGCTTAGTAGTTGCCTTTTTCGGCTTTGAAGCGGCTACTTCCACTTTCTCTTTTGAAGCTGCGGCACTGCTGCTTGATCTAGATCGCGCTCTTCGTGCTGGGCTCTTTCGACTGCTTTTCTCTGCCATTTTAAACGGATTGATAAAAATAATTTAAAACTCTCGGGACAGTGTAACAGAAAGCTGCACTGTCTTAAAGCATGTCAATACTTTCCCTTAATAAAGCGTTAGCCTCGAGTAGAACTGACTCTACTAGGGTAATACAATATCAGGAAAAACTATCTCAAGTGCAGGTAAAGTGAGAGGTCGCCTCCACCATGGTCGACGATAGCATATTTCCCACCACACATATCTACCCTTACCCCTGTGAACATTCCCGCCTTGACTGCTCGTACAGGGGCTCCCTCACCCCTCATATTGTAATGTATAGGATTACCGCTTGAATTGGTCGCAGGAACACATGTGCCGAAACAGCATACTTGGCCCGGCTGGACAGTATAAGTGGCCCCGCTTTGGTCGCCATATGTGCGACTTTGTAAATCAATTGAGTACCAGTTCTGAAGTGAGAGATGGAAGCCTTGAGTCAAGACTCCTCCATCTAGCGGTGCCCTCAATGTCCCACTCGTGACTGGCTGGTATAAGACCCCACCGTTAAGTCTGCCCTGTTGGAAAGGGTGTCGTGAGTATTCAAAGTGTAGGTGCGAGCCGTAGGCGAACCCTGTGTGCCCTTGAAAGCCAACTATGTCTCCCTGCTCGACAGGTGTATTGGCTGGAAGCTGTCCCGACTGGTAAGCCTCTAAAATCAATTGGGTTACCCTCCTTGTAATACCATCTGCAAGACCTTGGAGTTCAGACAAGCTTGCGAGATACTGCTCCTCCCGCAATCGAGATTCAGCAAGTAGTCCTTGTTGTGTAGTCTTTTCAGCGTTCAGGTTGTTGCGTTCTTCGCTCAGGGAGATTTTCTTAAGCTCAATCTCATCTCGCTTCTCCTCTAGCTCGACCTCTTTATTAGCCAGCACTTCTTTTTTCTCCGTCAATATAGCAATCTGCTCACTCATTCCCTCTAGCATCTCTTTATCTTTCTCCTTTGTGTATTGGAGATACTTAAGCTTTCGCGATATGTCGTCTAAATTGGGGGTAGAGAAAATAATTTCAACAGGGGAGTAAGAGGAGTATTTGTATGAGAATCTGACACGCTTCTTTATGCTATTTTGGAGCTTGTTTACCTCTTGTGACGCTGTATTAATGCTCTCTCCTAGCTCTCTTATATCCCGATCCAAGATCTGAAGCTCCAGGTTGTTCTTCTGAATATCAGCCTCCATCGCCTCTATGCTTTTCTCTGTAGCAGCTACTTTATTATTGTAGTAGGCGATCTTGCCGCTCAAGCTGAGCTGATCGTAGTTTTCTTTTGAAAGCTTGGAATTAAGCGCGCTTCTTTCTTGTCCGATCATCGCAATCTGCTGCTGTAGGAAATCAATACATTCAAACTCATCCATCTCTGGGGGACATGTTGTCTCGTATGCGGAGGCTTTATTAATGAATGTGTGCCCACCCGAGATTGCGGCTGCATATCCGACAATCAGTATGAGCACAAATATCGCTTTGAAAATAGTGGAGATAGTAGATGATCCGATGGTTAGCCTGAGACTCATGATTATTTATTTCTCTTTTAGCTTAAGATACTTGGCCGTAGCAATGTAGCTGCTTATGAAACCAATGATCCCACCTATCAAAATCAGTATACCATAGAAAATTAAGACGAATATAAGGTTAAACTGCCCTAGCCCTTGGAGAGAGAGGTAACTCAACGTATCTGTGATGACGAAATAAAAGTTGCTTCCCTCAGCCGTGTACATAAAGAGATACCACGGAATGATGATAAGGGAGGCTGCTATAAATGCGCCTACAACAGTCGCAAATACACCCTCTAAAATAAATGGAGTCTTCACATATGAGTCTGAGCTTCCCACAAGGTGCATGATCTGAATCTCGCTCTTATGAGCAGTGATATTGAATGAGACTGTGATAATCACCAGCGCAAGTGTGATAAATGTAAACAACCCAATTACGGCGAGTCCACCCACTGTGATTGCCTTAGAGATCATTTTGAGCTGGTTTACGACATCTTCATGATAAAGAACATCGTCAATATAAGGGTTTGTTTTGCTTTCTTCTTTGATTACCGCTGTAATATTGTCCAAGTCGGTTAATGTCTCTGCCCGCACAGTGAGGCTGGCTGGAAGCCACTCTGAGTCAACACCCTCTGTCAGATCCTCTTCCTCTGAATAGTAGCTGATATAGTACTTGAGAGCCTTCTGCTGATCGATATACTCAATCTTTTCGATCTGTCCTGCGCTTTTGACAAGCTCCTCGACGGCAAAGATTTCTGATTCGGGAGCGTCTAATACAAAATAGATCTGCATCTGAGCCTCTTTCTCGGTCACATCCACTGCTCTTCGTGCAAGTAGCGCAGCAATGGTGAAGATTGCTGCACTGGCAAAGACAATTGTAGTAACAAGAATTGTGGCCATCGAGAGCCATTTATTTCTTAGGATATTGTTCTTTGTATTCTTAAATGTAGTAGAGAGTTTGTTCGACATGATCGAGCAGTTTGAATTTATTCGCGATACCCACCAACATAATCACCAGCGATTTTACCTTTGTCCATATGGATAACGCGGGTTTTCATCGCATCTACAATGTCTCTGTCGTGGGTTACAATCATTACTGTAGTTCCCCATGAGTTTACCGTTTTTAAAATCTCAAGGATCTCAAATGAAGTGTCTGGATCAAGGTTGCCAGTCGGCTCGTCAGCGATCAGTAGCTTCGGATCATTAGCCAACGCCCTTGCGATCGCAGTTCTTTGCCTCTCTCCGCCTGACAGATCTTCAGGGAATAGATTTGCCCTGTCTTGCAGCTTAACAACTTCAAGCAAGTAATCGGTAGTGTCGGTCACCTCCTTACGATCTTTGCCAAGAATCTCGAGTGCGAAGCTTACATTTTCACGAATTGTCTTAGATGGAATAAGCTTCAGGTCCTGGAAGACAATTCCGAGCTGCTGCCTATAGATCGAAAGCATCTTGCGCGGGATCTTCGTAACTGCAATGTCTTCAAATGCTATGTCACCAGTTGTTGGCAATTCTTGCCTGATAAGCAGGCGGATAATGGTTGACTTGCCTGCACCTGAGGTACCTACAACAAAGAAAAACTCACCTTCGTCAACATTAAAGGTAACGTCATCGAGTGCGTTTATACTTCCTTTGTATACCTTGCTGACTTTGTCAAACTTAATAATTTGAGGCTTGCTCACATCTACTATCTAAGAATTGAATCAGTCTATATTACATGATTCTGATTTCTGCTTCAACGAATTGATCAAGATCGCCATCAAGTACGTTCTCTGGGTCGTTCCTCTCGACTCCAGTGCGCAGGTCTTTGACCAATTTATATGGATGCAGCACATAATTTCGGATCTGGTTGCCCCATCCGGCAATCTTATGGTCGCCTTTAATCTGTCTTAACTCTTTCTCTTTTTTCTCTTCTTCTAGCTGCCAAAGCTTGGCGCGCAAGATCCTCATCGCTGCTTCGCGATTCTGTGCTTGGCTACGCTGCTCGGAATTATGCACTGTGATCCCAGTAGGTATGTGACGAAGCTGGATTGCAGAAGATGTTTTATTTACATGCTGTCCACCAGGTCCACCTGATTTCACTGCTTTGATCTCGAGATCATTTTCATTAATTTTTATCTCATCGTTATCTTCTATAACTGGAGTTACCTCGACTCCAGCAAATGATGTCTGCCTCAAATTTTGTGAGTTGAAAGGTGATAGACGAACCAATCGATGGGTACCTGTCTCTCGTTTTAATTTCCCGAAAGCAAACTGCCCAGAAATTAGCATTGTCACTGTCGAAATTCCTGTCTCGGTCCCGCGGACGACGTGCTCAATCTGGCAGCTCCAGCCGGATCGCTCGGCATATCTCTGGTACATCCTCATCAGCATGTCTGCCCAATCGTTCGCCTCGGTGCCGCCTTGTCCGGAGTGGATCGAGAGGATAGCATCGCTGTTATCATATTTTCCTGAGAGAAACTTAAATGTCTGGAATCTTCTAAACTTTTCTTCAATTTCATTAAATTCTAATGAAATCGCCTCTAATTCAGCGTCACTCGAAATATTAAAAAGCTCAAGCAGCGAAGATGCAGATTTCTGAATCTCATCGGCAGTTGTTAATTCGCTCTTTATCGAGTCAATTTCAGAGAGGACTTTCTTCGCCGTTTCAGGAGTTGACCAGAAGTCAGGAGCCATAGCTTTTGTCTCAAGCTCGCCAAGCTTCCCCTTCTTCTCTTCGATTTTTAGATCGTCGACTGTTTCAGCTACCTCGCTGATCAGCCTTTCTATGTCGACTTTGCTAATCATTTCCATTAGGCTATTATATTACCATGTTCGACCTATTTTCCAGGAAGAAAGAAGAAAATCTGCCTACTTCCGCGCTCAATATCCGGAAAGAACTTGTCACTTTAATCATTCTTGATGGTCTAGGAATTCATCCTGACCCGCTCGGCAACTCTGTGCTTCAAGCCAAAACGCCATTTCTCGACACAATCTGGACGAAAGGGCATTCGACACTTCTACACGCTTCTGGTGTGCATGTAGGGCTGCCAGAACTTGAGCCTGGCAACTCAGAAGTGGGTCACCTAAATATTGGCTCGGGGCAGATTGTTTACCAAAGTCTTCCGAGAATTAATGACGCGATTAGCAATGGTAAATTTCAAGAAAATCCGGAATTAAAGGCAGCTCTAGACTATGCCAAAGAGAACGGTGTTGATTTTCACATGATGGGCATTCTCAGCACAGGTGGTGTACACGGCCATATCGACCACCTCTTTGCGCTTCTAGATATATGCAAGAGAGAAGGGATCAATCCGTATATCCATGCCTTCCTCGACGGGCGTGATACAGGCCTGACAGACGGCTACTATTTCCTTAGCAAGCTTATAAATAGGATTAATGAAGTTGGAGTAGGGCGGCTGGCATCATTGTCAGGGAGGTTTTATGCAATGGATCGTGATAAGAGGTGGGATAGGACAGAGATGGCATATGATGCGATGCTTGGTCACGGTAGGCGAATAGCTACCGATCCATTCCAGATAGTGCAGGAGGCATACAAGAATGATGAGAACGACCAGATTTTTGTGCCTACAACCTTGGTAGATAAAGAGGGTGAGCCGATCGGTGCAATCAAGGACCGCGATGTGTTGCTTTTCTACAATTTCCGTGAAGATAGGGCCAGGCAGATAACCAAAGCATTTGTGATTGATGAGGCCAATTTCGATGGCTTTAAGAGGAAGGTGTTCCATAAAGATCTTTATTACCTCGCAATGACCGGTTATGGCGATGGACTGGACAATCATGTGATCTTCCCGCCGAAAAAGATCGAGGCCTCACTTGCCCGAGTGATAGCCAATCAGGGATGGAATCAGTTCCATATATCCGAGACAGAGAAATTCATGCACGTTACATATTTCTTAAATGGCGGTATCGAAGAGCCTCATCCAGGTGAGGAGTTCTTCAGTGTCCCATCTCCGAAGGTATTCGATTATTCGCAAACTCCCGAAATGAGCGCTGCTATTACCCGCGATGAGTTGGTAAAACGGATAAATAACAATGCCGAAAACAGGTACGCATTCACAGTCATAAATATTGTAAATCCAGATATGCTTGGACACACAGGTAATCTACAGGCAGCGGTCACCGGAAATCAATTTGTCGATGATTGCGTTCGGGATATTGTTACCGCGACAGTTAAGCACAATGGCGCTGCGATTATAATTGCCGACCACGGAAATTGTGAGACGATGATCGATCGTGAGACTGGGAAGATAGATACATATCACAATATCAACCCTGTACCATTTATCCTTGTGGACAATGAGGAGCAACTTCTAGCTGGTGTAAATGAGACACCGATCAGGCTTGGTGAGGGGCGCGACGTGCCAACCTCAGGATTGCTAGCCGATGTCGCTCCGACAATCTTGGCAATTTTGGGAGTTGAGCCACCAGAAGAGATGACAGGCCTCAATCTGATGAATGTCTTGTAAGAATTTCACTCTGTGCAATTTGCGAGTGCAGCAAAGCCTGATGTATAATGGTTTGATTAAATTTTGCTCTAGAAAGTGTGTCTCAATACGCATTTAGGACAAGGAAAACAGTCTTATTGCGACTAGCAGGCTACAACTGCTAGGTTTTAACGCGCCCGCATACTGGGTAATAGGGCTACCCACCTAACTTGTTAAGATTTGAGACATATGAGTAAAAAATTAATAGACTTTTCACAGATTAAGCAAAGATATAATGACCGCGAGCTTTATTTCGACGTAGCCGGCAAGGTTTTTAACGCGGAAAAGATAGGGCTAATCGGAATAAACGGATCAGGAAAAAGCACTTTGATGCGCATACTGATGAGGGAAACTAAGCCTGATTCAGGCAATTTGCTTACAGATTACAGTAATTACGGCTATGTGCCACAAGAGATTGAAGGAGAGATCTTGAATCAGGGTCTATTTCAATTTTGCATGAGCCTCACCAATGTCGCCTCTCAGTATATGTTCTTACTTGATCACGAGGTTCAGAAAAAGTTCGACGAGAACTATGTCGAGGCATTGCACCTATTCGATAGTGTTGGCGGCTACGAGGTTATGAAAAAGGTTACCCTGCTGCTTGATATTGTTGGCTTTAACGAAGGTTGGTACGAGCATTCTGTAAGCGCCTTGTCTGAAGGGCAGAAAAGGCTGCTCTATATGGTGGGAATAATGGCACAGGAGCCCGAGCTTCTTTTCTTAGACGAGCCAACAAACCATGTCGACTCGGAGCTGAAGCAGAAATACATTTCATTAATTAGTAAGTTTCCTAACTGTGTGCTGGTGATCTCTCACGACCGTGAGCTACTTAGTGCCGCATGTAGCAAAATCTGGGAATTGGAAGATAAGGTGTTGCAGGTATACAACGGCAATTGGGAATTTTATGAAGAGGAGCATACACGCCGTTTGATTAATCAGGTGACACGATATCGCAAAGACCAGAAAGAGGTTGATCGTCTGCAGGAATTGGTCGATACCTACAAGAGGAAAGCTTCTCTGTATGATAGCCCGAAATGGAAGAAGAAAATTCGCAGCGTGCAGATCCGCATGGAAAGAATAGAGACAGAAATGCCAGGTATCAAGCCGACTCTAGAAAAGGCTCGCATCGGTGGGGAGCTAAAATATGAAGGCAAGTACTCGCAGTTCCCATTAAAAATTAATGATCTCACCTTGATGACGAAAGAGCGGATCTTGTTCGAGCATCTGAATCTGGATGTGAGGTATGGCGAGACTGTCGCAATTACTGGAAAAAACGGAGCAGGGAAGTCTACTCTGATGAAATATGTTGTCGGCGAGTGTGACTATGTTGAAGCAGAAGGCTCTGTCACCGTAACACCAGCGTCGGTTGTTGGCTACTTTAATCAGACACTGCAGTTCGAAAATGAGAATGTATATCTCGGTGACTATATTGAGCGTGAATTTGAAGCTGGCATAAGCCGCATATATGGTCTACTTGAAAAATACCTATTCGAGCGCGAGCAGGCCAAGACTTTAATCGCAAATCTTTCTGGCGGTGAGAAAAATAGGCTGCATTTAATGAAATTTATAGAGGGGAACTATAACCTCTTGCTTTTGGATGAGCCAACAAACCACCTAGATCTGTACGCGATCGAGGCCTTGGAAAGGCTGTTGCTGCAATTTAATGGGTCGATTGTGTTGATTTCGCACGATGCTTATTTTGTGGATAATGTGGCTGATAGGAGTGTGAGGATAGGGGAATAGTGTTGTGTATGTGCGCCGCGATTATACTCTCTATGGGGCTACCAATCTATAGGCTCAATATCATTAAGAATAAGGAATTTATTGGCCTGGCTGAAATGCTTGCAGCCAAAGAATCCGTTGTGAGCAGAGAATGGAGAAGGATGGGCTGCTTCAAGTACTAGATTCTCTTCTCGATCGATAAATTCACCTTTCTTCTGTGCATAGGCACCCCAGAGCATATACACAATGTTCTTGCGGCGCTCGTTAAGTGCTTTGATTGCAGCATCTGTAAATTGCTCCCAGCCCTGATTCTGGTGCGAGCCGGGCGATTTGGCGCGTACGGTAAGAGTAGCATTTAGCATTAACACGCCCTGTTTTGCCCATCTTTCGAGGTTCCCACTGGCGGGGATATCTTTGCCAAGATCCTCTTTGATCTCTTTATAGATATTTACCAATGATGGTGGTGGCTTAACTCCGTCCGGCACTGAGAAAGATAGGCCGTGCGCCTGTCCTTCGCCATGGTATGGGTCTTGTCCAAGTACAACTACTTTTACCTGGTCAAATGGTGTGTATTCGAAGGCGTTGAAGATATTTGCGCCGGCAGGGTAAACGGTTTCGGTTTTATACTCACTCTTTACAAAGTTGGTTAGCGTTATGAAATACTCTTTGGTGAATTCTTCTTTGAGGACTTTTTCCCAGGAGGGGTGGATTTTGACTGCCATGGCCGATTATATCACGACCCGGCTGGGTCAGACCCTAATTGCTCAGACCCGATCGGGTCTGAGCAATTAACAAGAAATCGCGGTATAATCACACATGCCATCGACCAAGTTAGGAAAGTTAATAATCAGTTACATTAACTCGCGCGAGTTCCATTCGATCAAGAACGAGATTTTTAATACCCAGATATATGCGACCAAACTTCAAAGTGAAACGCCTATCATACTAGACATTGGTGCACATATTGGGTTGGCGACTCTTTATTTTAAGCAGCAGTGGCCAGGGGGTACAGTTTTTGCTTTTGAGCCGAATCCTGTGGCATTCAAGCTGCTTGAGGAGAATATTTGGCAGAACGGTTTGCAAAATGTTGAGGCATACAATATTGCAATCGCTGGCAGCGACGGGAAAAGAAAGCTGTATATCCCTGCAAATGATGTATCTTGGGACTCAAACTCAAGCTTTACAAATGGATCTTGGAGCAAGCAGGAGGCGCAGCAGCCAGTTGAGATTGAAGCAAGAAGACTTGCAAAGATTCTAGAGAAGCTGGATAAAGTTGATCTGCTCAAAATAGATGTGGAGGGGGCAGAGTTTGAAATTTTCAAAGATATTCAGAAAAATTTAATGAAAATTAATGAAATGATTATTGAGATACATCCCGAGTCGAGACAGAGATTTAAAGAGATGACTGCTCGACTGCTAGCAGACGATTTCACGATTGAGATTTGGCAAAACGGAAAAATTGTCCGACAGCCCGACTTTAGCAAGCTTTTCATAATGAAAGCTCGTCAAAGTGCTTAGAGCTGGGTAATAAGCAGGTAGCCAATTAGCAATGCTCCGAGTGCAATTCTGTACCAACCGAAAAATGTGAGGAACTTCTTCTTGCTGACATATTTTAGTAGCAGTACAGCAAGGAGACTGACTACAAAGGCTAAAGCCACAGTTACAAATCCATTCATATTCAAAAAAGGCTTGAAGTCCTCAAAATCAGTAGCTACTGTAAAAAAGAAAGACCCTGCGATTATCGGAATTCCGACAATAAAAGCATATTCGAGGGCAATATCCTTGCGCATACCTCGCCATACCCCTGCAAGCGTCATTACCCCAGAACGAGAAGTTCCAGGCAACAAAGCCAAAGTCTGGAATAAGCCTATAACCAGCGCATCAATCGCTCGCAATTCTGAAATATCATTAAACTTCTGTACTGGTCTTCGATCGTGCAGTCGCTCAGTTACAATCAGAGCTACGCCCCACAAGATAAGCATCGCTGCTACAAAAGGTAAATTGTAGAAATACTCATCCAAGATCTCACCGATTAGAATTCCTAGCATGACAGCAGGGATACAGCTGATCACTATATTTAGCAGCACCCTCCATCTGAAGCTATTTTTAATGATTTTCATTAACTCAGGCCAGTAGCCAACGACAATTCCGCCAAGCGTAGCGATATGCAGCAGCGTTAATAAGGCGACAGTTGCCTCGACTTTCAAGATCTCGCTAAAAATTATCAAATGTCCGGAGCTAGAGATTGGCAGCAATTCTGATACTCCTTGGACTACAGCCAAGATATACA
Source organism: Candidatus Dojkabacteria bacterium (assembly GCA_030583845.1). Lineage (NCBI taxonomy): Bacteria > Candidatus Dojkabacteria bacterium. Next base: position 864,256 of record CP129478.1, read on the forward strand.
GGTTAATATCCATTTCACATTGACTTAATCTTATCTATAACAGTTCTAGACCAATCTGCATCCTTGTTCAATAGGATGCGAGCTCGCAGTATGCCTAAGATCATTAAGCGTGTAAGCCAGAGGTCCATTTTCTGCCCTGTGGCGCTAAAATATGTAATTAATGAAATATAAGTTTGCTCTGCTCGCCATCTTCTTACATCCTCTTTCTCTTCAGAAGACTTGCCACGACTGTGGTGGGCAATTGCATTTGGATCATAATAGATCTCCCAACCCTTTTTTCTCAGCCTCCAGCAAAATTCTACATCCTCAAAATACATAAAGAATCTTTCATTAAAGAAGCCTGCATCGTCAATCGCAACCCTCCGTATAAGCATACAGGCACCAGATATAGCTTGGGCTCGGCTCCAACTGGTAGGATCATAATTTAATGAAATTCGCTCGCTTCCAGTTAACCCATGAATCATGAATTTCATGAATAAAAGGTGAAATTTCGGCGGAGTAATTACTGAGTCCTCAATATTATTCTCGTCGTCAAGCAGCTTTGGGCCAACTGCGGCGATCTTCTCGCCATTATCCAGGCTCTTTTTCATTAACTCGATTGACTGGCTATCGATCCGCATGTCGGGATTAACTAGCAATATATAATCAGGCGCATACTCAGTGACTGCTTGAGCACATAGTCGGTTCATACCTTTGGCAAAACCGAGATTCACCTCATTCATCGAAAATGCAACCCATGGGTACTCGTTCGTAACCATTGCAGAAATTACATTTGAGCTAGAGTTATCACCAAGGAAAACCTTGTATTCCTCTCGCCCTTCAGTCCAACGCAGGCTCTCGAGACATGCCTTCAGATTCTCAGTCGCGTTGTAGGACACAATTAGTATCGCCGTCTTGCCTGGCATTTCGATATCTTGGATCAAAAATAATATCCTAATCTGTTTCAAACATGCTAGAATTGTTCACCATGACCCGAGAAAATCTGTCAATCAAAACATTCCGCATAGATTCCCTAATTCTTATATTATTCGCATCTGCTGTCAATCTGCTGGCTTTTCCAGCGCCGACCCAAGCTTCTGGCTCTGCCACATTTTCGATTACACCTAGCAACGGATATGTTGTAGAAGGGCAACAATTCAGCATTGATGTGCTAATTGATACAGCAGGTACCGAGGTGGTACAGGCGCGAGCGGTCATCACCTTTGATCCGACTCGCGTGAGGCTGACAAATGCCGGCCGAAATAACTCACTTTTCGCTCAATATCCTACCGATGGACAGACAACTGACAATACAAATGGTGTTGTAATGGTGACAGGATTTTCACAAGCGGGAGTTGATGATTTATATGCAACGGACGGGGCACCCGATGTGTTTGTTCGGCTGACATTTGAGGCTTTGAGAGAGGGGAGCGTCACATTCGATTGGGAATATAATGGATCTGACCAGCCTTTTAAATCTGTAATTATGAGCCATGGCAGTCCACCGCAAAATATCTTGAACAGTAAGCCTGCCGCAGTGACGTTTACGATTCAAGACTCTGGAGTTGTGCCTGAAGAGCCTGAAGTGCCTGATACAGCAGTGCGAGATTATCTCCCGCTCTATATTGGAGGCTTAACACTGGTTGGTGCTATGCTGATTTTCTTTGGCGGTAGCATGGTAGTGAAGGCCTCCGAGAATGTAAGTTCAACCAAGAAGAGGACTGTAGTTGATTATGACTAAAAAGGGCAAGGATAAGCGGTCTGCCCTAAGAGTTGCAATCGTTCACAACTGGTTTTTCAAGATGCGTGGTGGGGAGCGGGTTGTAAAGTCGCTTTGTGAGATTTTCCCGGATGCTGATCTGTATGCACTTTTTGGAGATAAGCGATTTCTTGCCGAAAATTTTCAAGGAAAGAGCGTGAAATTTACTTGGCTTCAGCGATTGCCCTTTATTAAGAGGATCTACAAAGTGACACTTCCGTTTTGGCCGATGGCAATTGAGTCATTAAAATTTCATGAGTATGACTTGGTAATTTCTACGAGTGCATCTGTAGCTCATGGTGTGATTACTCCGTTGGGCACGACACATGTTTCGTATATTTTTACGCCGATGCGATATTTGTGGGATCAGAAGGATCTTTACATGTCTAAATATTCTAGAGTCAGAAAGTTTTTTGTCTCTCCGATTTTGCACTATTTGCGTGTGTGGGATGTTGGGGCTTTTAATAGGCCGGACTATCTTATAGCGGTTTCAGGATTTGTTAATAAAAGGCTGCTAAAATTTTATGGTAGGGGGGCTGATTTTGTATTAAATCCGCCCGTCGACATTTCCAACTGCAAATCGTCCAAGAAGCGCTCTAACTACTATTTGGCGCTATCACCATTTGAGGAAAATAAGGGAGCGGAAGCTGCAATCGAGCTTGCTATAGCCAATAAAGCAACATTAAAACTCACAGGCGACGGCAGGACAAAGAAAAGACTCCAAAAGAAGTACTCAAAGCATAAAAACATACAGTTTCTCGGTTGGGTGAGCGAGAAAGAGAAATATAAGCTACTCAGCAAGGCAAAGGGGCTCTTTTTCTTGGGCGAAGAAGATTTCGGGATCGCAGCCATCGAGGCCATAGCAAGCGGCTGCCCAGTTATTGCTTATAACAATGGCGCAGTAGCTGAGATACGCAAAAAGCTTGGGGGAATATACATTATTAAACAAGGGAGCTCCAAGATACCGAAAACGGATCCGCTCAAAATTGAAAAGAAGAAACTAATGCACTTCTCGGACCAGGAATTCAAGAAGGAATTCAGAAAGATTGTAAAAACAGCAACGGCTTCTGTATAATTCAAACAGGATAATATCGACTATTCATCATGAACAACACCCCGCAAGAGATCTGGGATAGGATTTCTAAAGCGAATAAGATTCTCCAGGTTCACGATAAGCGGTTTGACTTTGATGCACTCTGTTCTGCACTGTTAATGAAAAGTGTGATCGAGAGGAAGCTCGGAAAGTCAGTAGACATCATCTATACAGGCGAGCTAGCTTATAATGCTAAAGATATAGTTGATGTATCTCCAGTTAAGGAGAATACAGATATTAGTTCCGTTGATCTTGGCAAGTATGACCTTGTTATAGTTACCGATTGCGGTGAGGAAGGGCATATGTCTTCGGAAATTGGTTTTGAGTTAACCTCTGATATTGATCTGATAAATATTGACCACCATAGTGGCAATTCGTTTTATGGCATCCTGAACTATGTAAAACAGTATGGTTCGGCCTGCACCGTTTTGGTGGAGTTGTTTATGCATTTGGATATTGAGCTCACAGAGCCGGAAAAAACACTTGTTGCTACAGGGATTGTAACAGACACATCATTCATGAGTTTTGACACGACTACAGCTGAGGATTTGCGATATCTGGCCGACTTGCTAGAGAATGGCCTTGATTACAAGGGAATCATCCAGAAACTGAAGATTGGCAGAAGTTGGGATGATTTGATGCTTAACAAAATAGTTTTATCGCATCTCGTGCTCGATGAAGGTGGTGAATATGCTTACTCCTACTTTACGCTGGAAGAGTTGGCGAACGAGAAGATAGACCTTGGTAAGGTCATCGTCAGACATGTCGACAATTTTAAGTCACTAAGCGGTGTTAAGTTTGTATTTTGCGTCGCGGAAGAAGGTGAAGGCAAATTTGCTGTTAGCTTTAGAGCATCAGACCTAAAGTTTAGCGTATTGGAGCTTGGACAGGCTTTTGGTGGTGGTGGAAGAGAGGCAGCCGCGGCAGGCGTAATTCAAGCCAAGGATATTACTGAAGCTATAGAGCTTGTCAGGAGTAAGTTAAGAGAGTTGAATGTATAACAGTGGAAAAAATCCCAAACACAAAATTTATCCTCTTTGATTTCGACGGAACCATCAATGACTCGTTTAAATATGCCCATCTCACAGCCAACAAAATCCTGGAATCCCTCCACAAGCCCCCACTCACAGACGAACAGTTTGAACAGTTTCGCGACAAGGATCTGCAGCAATCAATCAGGGATCTGAAGATCCCATTTTACAAAATCCCAGGCATATTGCGTCAGGTTCAGAAGGCTTTTCATGAGAACCTTGATAAGATCGATGTCGTTGAGGGGCTTGGCGAGTTGCTACAGAGGATGAGTGCCGCTGGATATCGCATGGGTGTCCTTACCTCGAACTCAGAGGCAAATGTGAATAACCTGCTTGAGCGCGAGGGCATTCTTGACCTCTTTGAATATATCCGTAGTGAGAAAGCACTATTTGGTAAGGCGGTTTCGATGGCTCGATTCTACAAAATCTACAAGCTTCACCCTGAAGATGTGATCTATGTCGGTGACGAGACCCGTGATGCACGCGCAGCTAAAGAGGCTGGGCTTCGAATCATCTCGGTAGCGTGGGGGATAAACACGCTCCGGGCATTGCAAGCCGTTGATCCAGACTACCTTGTTGAGAACATTCAGCAGTTCGAAGGGCTTTTTGACCTTGCTGATTAAGCACTCTTTTGATATCATTGCATTGTTACAAAGGTTCTTTGTATTGCCGAGATAGCTCAGTTGGTAGAGCACTTGCCTGAAGAGCAAGCTGTCCCCAGTTCAAGTCTGGGTCTCGGCACCATTCGTAGCTTTAGCGAAGAATGGTGCAAAATTGCGAGGGTAGTTCAGTTGGCTAGAACGGCACATTGCCAATGTGCAGGTCGCGGGTTCGAACCCCGTCCCTCGCTCCATGCCGCCAACTCATAGTGCGTATCGCACTATGAGTTGGCGGCATGGAGTTGGTAGCGTGAGAACCCATGGCGCAGCCAGGGTGCGCCCTGTGGATTAAGCGAAGTCAAGTCACGAAGTGACGACGACTGAGTGCAATCACAGCTTCGCAGCAATTCTACAGAGCGCAGCGAAGTAGAATCAGCGAGTACACCCCGTCCCTCCAAGACGAGCATAGCGAGTCTTATGCACGCTCCCTCGTTCAGTAACTTTTCAAGCTTGCCGATAAGAAAATTGTCATAACTATATAAGAACAGAGTTTCTCAAAGATAAGATACAATATTTTGCAATTTGTTTATGAAAAAGAAGAGCTTCGCAGACTTTGTATATGAAATGGGGGCACTACGCCAGATACGTAGAACACCATTCCTAAATATATTTGATAATACTGACTCGGTTGCTGACCATACATTCAGGACTATGCTTATAGCCTATTACCTCGCCGGAGAAGAGGGGTTGGATATCGAGAAGGTCTTAACATACGCACTATTTCACGACACGACGGAGGTTCGCTGTGGTGACAACTTTAATATCCAGAAGAAATATATTAAGCGCGAGGAAAAATCCGCTGTTGAAGACATTGCAGAAGGGTTGGGAGAATTTGGGGAGAGACTAAAAGCGATTCTTGAAAAGTATGAAGATCGCCAAGAGCCGGAGACGAAATTGGTAAAGGATGCAGATATAATCGAGCTGTATACCACGTTGCTTGAGAACTCGTACAACGGTAGCAAGTACAGTGCCAAGTATATCGAAAAAGTCGCCCCATTTGATGAGATGCTGCATTTTAAAAGCTCTGTCGCACTTCTAAAGAATCTCTTTGAGACGGACCCTGACAATTTTGTCGATCAGATAAAAGCACAAAGGGTTTAGTTAAGGGAAGAATAAAATCTAGACATATTATTGCTTACAGTCTTGCACTTACCGTGGCAAGTGTAAAATTGTTTATTCTAGGCACAGACACATTATGGAGATTGAATTGTTTAAAGCGTTCGCGGATAAACCTGATCAAGGAAACCCTGCAGGGGTTATTTTTAATGCTGATAATCTAACTCAAGATAGAATGATAGAAATAGCTGCCACACTTAACTATTCTGAAAGCGTATTTATTGTTAAGCCAAGTACTTCTGAAGCAGATTATAGACTCAGGTTTATGACCTCCATAACAGAAGTTGATTCTTGTGGACACGCAACGCTTGCCGGTGCGCAGGCTATCTATGAGAAAAAACCATTTAATGAGATAAAGGTCGAAACAGGGGCAGGGATACTATCCGTATATAGAGAAGAGGATGGATCACTCATGATGAAGATGGCAAGATCTGAATTAGTAGATAAGGAATATGATAAGACCGAAATAGGGAAATTATTAGGAATACGCCCCTCTGACATGTTTGATTTGCCTATCATAACAGCCTCAGTAGGAAGCCCAAAGTTAATGATACCAGTTAAACATTTGAACATTGTAGAAACAGTTCAACCGGACTTTGAAGCAATGATTGAGTTTTGTAAAAAATATCCGGTCAAAGGATTTTATGTTTTCACTAAAGAAGTTATTCTCCCAGGCTCTAATTTTCATGCTAGACAGTTTAATCCCGCAGCAGGGATTCCTGAAGATCCTATCACAGGTGTGGCGGGTGGAGCGCTTGCTCTTTATGCGAGGGCATACAACCTTATCATTCACGATCAAATTATTATTGAACAAGGGTTCGAATTAGGAAAGCCAGGTCGAATAGTAGTTCAAATCAATGATGGTGCTGTTTATGTTGGTGGAAATGCTGTTAGATTTGGATCTAAGCGATTAGAAATTTAGGTTTGTTTGGTAGGAATAAGTAACCGATTTTGTTACAATCCAATTATGAAAATAGACGCCGTCGGAGTTACAACAACCAACATGACCAAAACAGTTGAATTCTATACACAACTAGGATTCGACTTCACAGGATTAGACCTAACAGAAGGACATATCGAGCCAGCTACCCCAGACAGGTCAGCAAGACTAATGATTGATAGTGTAGAGATCATCCGAGATATTCTTGGCGAGGAACCAAGGCCAGCAAACCACTCTCCGTTCGCAATAAGGTATGATTCGCCAGAAGAGGTTGATGCCGTCGCCAGCAAGGTGAAGGATAACGGCTTTGTAGTAGTAAAAGAGCCTTGGGATGCTTTCTGGAATCAGCGATACGCAGTGGTTGAGGATCCAGATGGTTATAGAGTGGATCTGTATGCGGATCTGTCTCGATAGAAGCTAGACTAATCGCGGTGACTTTGCACAATTCTGTCGATTATCTCTGTAGTAGAAGTAAATGCTTTCTGTCTGCGCGTGAACCTCCTAAGCATTATATCTGCTCGGCTTGTCTGCTCTTCAATCGCGTCCGCGTACCCATACTCGCGACCGATTGCAACGAAACTTGGTTTAATCTCTCGGTAAAGAAGCGTATACAGGTCTTTGCCCATCGGCTCGTTATTAACAAAAGCGATATTCACACACTCGCAATTTCCCACTATTCCAACCCTATGCTCTTCGCTAATAATCGGGCGAGGATATTTCTTGTATGAGGTTACATTCTTATCACACTCAACCATAACGATGAGAAAATCTGCTGCCTTTTTCGTATCTTCAAGGAGAGTCAGGTGACCTATATGGAACAAATCAAACGCGCCGTGTGTGAAAGCAACTGTCTTACCGTTTTTCCGCAAATCGTGAGAAATACTACAGATAGTGTCAAGGGAGAATTCGGTATGATTCTTGATCATTTTTGATTATATCAGATGAGCTTGTTTAGGGTAATCCGATGGAGAGTATTCTAACAAAGTAGCAAGACATTATTTCAGCCTCACAAGCTCACCCTTCCTCTTCACAATATTCTTATAATCCCACTGAATATCTACAGACTTTTTCAACCAGCGCTTAAGATCGTCTTCATTAATCTGATCGGGAGACGTATATCTAGCTTCAGCTGCTTTAAAACTACCCTCTTTCTGCAAACCCTCCTCCTCAAATGATTGTCCGCTCCAGAATAGTAGCCGCACACTATCTTTAAGCTTGCTATATCCTACAATAGGATTGCCATCAATAAACCATACAGGGTGGCCATGCCATATCTTATCTTCGGTGCTTGGAAGATTCTCAGAAATCGTTTTAGCAAGCCTCTCGCAGATTTCTCGATCAGCTTCAGAGTGTTGAGAGCTGTTATATTTTAGAATCTCTACGTTCATATGCCTCTTCTAATAACTTACTTCTTCACTGCTACAGTCATTTTCTCTCTTGCACTCTTCATTTCAGTAGACCAAAATACCAGCTCATCCAAGATCCTATTCGCAGCCTCCTCATGCTTCTCATTAAATTGATACTCACCCGACTCATTCTGATTCTCCCAATAATTAGGCAAAATCAGCTGCTCGCGCAGGTCGTACATCTTTAATTCGCCACACACTGCCCGCAGATGCTCAACAGACCTCGCACCACCTGCCTCGGCGCCATAGCTAATAAAGCTGGCTGGCTTGTGGTTCCACTCGTAATAAAGAAAATCTAATGCATTCTTCAGCGCAGGGGATACAGAGTGGTTATACTCTGGCGTGACGAAGAGAAATCCGTCGGATGCTTCAACTTTCTCAGACCAGGCTTTTGTATTATCCTTCGTATACTCACGGGCCTTTGGTGACTTTGGCTCGTCAAGGAACGGCAGATTCATCTCGGCAAGGTTTACAAGCTCATATTCTGCATCTTTTCTCTTGGTGGCGATATCATAGATCCAGTTGGATGGCTGGTCGTTGAAGCGGTTTGGGCGGACAGAGCCTGTAATAATTTTAATCTTTGGCATACTGTACATTCTATAAAGTTATATTCTTTGACCCCACTGCTATTCGTAAATCCGAATAGTGTGCAAATTACTATTCTTAAGCGTAGTGAGACTATCTACACGAACCTCTTCGAAGTCGCCCATCAGACTAAGCTGTTTCGGTGATAGCACATGTTCCTCGTATGAGCTGCTACGTCTTTTTAGTACCCCAAAGCCTGTCCAAAATTTTACGGCGGAGTATCTGGTTGTACCTAAGGTAATTGCATCTGGAATTGGGGTGGTAAACAGAACTATTACATCTGACCCTCGTACAAAGTCTTTCCTTTTACTTAGTAGCCCGTAGGCATCGTGTAGTTGTGTGTTGCTTCTGAGTAGATCTTCTAGTTCCTCCTGATTTAAGTCAGTTCTATCTTCTTCACCTGCAAAATTATAGTTCAGTATAAATGAGCTTTTCCGCTTTGCCTTCTTCACATCATCAAAGCCATCCCAGTTATCCTTTGTCTCATTCATGTTCTTTTGTAGCTCTTTTTCAAATTCCTCTTCTGACTCATACAAATCTCTTACCCTTTGCAGCACTATTTTTAGGTTAGGTGCTAAATGTTGATTAAAGAGATGTAGAATTTCTTTAAATGAGTCTGTGTAGCCGTCGAGTTCTCCTTGAGGAATATTATCCAACCTATTAATAATCACTTCGTCCGAAGAAAATGCTAACTCAACTCCTGGCTTGTAATGCTCAGCAATCTGGTTCAAAAAGTCAGCATAGTAGGCAATCATAAAAAACTCTGCCCAGTCTGTCATTGGGGCTGAAGGTAATGAATGTAGCTTGTAGCCGCCAAACGGAAATGTAAACTTTATTGGCAAATTTGATGAGACAGCAGAATCGATCTTCTTCCGACAGTTTTCAGCTGTTAATTCATCGGCTTTCGTTTTCTTAAACTTTCCCGAGGTGATTCTCTCAAAGATAAAGTCAGCGGGGTTTTGATCAAGCTTTCTTTTATCCTTAGGCGTTAGGTTATAGGAGTATCTCTTTTCAAGCCTTTCCTTAAGAAATTGTAAGACATCATTCTGCATAATGAATCCGCTTGAATAGAATTGGTGATCCCGGCAGTTTTAAGGCTGCGACCTCTTCTATGTATTAGAAGCGCTCTTACCTGAGCTACAGGATCAACAAATTGTAGCATTAAATCAGTAACGATCAAAGACAATCCGTGCTACTAGCCCTTCGACTCTTCTGTTGTGCTCTCAGTAACAGTTGTCTCTACAGGCTTTGCAGGGACCTCAGTCGCGCTCTCTGTTGGTGCAGCTGTTGTTGTGGTTGTAGTCGTCGTCGTCTTGCTGTAGCCAGGAATCTTATCTCTATTCGAGTAGCCGCTGGTTGAGTATGAAGCAATATCTGCAAGCAATGCTAAACCAAGCCATACCCAGTCAAATCCGACCACACCATTTGTTCCCACTGCTACATACATCAATGTAGTCCATGGTAGGAATACTAAACCTATAAATGGCCAGATCCATGTCTCGAAAACTATATTAAATCGAGCTGGTGATACCAACCACCACGAAAGTAGTCCAAGTCTAGGACCAAAAAGTAAGATAATGAAGAATAAACACATATGAGCTAACCCCCCTCAAGTTAATTACTTTCATTATAAGTAAGAAGTCAAAGTATTGCAAAGTTTTATTGGGGGATTACGCCTTAATGCCTTATGTGTGCCCTTTATTGCGAATTTGCGTATCCTGTAGTATAATTTATGTAATGGGCGGCGTAATATGCCGATATTATTACAGATGCAGGGGTAATCAGCAAATTTATGAACACTATAGAACTTGTACAATTCAAGGATTCTGTGTTGAAGCACTTCCATAATAACTCGCGCACTTTGGCTGCGCAAGAAATTGACGGCTTTATACAGCTGCTTGAGCAGATTGTCAGTATGGATAACAGCGCCACCAGCCGCAAAGGTAAGGTGAAGGCTGAATTTATCTCTCGCTGGCTTAACCAGAACGGATGCAAATCAAAAGTACTGAAGCTAGAGAATAGTGAGAATTATGCTGTCGCAAATGAGGATAACTCTTGGTATGTGGTTGAGGCATATGTGGGTGCTGAAGATTTTGTAGATAATGGTAAAAATGCAATCTTCTCAGTTCACCACGACCATGTCGCTCGAAATGATTCTCAGATTAAGCTTGAAGGTGGCAAAATGTCTGCACAGGGTATCGTCGACGATAGCATCAACCTAGTGTCTGCACTGTACGAGTTTGTAAACTTCAACCGCTGGTACGAGGAGAACAAGGATTCTCTTGACCAAAATATCTGCGTAAAGCTAATAGTTAGCGATGGTGAAGAGGTAAATACGCAGGGTATGAAGTATTTGATGAACCAGTGGTATGAGACAGGCAAGCTAAAGGAGTTGGCTTACATGATTGTGTGCGAAGCGACCAGCAAAGCTCAGCAGTTCGATGAGGTAGGTAATGCAGTTATTAATGAAAATATCGTTCCAGGTATAGCTTATGCCAACCGTGGTAAGGTTACTGGTACTTTTAGATTCGGCTCAGGAGAGGCTTCATGTAGCGATATCGCTCAATCTGTGTTCAGCTTCTTAAGAGTGTGGCAGGAGTATTTCCATGTAAATTCTATGAGTAGCGAGACCTCAACCGATCGCGAGCAACTAATTGCCACGGAGCTAATTCCCACATATTTTAATTTGGATGGGCATGAAGGTGACTTCATCTGGGAGCTTCGAACCAACAAGAAGATCGGTGCCTGCGAGGGATTTAAGCTAATGGAGAAGGCGGTTCTTGATAGCAACCACATTGATAGGGTACAGAAAGTTGATAACTCGGCTCTCCAATGCAAATTCGCAGAGATGTACAAATATGAGATCACATCCGAGGGTGCAATTGTCGAGATTGATCTAAAGGACAGTATACATCCAGCCAACTTTGTCTTAGGGAAGACCTGTGATCCTCTAACCCTTTCAATGCTGTTCCTGGCTGGAATGTTCGACGAGGATAGGATGAAGCTGACTTCAGTCCAGTGGGGTGATGTAAATAAGCCTAACAGCGTCCCACAATTTGCCAAGCTTTATTTCTCCTCAAATATTAATTTCGAGGCCGTGCTCAATAGGATGCTTAAGGCTGACTATCTCGAGTTGGTTGAGAAATATATTGAGCGAGGCATCGAATTGGTGAAAAGCTCTAAGGTAAAGATGTCTATAGAGCGAAATCAGGCTGCATCATGTCGTGAAGGTCTTGAGGTACAAGAGAAAGATTGGGGATTGGTTGAAGCTGCACAGAACAACCTTAAAAAGAATATTAACGAAGCATTTGGCATTGAATGTACCCCAAGAATCAATGTATTCAACGCGATGCATGACGGTGGTCCTAGCACATATGAGCATATCCACCCAATTGTATGGGCAAATGGTGAGAAGTTAATAACAATTGGTGTCGGTGACTTTAACAAGCTTCACGGACATGAGACATTAAGCCCAGCAGAACTAGCTGCCGCAATGGTGCAATACAAAGATCTCTTGAGATCTTTAACTTTCCCAATTAAGTAAGGTTAATCTTTCACGCTATCTGATCGCCCGTTGACAGGGTGTAGTGGGTGTTGTATATTGGGGTGTAGTGGGTGTAGTGGGTGTAGTGGGTGTAGCTAATTTGTTAGGGGTAATCAGATGGAAGTCGCATTAACCAAGAAGCAGGCAGAAGTTCTTGATCTCATTAAGCATAAATTTGATCAAGATGGTACCGCTCCCTCTCTTAACGAGATGATGGGTGAGCTTGGCTTATCCACTAAGAAGAGTGTAGCTTTCCACCTAGATGCCCTTGAGAGAAAAGGCTATATCGTCCGAAATGGACGGGCTCGTGGCATCAAGCTTCTGGGTGACCTAGCAGGCGATTTTATTACTGTCCCGCTAATGGGTTTTGCAAATGCTGGTGAGCCGCTCATGACTGCTGAGGATGAGTATCTTGGCGAGCTTACAGTGGATAGAAGTCTCTTGAAAAGTAGTAGAAAGGTTTTCGGTGTAGAGCTTCGAGGAGACTCTATGGATCGTAAAAAGATGAATGGCGTACATATGAGAAACGGCAACTATGCAATCATTGCCAAAGATGCAGAGGTGCGAAATGGCGATGTGGTTTTAGCAGTGATTAATCATGGGGCTACGGTAAAGACCTTTAAGCGAGATGGCAAGGTTGTCACACTATTCCCAGAGTCCACAAACCCTATCCATAAGCCAATATATGTCGACAACGAAAACTCTACATATATAGCGGGCAAAGTGATCACTGTGCTTAATAATCCTGTTAACGAGAAATCAGAGAATATGGGTGACTCGAAAATTGGCTCATTGAGGAAACTGAACTCGTAAATAAGATGACGCCGCTCTACTTCTCTCCTATATATGCCGGATTCCCCGGGATAGTAGAAGAGGTGGTGGAGAAGAAGCTCGATCTTAATGAGTTCCTCATTAAAAACCCTGAGGCAACATATTTCCTGAGAGTTAGCGGGGATTCAATGGTTGGAGCTGGTATCTACAATGGAGATCTTCTTATCGTGGACCGGTCGCAAGCCGTAAAGAGCGGTGATATCATCATTGCCTCTATAAATGGTGAGTTCACAGTCAAGCGATTGGAAAAGAAAGGAGATCGCTTCTTGTTGTTACCAGAGAATTCCCGATACAAATCTATGATGATCCATGAAGAAGATGACTTCCTCTCATGGGGTAAGGTTATCTACGTGATCCATCAGGCCATATGAGGAGCATAGGCCTAGTTGATTGCAACAACTTTTTCGTATCGTGCGAACGGGCGTTTAACCCGAAATTTAAAGATAGACCCGTCTTAGTCCTCTCCAATAACGACGGGTGTGTTGTTGCACGCTCCAATGAGGTGCGGCAGCTCAATATCCCGATGGGCGTGCCGTACTATCAGGTGGAAGCATTGGTGAAGAAGCATAATGTGAAGGTATTTTCGTCGAACTACCCCCTCTATATAGATATGTCGCGCAGAGTTTTGCGGATATTGAAGAACCGCATCCCGAAGGTGGAGTTTTACTCTATAGATGAGGCGTTCCTCGACCTTGAGGGCTACAATCCGCAACAGATTGGTGCTCAGATGAGATCTCTGCGGGCAGATATACTTACTTGGACCGGTATACCAGTCTCTATTGGCGTGGCTGCTACGAAAACTCTCGCGAAGATAGGCTCGGAGGTGGCAAAGAAAAACCCGGAGCTAGGCGGCTGTGTAGATTTCGGCAATATGACACACGAAGAGCAGGATTGTGTGCTGGAGAGCTTGCCTGTCTCGGAGGTGTGGGGAGTCGGCAGGCAGCTCTCCAAGAAATATGAAAAGATTGGTGTAGATAGTGTGTTGGATCTCAAAAGAATGGACGGAAAAACAGTGCGCAAAATGGCTACCGTGGCTGGGTATCGCACCTGGCTTGAGCTAAACGGCACGCGCTGCTTCGAGGTGCATCAAGACCATTCATATAGGGAGAGCATTGCCTACACCAGGTCGTTCGGATATAAAGTAACTCGGAAAGAGGAGATCCTTGAGAGTGTTGCTTTCTATGCTGCAAGCGCTAGCGAGAAGCTGAGGAGGCAGGGATGCGCAGCCAGCTCGATGTATCTTTTCCTCATCATTAAGAATTCGCAAGAGTCGCAGCATAAATACTCGACGCTCTATAAGAAGGTGAATTTTCAGATGCCCTCTTTCGAGACTCAAGATATAGCCGCATATGCCACTCAGGCGGCCTCTGAGATCTTCCGACCAGGTTATAGATATAAAAAAGCAGGAGTGTGTTTATACAATATTGTGCCTTTAGACAGCCTACAGCTTCAGCTTTGGGGTAGGATCTCAAGTGAGGAGAGTGTTGCAAAGAGAATTAATCTAAATAAATATATAGATAGTATAAACTTGAAATGGGGGCGAGGTGCTGTAAGAATAGCATCGGAAGGAGTAGGTCATCGGTGGAAGATGAAATCAGAAAGCCGCTCGCCATCCTACACTACGGAGTGGAATGAGCTTCTTACAGTAAGCTAGCCCAATAACTGAGAGAATTAAAGAATGCCAAAAGATCCGCAAATATTAAAAGAGGTAAAGCAGAGAGAGAAGGCAAAGCGCAAAAAGTTGCTGGTCAAGATTGCGATCAGTAGTGTTCTGCTTGTCTTGGTTTTGCTGCTGGGGCTGGTGATCAGCCGGACAACCTGGGTTGATGTAAAGCATGTCGAGGTCCGAACGGCTGATAACTCCGATCTGGTAAATGCCGATAGGGAGCTGCTGACAGCGGTCGTCGAAGATAAAGTGATCGGCGCAAACCTATTCTCAGTTGATATTCGTGAGGTGCGAAAGATCTTGCTCGAGTCCAACCCATTTATTAAAGATGTGTATGTAGAGAAGCATTTCCCAAACAGAGTTGTAGCCACCCTCACAGAGCGTGAGCCTTACCTTTTGGTCGACACAACAAATAACTGCTACCTACTGGATACAGAGGGATATGTGTTGGCCAAAACCACGGGTGAAGAAGAGATCGAAGTCGAGCCGCAGCTGGATTGCATGACGATGAAGGAGAAATTCCCGGTGGTTATTGTGTACTCGACCGATGTGAAAGCGGATTTTCCGCTTGGTGAGCAGTCTACATTTTATGAGGCTGTGAAGATCTCTATCTTTAGTAAAGTGCTCAAGGACAATGGATATATATTGGAGAATGTCGAGCTAGTCGAGGGGATTTTCCTGCTACAAGTCGGAGTAGATAAGCTGATCGTCTTTTCTGATTCGCAAGATCTTGATATACAGCTCAAGAGATTTCTCTTGGTGACAGACAAGATAGAAGAGGAAGGGCTAACTTTCCGTACCTTGGATCTTCGATATAAGCGGCCGATCTTAAAAAAGATTTAATCAAGGCTGCGTTAAAATCCTACAAGACAGTTTTCTGATTGATTGCCTCTCAGGAATAGGGTTAAAATTGGCTACTCCCCAAAACGTTGTACTATAGAGACTAAACTCTTGCGCGCGGAAACCTTTTACTATATATTGAATTAAGCTCATGGATCCTGTAGATTAAGAACCGGAAAAGAGCTATGAATAAGCGAACAATTAATATTTGTAACTGCTCCTGTTAGAAAATGGCGAAACGAATTATTACCGCAATAGACGTTGGATCTACCAAAGTTACAACAGTAATTGCAGCTGTCGACGATAACGAATTACAGCCGACAGTTATAGGTGTTTACTCCCATCCAGCACAAGGCATTAAGAAGGGTGTCATCGTAAATATAGACGAGGCTACCAATTCAATCTCAGAAAGCCTCACAGCAGCCGAGCGAATGGCAGGTGTCACTGTTTCCGATGTGTATGTTTCTATCAATGGTGAGCAGATTAACAGCATTAACAATCGCGGTGTCGTAGCGGTATCCGGCGGTGAGATCACCATGGAGGATACATATCGCGCAATCGAGAATGCTCGAACCCTTTCCCTCCCTCAAGACATGAATCCTATTCACATAATTCCAAGAGAATTTGTCGTAGATAATCAGAACGGTATCAAATACCCAATCGGCATGACCGGTCAAAGACTTGAAGTTGAGACACATATCATTACAGCATCAATGTCATCGTGGAAGAATCTGCGAAAGTGCATTGAGCAGCTAGGCCTTATGGTATCAGACATTGTGTTTACAGGCTGGGCCTCAACATTGTCAGTTTTGACAGACACTGAGCGAGAGCTCGGAATCACAATGATGGATATCGGTGGTGGCACTGTAAGCGTATCAATCTTCCAAGAGGGAGCAATCGTTTACAGCGGCTCGGTACCTCTCGGTGGCTCGAGCATCACATCTGACCTTGCAATCGGCCTACAGCTTTCCCTAGATGAAGCAGAGAAGGTGAAGGTAAATATGGAGAAGATACTTGAAGATAAGCTTGAGAAGGCTAGAAAAGATATGGACAAGACTCCAGCACTTCTACGAAAAGAAGAGGAGCCAAAGAAGAAAGAAGAGAACAAAGATGATTTAGTAGATATCGCAGCACTTGGGATCAAGGGCCGAGATTCAGTATCTAAATCGATGCTCAAGCAGATAGTAGAGGCTCGATTGGAAGAGATCTTTGATATGGTACGTGAGAGCGTATCAAAAGGCGGTTTCGATGTCGCGATGCCAGCAGGAATCGTGCTTACAGGTGGTAGCTCACAGCTTAAGGATATTACCAAAGTAGCTCAATCTTCATTTGGAGTGCCAGCAAGACTTGGCTATCCAAGCGGTCTGACAGGTATGATTGAAGAGATCTCTGATCCTTCATATTCGGCTGTTCAAGGCTTGGTAAAGCATGCAATGGAAGATGAGGCTGGTGGCGGAATGTCAGATGGTGAAGGCTCGCTTGTGGGTGGATTAAGTGGTATCCTTGGGAAGGTCGGAGGCTGGATTAAGTCGTTGATGCCCTAATAAAACTGCGAATTAATATATTTATTGTGCTGTAAAAATTATGTTGGTTACCCCTAGCAACGTCAACCCGGTGGCGAAGATAAAAGTAGTAGGCGTCGGTGGAGCCGGCGGAAACGCTGTTAACACAATGATTGCCGATTACAGCACTGAGGGTGTGGAGTTTTATGCATTTAACACAGATGCCCAGGTATTAAAGAATTCATTAGCTCCTCAAACATTGCAGCTTGGACCAGAGCTTACACGTGGACTTGGCGTAGGTGGTGATCATAATGTAGGTGCACAGGCAGCAGAAGAGAGCCTCGACGAGATCCATGAGCATCTTGCAGGTGCCGATATGGTTTTCCTAACAGCTGGGATGGGTGGTGGTACGGGTACAGGAGCAATTCCAGTAATCGCTGGCGTGGCCAAGAACCTTGGAGCGCTCACAGTTGCCGTCGTTACCAAGCCATTCAAGTTTGAAGGAAAGCATAGAGAAAGAGTCGCAGAAGAGGGATTGGCCGAGTTAAAGGATAAGGTTGATACATTGATTATAGTTGATAACCAGAGATTGCTCGAAATTGTCGATGAGAACATCTCATTCCTCGAGGCGATGAAAGAGGTCGACAAAGTGCTTGCGGAGGGTGTGAAGAGCATCTCAAGCCTTGTAACTATGACAGGATTTATCAATGTAGACTTCGCCGATGTTAAGGCAATCATGACAAATGCTGGTACATCACTGATGGGTATGGGTCGAGCATCCGGAGACAAGCGTGCAGAGACTGCCGCTCGCCAGGCTGCTACGAGCCCACTTCTCGATATGTCTATCCAGGGTGCCAAGGGTGTTCTATTCAATATTGTTGGAGGAACTGACCTAAGCATGTCTGAGATAAATACAGCAGCCCAGATGATCGGTGAAGCGGTTGATCCAGACGCAAAGGTGATCTTCGGTGCAACAATTGACGAGACAATGAAGGACGAGATCGTGATTACAATTGTAGCGACAGGCTTTGACGAGGCTGCACAGCATGACATCGAGCTTGAGGCTTTGAACGTAGACTCGCCAGCACGGAAATTATTGATCCAGGAAGAGCCAAAGAGCAGCCTGATCGACAAGCCAGTACAGAAAGCGCCACAAGTGCAGACACCTGTGAATTTCACAGAGGTTGACTCTGCTGCTAAGGAGCCAAGCAAGCCAGCAGACGACTTCAAATCTGGAAGTGATGATGACGACCTCGAGATCCCAGCATTTATGAGGCGCAAGAATTAAGCCCTCTGCTGTATCTCTTTGCACTAGCTAAAATTTTTCACTAGACCAAGTGGCGAAAAAGATTGAGGCTGTTGAAGTCCAGAAAAAATCCGAAAGTAGCAATCAAAAAGCAACTCCGCAAAAAGATAAGGGTCTCATGACATTCGTAAAAAACAACTTCTTACTGATTGCGGCTATAATATATCTGCTTATTCCAATAGATTTTCTACCGGATGTCGTCCCTATTTTAGGGTATGGTGACGATGTTGTACTGTTGGCGGCTGGCTTGCTCAGGAGCTACGTCAAGTATAAGCAGGGTAAGGAGTAGGCTTCTTTGTAGATTTACTGTATAATTATCCCATTAAACACGACGATCCTGCATCACAGGGGAGTGGCAGACAGAACAGCCTTCTTCGCAAAGCATCGAAGGCTAAGTAATAGCTGACGGTAGGGAGCCGTAAATAACCCAACCCATTCATGGTGAAACAGAGTGGGAAATAAGCGTAGATTGGCAACAATCTCCGGAACGAGGGTGGTACCATGTATGAAATTACATCCCTCCCGCTAACTTATAGTACGATACGTACTATAAGTTAGCGGGAGGGTTTTTGTTTAATCTAACTAGTAATACAAAATGTCGAAAATAGTAGAAGCACCACAAAGAGCAGAGTTCCCAAAGCTCGAGGACAAAATACTGGAATTTTGGAGGGAGAACGACACATTTAAAAAATCGGTAGACCAGAGACCGGAAGATAAGAAATACTCTTTCGTCGACGGTCCTCCGTTTGTATCGGGCATGCCACATCCAGCTCATCTTTTTGTCTCAATAGCCAAAGATGTGATACCTCGCTACTGGGCAATGAAGGGGTACAGAGTCAGAAGAGTATTTGGCTGGGATTGTCACGGTCTCCCAATAGAGGCAAAGGTCAATAAAAAATATAACCTGACGGGTCGTAAGCAGATAGAGGAAGAGTTTGGAGTAGAGCGATATGTTAAAGAGTGTCGCAAATTTGTTGAAGAGTTCTCTGAGAACTGGAAGTGGTACATAGAGAAGATAGGTCGCTGGGCCGACATGGACAATGCATACTACACGATGCACCCTGAATTTAATGAATCTGTGATATGGGCTTTCAAGCAGGCGTGGGACAAAGGCTACATATATAAAGGTAAGCGTGTCTCGATGTATTCGACCGATACTGCGACACCTGTCTCAAGCTTCGAGGTGGCAATGGATACTGATAACTATCAGGATACAGAGGATCTAAGCGTATTTGTAAAATTTGAGCTAGAAGAGAATCCTTGGGCTAAAGATACCGACAAGAAGCCAGTATATATGGTTGCCTGGACGACAACCCCATGGACAATACCATCAAATTTCGCACTGGCAGTAAACCCTGAATTTAAATATGTGCTCGCAGAATTTAATGAACAGTATTTTGTAGTAGCGGAGGACCGAGTTCAGTACACATTTAATGTTAATGAAGATGAGGTAGGCGAGGATGCGGGCAAGACAGTACGAGTCGTCAAAACCTTTATGGGTGATGAGATGGATGGGCTCCAGTATAAGCCTGTGTATGATTTCTTTGTCGATAAAGCAACCAAGAATGACTTCCACGTCTACGCATTTAGTGAGGTTACAGGTGAAGAGGGCTCCGGCGTGCTCCATATAGCTCCAGCCTTTGGTGAGGTGGACTTCAATTTTGGGCATGAGAAGAAGCTAAGCTTCGAAGCTGATATAGATGAAGAGGGTAAGATGACAGTGGGAGATTGGAAAGGTGTATATCTACGCGACGCAAGCCCGCTTGTTGCAGAGGATATGCAGCTCAAGGGCAATCTGCTCAGATCGGAGATGTATACTCACCGACTTCCATACTACCGCGGTGATAATCCACTTATATACATGGCTCAAGACTCATACTTCATAGACGTACAAAAGCTAAAGAAGAGAATGCTCGAGCTTAACGAAAATGTAAACTGGGTGCCAGGCCACTTTAAGCATGGGCGTTTTGCAGATACTGTTGAGACATCCCCAGATTGGGCAGTCTCGAGAAATAGATACTGGGCAACCGTACTCCCCCTTTGGAAATCTGAAGATGGGGAAGAGCTAGTAATGGGAAGCATAGCCGAGATGGCCGAGCTCACCGATCAGCTAGAAGCCCGCGAGGAGAAAGGAAAAACAGTCTACTACCTTGATGGTGAGAAATTCTCACTCCACAGGGATTTCTGTGACAAGTTGGTGCTAAAGAAGGACGGGAAAGAGTATCGAAGAGTTCCTGAGGTGCTGGACTGCTGGCTGGACTCTGGCTCTGTGCCATTTGCTGAGTACCACTATCCATTTGAAAATCAGGAAGAATTTAAAAATAGCTCTCCCGCAGACTTTATAGTCGAGTACTCGGGTCAGGTGCGTGCATGGTTTAATGTGCTTTTCCGCATGTCGACCATGCTGTTCGACCAAGAGGCATTCAAGAATGTGATATGCCACGGCGTAATGGCAGGTAGCGACGGGCGCAAGATGTCTAAAACATATGGCAACTACACCGACCCTGAGGATGTATTGAAGAATATAGGTGGTGAGGCGATGCGATTGTACGCAATGGGATCTCCACTCATGGCTGGTGGCGATATGAACTGGTCAGACGAGGATCTAAACGAGTATGTAAAGACAGTGATGATACCTCTCTGGAATACATACCGATATCTGACTATGTATGCCACGCAGCACAACTGGACTCCAAAGGATGCTGAGTACCCAGAAAATACAGTATTAGACAGATGGCTCAAGTCATATATGAACAGCGTCACAATGCAGTATGCAGATGCTCTAGAATCGTACGATATACCTGGCTCAGTCCGTCTGATACAGCCAACCGTAGACGATATATCTACCTGGTGGATACGCCGATCGCGAGAACGATTTGCCAATGGTGATATAGAAGCTCTGCAAGCCCTCTATGCAGCTCTGGTGCAATTTGCAAGGACATTTGCACCTCAGATGCCCTTCCTGACCGAGGAGATATATCAGAACCTAGTAGTTGGTGCAGGCCTTAAAGGTGCAAAGGAGTCGGTGCACCTAGAGGATTATCTAGAAGTAACCGAGAAAGATGTAGATCAGAAACTGCTAGATGGTATGGCACAGGTACGCACTTTGGCCTCATTAGGACAGAATCTACGCGAGGAGAATCGTATGAAGCTGCGACAACCGCTTAGCAGAGCAGTAGTGCCTGTTGAGAGTGAAGAGCTTCGTGATCTACTTCGCGAGGAGCTAAATGTGAAGAGTGTTGAGTATAAGAAAAGCCGTCCGAAAGATGACGAGCTGGTGTTCAACGATAGCAAAGGCCACTTTGTCGGATTGGATGTGACACTCACCGAGGAGTTGAAAGCTGAAGGCTGGATGAATGATGTGGCTCGCACGGTACAGGTATTGCGCAAAGAGAACGGATTTAAGGTTGAGGATAAGGTGGTGGTGAGCTACAGCACAGACTCAGATGAGGTTAAGAAGATGATGGAGGATTTCGATGGTGCGCTTCGAGAGAAAGTCGGCGCAAAGGCAGTAGTAAAAGAGGAAAAGGTTGAGGGTGAGAAGGTCAAGCTAGAAGGTGCGGAGCTGACGGTGAGTGTAAGCTAACAGCTTAATTAGATTACACTACTTATACACATTGTGGGGAATCTTACTCGAGGCCCTATTTAAGTGTAAATCCACCATCAACGGCTACTACCTGACCTGTAACAAAGCTTGCTTGTTCACTCAGTAAATACACTACTGAATCAGCTACTTCCGCAGGAGTGCCCATCCTCTTAATTACTGATAGATCAGTAGTCATGGAAGGGTCTTCACCGGTCGTAGATGTCAAAGGAGTATCTATTAAACCAGGAGCTACAGCATTCACTCTTATTAAAGGTTCGTTATAGTAGCGGGCAAATGATTTTGTTAACGAAATGATTCCAGCTTTTGTTGCCGAATATATTACCCCGTATGGCTCTCCGATTAGACCATCAACAGATGTAATATTTACAACAGCACCTGTTTTAGAGGTCTCTTTAATTAAGTCACCTAATATACGCAAAGTCCAGAACGTTCCTTTGAGGTTTACGTTAATAGTCTTATCAATTACTTCATCAGTGATTGTATCTATACTACAAGGCAAAGGCATAATACCTGCATTACACACTAACAGATCCAACCTCTGACACTTTTCTTTAATATACTCTCGTGCAATATCAATATCTGCCCTACTTGAAATATCACACTTAATATAATGTGCTTTATCTGTCTGTGTAAATTCTTGCGATAACTCAAAACTACTGTGCTCCGAACTAATGATTACCTCACATTTCAGATCTAACAGTTTTTGTGCAATGGATTTACCGATTCCACTCGTCGAACCTGTCACAAATGCAACCTTGCCGTTGAAATCCATTGGAAATAAGTCTTAACTTAGTTGCCCATTCTATTACAAATGTCGTGAGTTATAAATATTAAACTTCATAGCCAATTTAATTATCAGTTTGCGGCGTGGAATCCTTAATCTCTCAGTGGTAAACTCAATCTGATGTTCAAATATCAGGACAAGCTCATCCTTGTTATTACAACCATATTGACTGTGCTAGGACTCTTCACACTAGTCTCGACGAGCATAGACTTCGATGGAAATATTGATTGGACCGGTATCGTCATGAAGCAGGCGGTGTTTGTCGCACTTGGCGTACTTCTTTACATTGCTGTCGCTAGGATAGACATTACCTATCTATGGCATATTCAGGTGATTGCTGTGATATATCTAGTCACCCTATCGCTGCTGATAGCTACTTTGGCTTTTGCGCCAGCCATTAATAATGCAAAGAGGTGGATATTGATCGGCGGAACACAGTTTCAACCGTCGGAGATCGCTAAGGTCACGGTGATATTGGTAACAATAGGCGTGATATCGCTGCGTGATAAATATAACGAAGTGCTACTGGCGGTTATTTCGCTCATCTTGGTGTTGCCGCTAGTTGTGCTTATCTATCTGCAGCCTCACGGAAGCATGGCGCTGATCCTTCTGATTCTTTGGTTTATTACCGCATTTACATTTATGTCGAATCAGCTCCGGAATGGCTTGCTGGTGGGTATTGTGGTGTCGCTGCTGCTTGGCGGAGTGCTATTTGCCTGGGATAGGGAGATCACAGCACTGCTTCTGGTGGGAGTCGGCACAGTTGCAGGGATTTACGGCATATATTCAAAAGAAAGCTGGCGCAAGATGTTTCTGGTCGCACTGCTTATCGGGTTTGTCGGTGCGGCGGTTGTCGCGGCAGGGTGGGATAGCTTTTACGAGGCGTTGCCAGAGCACCAGAAGGATCGTATCGAGGTGTTTCAGAATCCAGAGGAAGCTGATGAAGATAAATCATTTAACGTCCGGCAGTCCAAAGTAGCGATCGGGTCGGGACAGCTATTTGGGAAAGGCTTCGGCTTTGGGACACAGACTCGCCTTAAATTCTTACCGGAGCACCAGACCGACTTTATATTTGCCACTTTCTCTGAGCAGTTTGGTTGGATAGGGTCGATGATAGTGCTCGGGTTGTACTTTACATTGATTGCTAGGATCTTCTGGCATGCGGTGAATGATCGAAATAGCACAGATGGATGGGATGCTTCTGCTGTGCTGCTTGCCGCGCTGGGCTTTAAGATAATGATTGAGGTGTTTATCAATATCGGCAGCAACACCGGAGTTATACCTGCAACCGGAATCCCGCTGCCGCTGATGAGTGCCGGAGGTACAGTTACACTTATGACTTTTGTGACGCTGGGGCTAGTGCAAAGCGTGATCTCATATTCGGCAAAACATCCAAAAGAGGTAGATTTCATTGATCATGACGATCACTCGGGTGGGCTGTAACGTTTAAAGCAGCAGAAGTGGTCATTAACATTGACAAGAAGCCACTATTACTCTAAAATCTCAGCTGTTATATGGCAAACGAAAAGAGCGCAACAAAAAAGAAAACTACTGTTAAGAAAGCAGCTCCAAAGGCTGTGAAAGCAAACGCAAAGCCTGCTAAGACAAGCACAAAGGCTAAGCCAGCTGCAAAAGCAGAGGTAAAGGCTACAAAAGCTAAAGTTGTAAAGCAGAATGGTGGCTTCGCAGTGATCGAGATTGCCGGTACACAGCTCAAGGTTGAAGAGGGGAAGAAATATACAATTAACAAGATCGATGGTGCAAAGGGAGAGAAAGTAAGTGCAGAGCTGTACAAAGTATTGATGACCTCAGATGGAGATAGTATTAATGTAGGCAAGCCATATGTTGATGGTGCAAAGGTTGAGCTAAAGGTTGATACACAGAAGCGAGATAAGAAAGTTGATACTAGGACATTCAAGTCAAAGGCTCGATACAGACGAAAGAGGGCTATCCGCCCTATGATTACCCGTATTGAGGTAACCAAGATAGCTTAGGAGCTTGCTTCCCCCAAGATTGATAATCACTTTTCGATACATTAGAATCATTAATGTGATAAATTTGTCACTTCTTTCATGAAATATTTCTTCATACCGGGCAGACTACGCGACCTATCAGCAGTTGAGATCTCTCAGCAAGCCAAGGTTATCCTAGACAAATATAGCCTGGACAACAAAGGGCGCAACTTTTTCGTATTAGAAAGCGATCAGCCTGAGCAGGTTGCAATGCTATTTAACCGCCTTGGCGGTTTCATTAAGTATGGTGAAGTCTATGAGCTTGACGCCGATCTGAGTAGCATTTTTCCTATAAATCTTGAGAAAGTTAACTATGGCGTAAGCGGTTATTCAAACAGCTCTGCCAAAGATCTTCATGATAAAGTCATGAAAATTTCGCGCTCAGTAGATAAGTATCTTAAGGATAGCGGCATCAAATCAAGATATATCCGTGGTGATCGCGGTGAGCTATCCTCCGCTCAGATTTTGGGCAACAACCTTATCGAGAAAGGTGCCGATCTCTCACTGCTTCAAGATTTCAAAGGTGAACTAAGCCTAGGAAAGACCTTGGCAGTACAAGATATCGCAGGATTCTCGATGCGGGACTACGAAAGACCTGCATTTGATAAGAAAATGGGGATGTTGCCACCAAAACTAGCTCGCATTATGGTAAATCTGGCATCGGTTAAGCCTGGTGCAACTATCTGGGACCCGTTCTGTGGTGTCGGTACAATCCCACTTGAAGCCTTGCTCCTTGGATATAATGTGCTTGGCTCCGATCTAGACGAGGAGATGGTGAATTCAACTGAGGAAAATATTGCGTGGTTGAGCAAGAATTACGACCTCGGTGATCAGAAGTACGCGCTTTTCCAGTACGATGTCACAGATTATCACAAGGGAATTCGCAAAAAGCTTAGAAATACAGAAATTCACGCAGTTGTTTTCGAGCCATACATGGGACCACCGCAGAGAAAGGTGATGGCTCCTGGCAAGGCAAACGAGCTTCTCAATGAGGTTCAGAAGCTGTACGAAGGGCTTTTCTTGATGCTTGAGCACATTGATAAGCATGAGCTAACTGTAGTTGCAGTCCTCCCATCATATAAGACCCATAAGGGTTGGATGACGCTGAGATACAGCTCGCTTTTCAGCAAAAAATGGGAGATTATAAACAACAAAGTAAGGGAAAAAGACTTGCATTGGGAGCGAACTAATAGTATCATAAGGCGCAATCTTTTGATTTTGAAGATGAAGAGTTAAATTTGTTTGGGTCGGCTGAGCGATGTCAAAGACAGCAGCAGCAGGAAGCGTAAAAATTTCACCAAATGTTCCAGGTAAGAGACTGGGTGTAAAGATCTATGCTGGTGAATCAGTAAGAAACGGAAATATCATCGTCCGACAGCGCGGTACAGTATTTCATGCAGGTAGGAACACAAAGCTTTCCCGCGACCACTCAATTTATGCCGTAACAGACGGATTTGTAAACTTCAGAAGGATGTCAGGCCACAAGAGGGGTAAATATTTTGTAGACGTGCTTGATGCTCCAACCCAGACTGAGTCTGCAGAGTAAAGCTCCGAGGACAGGAGTAAGATCTTCTAAGTAATCGCTTCCCATCCCTATAGATTTTGTGTCATATTAAATCAGTTAATTCAAGCAGCCTACAGAAATGCCAAAGCGCAAATATGCCCAGATCGAAAATAAGAACGCTATCCTCGAAATCCTAGAGGAGGGAAAAGATTTTGAAAAAATCTATCTCGCCAACAACGCATTCAAAGACCCGAAGACCAAGAAAATAATGCAGATCGCCAATGCTCGTGGCATTCCAGTTGAGAAAATTGCTCGCCGATCAATCACCCGTCGCTCCAAGACATCAAGCGCTGAGAGCGTCATTGCCCTTATGGAGATCGACAACCAGGTGACTATCGATGATATGCTCCAGGGTATCTATGCCAAAGACCAAGACCCATTTATCCTCGTCTTCAGCGATGTGAGATATGGGCACAATATCGGTGCAATCTTCCGCACAGCATTTGCCGCGGGTGTAAATGGTGTGATCACGCCTGTTGAGAAAGCAAACCTGCTCTCAGACGAGACAATCCGCATCTCAATGGGAACCTGCTTGCGCATCCCTATCGCAGAGATGAGCCTATTTGCAGCATTGAAAGAGCTTCAGCGCAACGCGATCGAGGTTGTTTCGCTTGATATGGAGGGTGAGTCTCTATTCGAAGCCAACCTTACTGGTCCAAAGGCACTGGTACTAGGCGCCGAGGATATTGGTGTGTCTCCAAAGCTGCTTGAGCGTTCTGATAGACGCGTAAAGGTGCCGATGCATCCTGGCTTAGGAGCATTGAATGTGGGTGTATCAGCTGCTGTTGTTATGTATGAGAAGTATAGGCAGGATACGACCTTGGCTCGGAAGCAGAAAATCACAGAGTAACGGGAGCGACTCCTCTCAAAAGTTAGACAAGCTTCTTCATCAAATCTTCCAACTCCTCCTGGCTCATATAGCGGATAATAATCTTGCCGCCCTTGCTCATCCTTTGAATCCTCGTGGTGTGACCAAGTTTCTGTGAAAGCCTATCTACCCAATCTTTGGTACGCTTGTCGAGCTTCAGCTTTTCCTGTGATCGAGTACCCTTGCCGAAGTTAATCTTGCGAACCAGCTCCTCGGTCTCGCGAACGCTTAGGTTGCGCTTCAAGACAATATTTGCTGCTGCGATGAGAGAAGGCTCATCTGTGATGCCAAGCAGAGCCCTTGCATGTCCCTCGCTGAGCTTGTCATTCAGCACTGCTTCTCGCACTACCTCGGGAAGTCCAAGCAAGCGGATCTTGTTGGTAACAGAGACACGACTAAGGCTCATCTTTTTTGAGATGTCTGTCTGCGTCAGGCCGAACTGATCTTGAAGCTGCTTAAATGCAAGCGCTTCTTCGATTGCGTTTAGGTCTTTGCGCTGGATATTCTCGATCAAGGCTAGCTCAAGCATCTCTTGTGGTGATGTATCTTGGATAACCACTGGTACAGTTTTCAATCCGGCAAGCTGTGCTGCTCGGAATCTTCGCTCACCAGCGATAAGATAGAAGCCGTTACCATCCTTTTTCTTGCTGATAAGAAGCGGCTGAATTACGCCATTTTGGCGAATTGAATCTGACAGCTCGACAAGGTCGCTTGGATCAATATGCATGCGTGGCTGGTATGGGTTCGCCTCGATTTTGGTTATGTCGAACGCCTCGTTGTAGGGCGAGTCAGCACCTTGATACTCAGGGTTTGAGAGGAGGGCTGAGAGACCTTTTCCTAGCCTTGGTTCGCTATTCTTTACTTCTGCCATTTCATTAAATTCATTAAATAATTTATTAATTCTATCTTCAGGAGAATCTCTCAATAAACTCATCGGCGAGCTTACCATATGCTACTGCGCCTGTAGATGAAGGGTCATAATCCACAATAGTTTTTCCATGCGAAGGTGCTTCTGAGAGCCGCACATTCCTCGGGATAATCGATTTAAATACAACCGTGTCAAAGTACTCTTTAACTTCATTAACCACCTGGCTAGACAGCTTGGTGCGACTATCAAACATTGTTAGTACAACTCCGCCGATCGTGAGCTGTGGGTTGATGCTCTTAACCAGCTCAGTGGTTTTAAGTAGCTGGCCCAGCCCCTCAAGCGCGAAATATTCGCACTGCACAGGTATAATCATCTTGTCAGCTGAAGTAAGCGCATTAATAGTCAGGAGTCCGAGTGATGGTGGACAGTCAATAATTGCATAGTCAATCTTGGCATTCAGGCTGCTGACAGCTTTCTTGAGCAAGGTCTCACGTGCCATCATGTTGACCATCTCAACCTCGGCACCGGCCAATGATAGGTGTGACGGCACTAAGAGGAGGTTCTCAATATCGGTGGCGACATAGACAGAGGAGATCGGCTCTTGGGATACCAATACATCGTACACACTTTTATATGTTGCACGGCTATCTTTATCCCAAGTTTCTTCGTTATAGGCTCGAAAACCGACTCCTGATGAGAGATTTGCCTGTGGATCTAGGTCTATAAGTAGGACCTTTTTCCCTTTCTTGGCAAGCATCGCTCCGAGGTTGATGGCTGTTGTGGTTTTGCCTACACCACCTTTTTGATTTACGATGACGAAAGTTTTCATAATGTTTCACAGAACTGCCTATGCATCATTTTACATGAAGCACGAACTTTTACAAAGCAAATATGAAACTTCTCGATTAATAGTTAGGATGCTGAATGATCCTAAAGTTGCTGAGTGGGAAGTAAACAAACCAGACACGTCCTTTAACGTCGTCCTGCTTAACTGGGCCAAAAGCTCTTGAGTCGGTGCTGTGAGGTCGGTTATCACCAGATGCGAAAATTTCACCCTCTTTAACGGTATAGGTCTCTCCTTCATGCAGGAAAGTCCCGCCCTCAGTATAGACCGTGTCCGCAAGATACTCAGACTCATCCAGCATCTCGCCGTTTATGTAGTAATTGCCATCTAGCACGCTCACATCATCCCCAGGGACGGCAATAACGCGCTTAATATAATCTTGAGTAGGTGAGTGCTTGAAGATGACTACATCGCCTCTCTCCGGGTCTTTAAACTTGTAAACCAGCTTGTTTGCGATTAGGTACTCACCCTCTACGAAATTTGGCTGCATCGATCGGCCAATCACCTCGTGTGGAGTGACCAAAAAGAGATATAAAACAACACAGATAGCCAACGCTATGACTATGGCTTCAATACTTTCAAATACAAATGATCCTACTCCTCCCAGTACTCCGGAAAGTTTGGCGAATCCTTGCTTTGCTTCGGGTGTTGGTGTGTCGTACATCTATTCGGGCAGTAAATTAATCTCGCCGTTCTGATTACTACAGCTTATTTGATAATTGCTTAAGTGTAAAGAGTATATCGGTGTGGGATTTAAAAGGGGGTTAAGGATTTATTCCTCAGTGCCTTCAAGATAGATTCTTTTTGAAAAATCTCCGTTCTTGGATGCTTTTTCACTGCGAATCTTCTCTAGATCTTCGAAACTAACACCAAGCAGGTCACAATAAGCATAAATAATCTCAAGGACATCGCCTAACTCTACGATTTCATGCTCTTCTATAAATTCAGCCAGCTCTTCGCTGAATTTTTTATCTAGTTCCGCAAGGAATTCATCCTTTAGGAGTGTCCTTGTGATGGGCTTCCTGCCTTCACTCTCTATTGTTTCAGGGATCTTGTCTCTTACTAGCTTGCCAATTTTCTTCATAGTGTGTGTGTGGAAAAGTTATAAACTACCGCCACGGGGAATCGAACCCCGATTGCTGGGATGAAAACCCAGTGTCCTAGCCGTTAGACGATGGCGGCATATATCACCTCACTGCGTGAAGTGGCGTCAATAATGAGCAAACAGGACATTTTACTTCAAAACACCCCTTTTGTTAAGGAATTCTTTCTCTTCACTAGCTGAGGCACGTCTGTACTGGTTAGAATCTTGATCTAACACATATCTGCGGTTGCACTTGCAGGTAACCATTACTTTGTTGGTACGGAAAGCTTCGCGCTTGCCGATGTTATCGAGTGAGTGTGTGCACCCAGGACAAAGCCTGCGTTTCAAGAGGACTACTTGGAATGGAAGCAAAAATTTCTTTATCACAGTTGTTACAATAATTAATCTTAATAATTTGCAGTTCAACTGCGCTAGCTATAGATGCCCCAGATTTAATCTGCTGAGGAGAGGACTCGAACCTCCACAGGATTTTAATCCCACATGGTCCTAAGCCATGCGCGTCTGCCAGTTCCGCCACCCCAGCAATTCATATAAGCGGCCTATTTTAGCACAAAATTTTCAAAATGTGAGATCAAATTTAATCTGCATAATTGTGTAGTATTTAGCTGTGGGAGCCAAATACTTGCAGCTCGGGCTTAGAGTGGTCTGCCGAGTCTTTCTTCAGTAGCTTATAGTAGGTACCTCTTCCAACACCTTTAATCTCGATATATCCCTCTTCAACAAGCTGCTGTAAATCTCTATAAGCCGTCATAAATGAAACGCCCATTAGCTTCCTTACCTCCGATCGGGTCACCTTTTCATTGTTTTCCATATAATCTAGCAGCTTCTTTTGCCTATTATTAAGCTTCTCTGACAGCTTACCGTGCAATTTTACCTTTCTTTCATACACATTTAGGTATCGTTGCTCAAGGCTAAGGTACTCATTCGACATAGTGTAAAGAAATGCTTCGATAAACACTGTGAGATCGCGGTTTGACCTCGAAATTTTAAAGGCCGACTTGAGATCTTCACCGATAAAGTTGAGCGCCTTCGCAATTGACAGCATGCTGTCAGGGTTGTACTTTAGATCCTTGGTTAATGTTGAAAGGAGAAGCGTTGAGCTTAGCTGGTTGCCCGAGAGCAGAGGTGCTTTGTCGATTAGCTCATAGAGCAGGATCGCTATCTGAATCAGCTTATGAAAATTATTTCCGCGAGCGTAGATCCAATTAATGATTTCATTAAAATGGTTGGCAAAGTCGAGGTTTGGGTAGAAGTCACGCAAAGCGTACCAGCTATCGTAAAGCTCGTTTGGCTGATCAGAAAAATCACGCAATTTCCCTGCTTCCCACTCCTCTACCAATTTATTCATCTGGATCTTGTTGATATGCAGCAGTAGGTCCACAGATGGCTGCATGAAGCTCTGAGGCGTGTATGAACGCACAAAATCCATACCGTTTCGATAATTGATGTATGGAAGTAGCTTTGACCTTGCAGAGGATAAGACCTTGCCTTCTTGCACACGTTTAGCCTCGTCGTAGCCCAGCTCTTCATTAATAAGCTCTGCGATAGCTATAATGTCCTCCGCATACATTTCATTAAGTAGCTCTTCTTTGTGTATATATGGGATAGGGGTTCTGTTAATTGTCTGAATGGCCTTTTCTATCTTGATCAGATAGTTGATAACAAGGTTTGTGTTTGTATAAGTAGGTATATTCATTAAATTTTCAGGAAGGGATAACGTAACATTATTATAACAATGTCGTAACCTGTCAAGCGGAATGGGAATCTACTTTACTACAAGCCTTTCTAGTGAGTCATTTAACTCCTGATCACCCCGAAACAGAATCGTCTTTATACCTATGCGTCTTGCTGGCTCAAGATTCTGCTCTTTGTCATCAATGAAAAGCGTCTCTTCCGGTTTGATCCCAACCATTTCAAGCTCCTCGACAAGCTGGGCATATACCTGTGGATCTGGCTTTGGGAAGCATGCCTCAACAGAGGAGATCCGTATCTTAAATTGAGGCAAAATTTTCTGCTCTACAAGCTGATCCAGCCGCTTGCCGGATGTGTTTGTGAGATATCCGATCATGAGGTCATGACTATCAAGTTGCCATAGCAGAGCCTTCATCTCGTCGGTAAGCTGATAGTTAAAGGCCTCACCAGGGATTGGCGTGAAGATGACATTTAAGACATCAAAGATTACAGCTTTTATCATGAGTGCAAGACAGTTTTAATTCTTTCGGTCGCCTTCCCCATATTTCTCATCCCTTGCCCGACAGGATAATAGGTAGGGTAGATCTTTAAGGAGTTTCCATCGATCTCCAATGGCTCAAATTCGGAGCTAAGATAGCTCGAGACTGAGATACTCCTTCCTAAGATGACCGAGCTGACCTGATTGCCAAATGTGAAAGTGATTTCAGGATTAATTAATGAAATTTCACGGTTGAAGGAGGGTAGGTACTCCTTAAAAATTGAATCAGGAAGGGGGCGGGCGTCATCTTGTGTGCATTTAGCAATATTTGTGACATATATTGAAGCACTCGCGATCTCGGAGTATAGCTCCTCTGCAAAAGCCTCATCCCATTCCTTCGGCTTCCTGTTGCTGATCTCGTCAAGCATCTTGTCATTTGTGAATAGCCCAAGAGTATGAAGCATTTTCCATACATGCTTTGTTCCTAGCCATGGCGCCAGTATACCTGACCATTCTTTTGATGAGGCAATATTCCTGCTGGTGGGATTCATAAAGACTAGGCACACTTTTGGGTTATCGATCTTGCCTGCGCCGAAGATAGGGTTTAATTTTGGGCTGCCATGTTTGGCGTGTAGTGTCTCGAATTCTGAAAATAGCTCAGTTAGCTGCATGCTCATACACACATTATACAGGAGAGTATGTTCTAACTTTTTGTGATCTTAAGGAGTGTTCTTCCGCATCCAACCACTTGCATAATACCTCAAGTGGTTAGGAGAGGACTGAACACGACGAAAGGTCACAAAAAGCTGGTGGCGAGATTCGAACTCACGACCTAATCTTTACGAAAGATTTGCTCTGCCAACTGAGCTACACCAGCATTTCTTCAAGGTTGCTTGAATTTTAGCAGAAAAACGAAATATTAGTATAATGAGGCATGAAAGGCGCAGACCTATTTGTAAAATGCCTGGAGAATGAAGGAGTCAAGTATATTTTCGGCATCCCTGGGGAAGAAAATCTTGACCTTCTCGATTCATTAAAAGATTCTGAAATAAAATTCATAACTACTCGACACGAGCAGGCCGCTGCATTTATGGCTGCAACCTATGGGCGCTTGACCGGCAAGGCCGGCGTTGTGCTCTCAACTCTTGGCCCTGGCGCTACCAATTTGATGACCGGGATTGCTCATGCACAGCTTGGAGCTATGCCGCTTGTCGCAATCACAGCCGAGAAGTCGGCCAAAGATCGTCAAGAAGGGAAATTTCAGAAGGTTGAGGTGATCAAGATGATGCAAAGCATTGTGAAGGAGAGTAGTCGTGTTGATAACGGTGCGAGTATCGCGGGAACAGTAAGAGCTGCATTTTATCAAGCGGAAAATGGGCGACCTGGCGTCGTGCATATTGAGCTACCAGAAGATGTAGCTGCAGGCACATCGGAAGTGGACACTCCACTGCCTGCCGAGCTCTCAAATAATTATCCAAACAGTGCGGACATCTCTAATGCGGCGGCAGTGATTAGCGCTGCAAACAAGCCTCTGGTGGTAGTCGGCTCGGGAGCAAATCACAAAAATATCTCTGCCTCACTTACAGATTTCATTAAAACTTTAGGGGTTCCATTTATTTCAACCCAGATGGGTAAAGGTGCGGTAGATGAGCGGTTGGATAACTGTCTTGGCTGCCCGATATTTACAGAGGGGCAAAAAATTCATGAAATAGTTAATGAAGCAGATCTGATAGTTAGCATTGGATATGGCGTATATGAAAAACCGCCCTTTATTTTCAGTAAAGCAAATTCAAAGCTGCTAAGTATAAATAGCTATCCGACAGAAGATGCCGGTTTCACTTTCGAGCATGAAGTAGTTGGCGATATTCCAGCGAGCCTCAAGGCAGTTATAGAGAAGGTCGAGCAAAAGAACTATTGGAAAGGGAATTCGCTTACTGAATTTAAAGTAGAGGAGGTTAAAGGTGGGCAGCACGAGCTTTTCACAGAAAGCAATCTGCTGTTTGGTGGAGAGCTCGCCGACCAGCCCGAGTATGAGCTCGATCCGTATGAAGCCGAGTCGGTCGAGGAGACCCCAAATCACCAACCGATCAGCATTGAGCACCTAGTCCACTCGCTACGTACAGTGATTTCAAAGAACGGCATTGTCTGTCTCGACAACGGCCTATATAAGCTGGCATTTGCAGAGAAATATAAGGCTTATAAGGCAAACTCATTAATTCTCGACAACGCTCTCGCGACTATGGGTGCAGGGCTCCCTACTGCAACAGTCGCCAAGATGCTCAACCCTAGCTCGCAAGTTGTAGCTGTAGTAGGGGATGGAGGCTTCATGATGAATTCTCAAGAAATTGAGACTATGATGCGACTCGGAGTTGCGGTTAAGATCCTACTTCTTGAGGATAAAAGCTTTGGGATGATCGAGTGGAAGCAGGAGCATCTGGGATTGAAAGAGAATGGGCTGAAGTTCGAAAATCCTGACTGGGAGCTTTTCGCGAAGAGTTATGGCATCGCTTATACCAGATTAGGCGACCCGGATACGTTGCAGGGAGACCTCAGGAAAGGATTAATGTCCAGAAAGGCAGCCTTTATGCATATGGTTGTTGACTACACCGAAGCGAAATCGCACTTAGCAAGTGCGACTTGGTGAAGGCGGAGTTCGTTTGACATTTGCCTGTTTCACAGAGCTAGCCAACCGAAACGCTCTTCACATTCACGAATTCGAGGATCCCGTGCCTGCCCAATTCTCGACCGTAGCCAGAGCCCTTCACTCCTCCAAACGGAAAAGCTGGGTCTGACTGTACCATCTTATTGATAGCGATAACACCTACATCGAGCCTCCGAACTAGCCGCTTTGCTTCAACCTCGTTTCTGCTCCAAATTGATGCGCCAAGCCCATACTTTGTCTTATTAGCTAATGCGAGAGCATCCTCGAGACGCCCATACTTGATTACAGCAGCTACAGGCCCAAAAGCCTCTTCATTAAATACAGGCATATTTTCATTAACTCCAATTAGTATTGTCGGCTGGTATCCAAATCCGTTACCTGGATACCTTTTCCCACCAGTTACTACTTTCGCGCCGGCGTGAATGCTATCGACTACCTGCTCTTCAAGCCGCTCGAGTGCAGAGGCAGAAGCAAGTGGTGCTAGGCTTGTTTCTGAAGATAGAGGATCACCATATCTTAATTTCTCCATGGCACTTTTAAATTTCATTACAAATTGATCGTGTACTGATTCATGAACAATAAAACGCTTAGCTGCGATACAGCTCTGGCCGGCATTCCTCGCCCGTGACATTACCAGCTGCTCAACTGCAAGATCCAAGTCTGCATCCTCCATTACAATTGCCGGATCACTTCCGCCTAATTCCAGCACACATTTTTTTAATGATTCCCCGGCAGCACGAGCCACTGTACTACCGGCTACCTCACTTCCAGTTAATGAAACAGCGCGAACCGCAGGATCTCGCACAACTCGCTCAACCATGTCCGATCCTATAAGCAGGCTTTGAAAAACAGCAGGTGGAAATTTAACTTCATTAAATGCATCCTCTAATGCGATAGCGCACTGCGGCACATTGGAGGCATGCTTTAGCAGGATCGTATTTCCAGCCATCAGGGCAGGGGCGGCGAAGCGCATAACCTGCCAAAAAGGAAAATTCCAAGGCATTACACCCAAGACAACCCCAAGCGGTTCATACATAACATAGCCATCTTCTAGCTGCTCGTCAGCCAGAAATGTAGCGCCATTGTCGGCGTAATAGTTGCAAACAAACACACACTTCTCGATTTCAGCGACCCCTTCGGTATAAAGCTTGCCCATCTCAACAGCCATCAACTTGGCAAGGTCACCTTTGCGACGCTCAAGGAATCCAGCTAGAAGCCGCAAGAACTGAGCTCGTTGAGGGTAATCAAACTCTTTCCAGATAAAGTGCTTTTTACGTGCAAATGCTATTTTCTGAGTCAGCTCTAGCTCTGTTAACGGTGTAAATTCACGAAGAAGCTCGCCACTGTATGGATTTAGCGACTGAATAGCCATTGTGAGCAGTAAACTACTGAGAGATTATCTTATTATAGTTATCGACTATTTTGATGGTGAGGTCAATGCTGTCTTGGATACTCCTCAGCTCAATCCACTCATTCTTCGTATGGCTCTCGCCACCGACTGGTCCAAGCGCATCAATTACTAGTGCTGATTTGTTATGTTCACGAACTTTATTTGCATCCGAGACGCCACCTCTATTTCCATACTCTATCTGTGTCCCTTCAGCATCAAGTGAAGACTTCAACTGCTCAAGGACTTTCAAATGATCGGCCTGCTTTTGAAGAGGCATAAAATTAAAGAGCTTCTTATACTCAGTAGTAACACCAGGGCGATATATTTTCTTTAATATTTCTTCAACAAGTTCCAGTGCCTCATGCATCTCTTCTTCATTAAACGACCGTACTTCAAAATTGGCCGTTGTCTCCTCTGAGACGATATTGAAAGCTTGGCCTCCATGGATCGTACCGATATTTACAGAGACGGTTTGAAACTTCTCCTCCAATCGTTGGATCTCTGCCAGTTTATAGATCATTTCCAAGTTTGAGCTTAGCCGGTCAGATGGCTTGGTTAAGACACCTGAATGACCAGCCTTTCCTACGGTTTTCACGTCGTAGGCTACAATACCCTTCCGGTCTGTGATCAGTTTTCTCGATTCATCTTCCATCTCTCCTCCCTCAAAGACAAGAGTCAACTGCTGCTCTGCATATATTTTTGCTAGCTCGGTTTCGTAAGAGGTACTACCTATCTCCTCGTCAATATTCAGTACTACGGTAAGGTTATAGTTGCTCTGAGCAAGCTGTGCAAAAGCTGCCAGCATGACTACATTTCCACCCTTCATATCTTCTACACCGTCACCCTCCGCTTTCTCACCCTTTATTATAAAGTCTTTATGTCTCTCCTGTAGGTGAACCGTATCCATATGTCCGAGGAACATTACATTCATTTGCCCAGTCACGTGAGTATTCCGAATAATAAGCAGATTGGGCTTTCCATCTTTTTTCAAGAACTCACAATGAGCAGCTGGAACCTGCTTAATAGCCTCAACAACAAGATTATTGCATGCGTTTATGCCTTCTTGGTTGTATGACCATGAGTTAATGTTTACAAGTTTTTCAAGTAGGGAAATAGGATCTTGCATACCTATGCATTATTGAAGCTTAATTGTGGTGATCATACCACAATTAAAAATTAAGGGTATCTATTATCGAAGCTTTACCAGCTTCCTCCGCCTCCACCACCACTTCCACCACCGCTAAAACCACCTCCACTGCTGAATCCGCTTCCTGATGACCTAGGAGTGGATGTGAAAGTGCTATTCATGCTAGTTGCGGCATTAGATAGCGAGTTCATAAGATAGATAGTGTTGAATGTAGACATATTGCTTCCTGAGTACCAGTCTGGCGGCTCCTTATATATATCCTTAAACTTATCTGCCCACGCCTTCTCTACTTTCAACACCATCGCATATGGCAGCAATTTCTCGAACAGCTTCACATCACGTTTTGGAGCCTTTCGATCAGTTACATACTCGCTATCAGGTCCCTGCAAGGTCTTGATCCGATCCTCCTCTGCAATCTCAAGGTACATCTTGAGCCCTTTGATATGCTCTTCAATCTCAGTGCCTTTGGCAGTCCTTTGAGACATCCATGGGGCAATGGCTAGAAAAGCAACACCGGAAAGTAGCAATCCGCAGAAAGTGAGATAGCCGCCAATTGGTGCGAGCACGCTCAGCAGGAAGATAGAGCCTAGCCCAATAAGTGTTCCCAATGTAATCATCACAGCCGTCAAGCTCTTCGGCTTCCTGGTGTAGTAGCCACCGCTGGTTAGTTGTGTGTAAAGTGCTTCATTTACCTCTTGCGCAGTTTGATAAAACTTCTCCTTAAGCGAGTTTAGCTTGACTACCTCGCCCTCGGCCACTGCAGTCCCAAAGATTCCGGTCAATATATTGATCTCATACTCCTTCAACTCGCTTAAGTCAGTTTTCAAAAGGTGGAAAGCATAGTCCTGTTTGCTGAGCGCTTTCTTAGGTAGCTCTTCGATTTGGATGTAGCCACGGATGGCCAAGTCTATCACTGTTGCCGAGATATCACGCATGTCCGAGCTGTTGTCATAGATCACACCCACTTCTGCCGGTAACAATCCTTCTGGTGGCTCATATTGCGGCATAATTGTGCCTCGTCCTTTCGGATCTTTGCCATATTTTCGCCAAAGTAGAAAGGTGATAGGGAAGACAATAAATGGCAGGCAGGCACCAAGGTTTGCCACGAAGAGCAACCAGTATCGCTCGATAAATGTCGGCTCCTGGATAAAACCTTTCGGATAGCCAACTACTACTGTAAGACCCTCGCGTATATCTAGCTCTCTGTTGCTTCTAAATGCTGTGTTGAGACCCTGTCGTGCATACTCGCACTCTTGCTCTGTGGATGCATACCCTCCCGTATAGCAGCGAGCCTGGATTTCGTCGAAGCTTTCCTCTGGAAGATTTTCTGGGCCTTTAACCACAGCCTCAGCCATAGCAATAGGGACTGGCCATTCATTGCCAGTGGCGTTCCAGTAAAGCTCGTCATGCTCTTCAAAATAGCCAATGACATTCCTGACATCGTACTCGATTACATAGCGCTGCTCTGCAATTACGAATTCATCTGGGTCGCCAATCTTTATCTCTATATAGTCACCAATATTCGTGACAGTGTATGGAATTGGTACCCCCTCGCCATTCGTTACTTGCGCTACATCAATTTTAAGATCGCCTCGGTCATCATCATATTTGTAAGGAATTGTACGGAAAATGCCGTGGCGCTCGACGAAAAAGTATGCGTCAATGGTCTCTTTTACTTCTATTCGATCGCGATCAGTTACCTGAATATCAGCTCTAAAGTTTTGAATCTCCCAGAGCGACGACTCTGGCACTGTAAGTGGATCCTGCGCGGAAGCTACATTTGGAGAAATCGCTGAAAGCGCAAAGAGAGTGGCCACAAAGAGCAGCCTGATTGACCGACTCCAATTTCGACGATTAATTATTTGGAACATCTACTCTTCTGTCTTCTTATCTACAGAACCTGATTCATCACTCATATCTGCATCTGGTGCCTCGAGTGCCTCTGGCTTCTCAACCATAGCATCAGTCTCGGCAGCACTTTTTGCCTCAGCTGTTGGCTCGTCGAAACTGACCTTCACATTCTCACGCTCTGCACCTGCTGCCTCAAAGAACTCCTTCTGCTCGAACTTGAACATCCCTGCGATTATGCTCCCTGGGAAAACCTGGATCTTGGTGTTGTAATCTCGAACTGTAGCATTGTAGAAACGCCTTGAATTTTGCAGCTTGTCCTCCAAGCCTGAAAGCTTTTCCTGTAGATCGAGGAAGTTTGTGTTGGCTTTAAGATCTGGATAGTTTTCAGCAACTGCGAAAAGCGATTTCAATGTGCTTGTAAGCATGTTGTCAGCCTCAGCACGCTCTTCCATTGTTGTAGCATTTGCTACCTGTGATCTAAGCTCAGTAACTTTGGTCAATGTCTCCTGCTCATGCTTCATATATCCCTTAACTGTACTGACAAGATTTGGAATCATGTCATATCTCTGCTTAAGGAAGGTATCAATATCGGCCCAGGCTTCCTCAACTCGAATCTTCAGCTGAACAAGCGAGTTATAGTAAACAATCATTAAAAGAGAGACACCGATCAGAACTAGAAACACACAGAAGAAGAAGCCTAAAAAAGTACCCATTGGATTAGGACTCAATTTATTTAATGCTATTTGATTCTACTCTGTGGGTAGTGAAATGGGAAGTCCGACCACCCCGCTAACTTATAGTACAGCATATCGAAGCAAGTAGAATTCTCTGAATTCATTAAATCCTAATTGGAACTATAAGCGGGACAAAATATTATAAGTTAGCGGGGTGGTCGGACCAGACGCTCGAGAGTTTTCATTAACTCTTCCGACTCCAAGACAGAGGTATGGCCTACTATCGGCAGCTCTATATTGTGTGCATTTGGCAAAATAGGCGAGTCAAAAGGAATCACATGGTTGTCGACCCTGACCCTAATGCTAGTAATCTTCTGATTCTGCTTATTTTCATTAAAACTAAGAATGAACTCTGATCCTGGGATAAGATCGGCGAGGCTCCATATTCGAAGATAACCCCACTTCGAGCCGTTGAAAGGTGTGGCTATCGTGATTGCCTGCTTGATATTGGCACCTGCAGGATATCGGTCAATTACCGCTTTGGCCACCATGCCACCTTTGCTGTGGCAGATTAAAATAAGATCATTAAGATTGTTACTGAGTATATAGTCGTTAACCTTTTGCGCTGCTACATATATATGGCTATGGTTTCGACCTATGCTGTCTATTGTGTGGACCGTGTATCCAAGCGAGTTCATTAAATTGCCTACTTCAAGTAGATAGCTCCATGTTTCGTTCCAGCCGTGGATAAGTAGGATGTCGCCTCTGGTTCCTCTACGCCAGTGTGGGGGAGGGGAATTCAGCCTATATGAACGGATCTTAATCTTAATGATAGTGAGGTATTCATTTATTAGGCTTAGGATTGTACTCAACCTTTGTTTAACAATATTTAGAGACCGACAGGCATTCTATTAATTTTACCATGGAAAATGGGTCAATTTTAACGCACGTCAGTACTATTGTGTGATTGAGGGCTCAGCTTAATCACCGGCCGAACTATTCAATAGAAAGTCCAGCTCATTTTTTAAGATCCCCACCTCTTTTAAAATTGCAGGTAGGGCGTCGATCATCTTCTCTCTGTAAAAAACTGCTGGTGTAAACGGTGGCTTTATCTCTTGGGTGAGTGGATCATAATTCAGATACTCGCTAAGAGTTCCAGCTGTCTTCAGGATGCTTTGCTCAATGCGCAATGTGTTTGAAAGGTAGAAGAATAAAAGCGGATTTTGACGACTTCGCAACCAGTCCGACAGTGATTGATGTGGCAACCTATTTTCAGCATAGAGCGACAGCAAGACTATCAAAAACCTTCTTCTTTGGGTCCGATGCGTTGCATCATCAACCCCTCCTGTCTTCAGCTCAAAAATTTCAATGCCGGCAGGCACTACACTTGCTCCGCTTTCTTCGACGTAGCGACTGTAAGCTTCTCTTACTTCTGGAATAACCCAATCACTCTCTGGGTCGAAGAAAAACTTGCCGCTTGCGCTCTTCGACACAGACTTCTCAAGCTCCATACAAAATTCTGGATCGTTAACTTCTAGCCACCCAAGAAAATCCTTGTAAGATTCAGAAAAGTCGCGATAGCATTTATCGAGCAAGCGGATTGTTCCATTTCTCAGTTGCCAATTACCTGTTAGGAACAGGGCGTCGGGCCTAGTCTTAATTGCGGTTGCCAGCTTACCCAGCTTAATATGTCCGCTCAAATCCCTGGCCAAGAGCCATACATTTCTGTATGCTGCTATTTCTGCCTGGATGTGTGCGAAGTCTGGATTATTGCTTAGCTCGTTGAGTAATCCTCTATAATCTCTCTGTGGTAACGATATAAATCGCTTAAACATTGTCTGTGAATCACCATCCTTTAGCGAGTTGGCTAAAACCTGATATTTCCCTCGAGATTTATT
The DNA here is from genome assembly GCA_030583845.1 of Candidatus Dojkabacteria bacterium. Taxonomy (NCBI): domain Bacteria; species Candidatus Dojkabacteria bacterium. Next base: position 905,957 of record CP129478.1, read on the forward strand.
CGCGCTATCGTCTAGAGCAGAAAGAAAGGCTTGCATCCCATTCGTGAGAAAGGATGCAGAGGGGTTAAAAAGTAGATCTACGTAATCTAGATCACCAAGTGTGCTGACAATATCTTGGTACATCTCGACCCTGCCTTGTAGCCGTTTGCCAGTCATGCTTCGCGGCCTAGTGGAGAGTGTCTTCTCGGCCAATATCTCTCTACCTGATGCTATCGTTTGTAGAGTAGAAGTTGATCCAGGCTCGGGCCTCCCAGTGAAAAGCAAAATATTAAGAAGCACGAACTCATATGTTTTTTTCCATCGAGCTATTAATTGCTCAAATTGATCAGTGCGTCCGTCTTCCGTTAGGTAGGCTAGGCGCCCATGATTATCGATATAACCCGCGCTTGAGCTTGTGTAGAGTCCGCAATGTATAAACAAATCTGCAAGCCCAGCATCAGTACATTCTGAAAGGAGTGATACAACTTGGTCGTACAAATCTTTGTTTCTCAGTAATCCATTATTCAGCTGTTCTAGCTCGTGGTAACCAAGACCAATAAGATGGTTTTCTTTTAGCAATGTCCCGAGCTGGTTTATCTTCTCTACTACTGACTGGAATTCTTCCTGCTGTTCGACCTCAGGTGCAAAGGCGAAGGATCCTTCATAGGTAAAAGATGATGTACCGTTCATCATATCTTTGAAAATGGCGCCAATGATTCTTCCGGCATCAGTTGCGAGCATTGGGTCAATCCTTTCGAAAACATTTTCTCCAGGCGCGAAAGGTGTGCCCTCGATCTGTCGCTGTAGATCGATCCCAGCTGCTCTTTTAGGAATGTTGACTCCATTGATGTCCATCTTGGCCTTCTGATAAAAGAAATCCCCACCTTGTTGAAGCCCATAGTATACAATATTTAAACGGAGATATCCACCGGTAGCGCCGCCAATCTAAAGGGTTGAAATCGTCGTGAAAACCACTCTCCTAGGCTACCTAATAGCCTTTGCCTGTCTGAGAATTCTCCATCTTATACTCGACATATGCGTCGATAAGCTCATATGGAATCGGCTCATCAAACGAAAAGCTAAAAGTGCCTTTGGAAGCCTTATATTTCTTCAATTCATCCATGAAAGGCGCTTTGATATCCGAAGAAATGCCGTAAACGCCTACGTGGTCACTCCAAGCGGCAAAATAGATCAAAATCCGGCCTTTATACTTGAATGCAGGCATTTGGTAGCTGATCACTTCGATGGCCTCTGGACAGCGTTTTGCAACAGTATCTCTTATTTTCTGGAGCTTTTCCTGAATACTCGGCGAGAATCGTTTGATATATTCATCAATATCTCTTGCTGGAGCGGTTTTCTTTTCCATGCTTTATTAACGAAAGTTTAGGCTCGCAATATCTTCTCCATCTCCCTGCCCTTCGCAAGCTCATCAATAAGCTTATCAAGATAGCGAATCCCTTGCACAACCGGATCTTCTATCTCTTCGACGCGTACACCGCAGATAACACCCTTGATCAGGTCTCGTGAGGGATTCATCTTCGGTGCATCTTCGATGAATGTCTTGATATCAACCTGCTTGTCCAGCTGTGAATCTAACTGCTTCTGGCTGTATCCTGTCAGCCAGAGGATGATCTGGTCGACCTCGGCTTTGGTTCGGCCTTTTTTCTCTGCCTTGGCGATATAGAACGGGTAGACACCGGAGAAGATCATAGGGTAGATTTTATCTCTCTGTGCATCCATTTGTGCCTTATTCATTGTCGATTATAGCAAATTGTATAGAAATAAAGCCTACCAATTGCCTCCTAAGCCTCGGTCGTCACACCATCAAACTCCTCTTCCATAGCTGCTGCCTCTTCTTTTGTGGCCGCGACGACACCATCCTTGTGGTGTGCAGGGGAATAGATAGTGTACAGCTTGAGGTCTTCGCTTTCAGATGTGTTAATTACGTTGTGTTCAGCACCTGCCGGTACGACGAGTGCAACACCATCATGAAGAGGATACTCATTCCCATCGATAAGGCACTTTCCTTCACCGGACTCGATTCTGAAAAACTGGTCGTTCTGGTGAATCTCCATACCGATCTCTTCCTTTGGCTTCAACGACATAAGTACTAGCTGGCTGTTTTTGGCAGTGTAAAGTACCCGCCTGAAGTTGGAGTTGCTCTTCGTCTCCTCCTCAATATTACTGTGAAAACCCTTCATAAAATGACCTTTAATAATTTAGGTATTCATGAAGAATCAACTTGTATGAAGTTGGTTCTGGATGCACTCCAATATAGCACAGATATGGGGGATCTGATTCAATTGAATGGCTATTGTCAGATGTTAATTGCTTTCAGCCATTTCTTTCAGCTTTTGAAGCCCTTTTGGCCACATATCGTTAAACATCTCAGCATGTTCCTCTAAGCTATCCATCTCTACGTTTACAGTTGTGACGCCTTCCTGTTCAGTGAAAGTGTAGTTCTCGTAAGCAGGTGCCCATTTCTTCGCTTCCTCACTGGTAGTATCTTCAACACCACCTTTAACTAGACCAAGATGCTCAATTGAGATAAATTCGTTTGGACGGTTATCAGCAATCCTGCTCACCATTCCACCTTCTTCGCCGCCCATAGGATCTGGTCCAAGAAATAGCATTTTCGCGCCTTTATCCCAACTCCCTTGATAATATGACCCTGGATTGAATGCAGCTGTCCATTGCCTATAAGTTGCATCCTGCAGCATGGTGTCCCAGACTTTCTGAACTGGGGCGTTGATAGAAATAGAGTAATGCAGCTTTTGCATTTACCTTTAAGTGAAAACTTAAATAGAGCTAATTCATTTTAGCATAAGAGGGGATGTGGGAATTTACCTGCGGCGAATTTACTAATGGAGCGGGATACGGGAATCGAACCCATATCTCTACCTTGGGAAGGTGGCGTTTTACCACTAAACTAATCCCGCCCGATCTAACCGATTATACACATTATACACAAAAAACCGACCACTTGGCGGCGATAGTCTGGTAATCCCAGTACTAAATATCGCTAAGTGGTCGGTTTAAATACACAACAACCTTAAGCCTTCAATGCCTTTTGGAGCTTTGTCCAGTCAGCGCCAAGCTGCTGTCCAACCTCTGAAGCTACTTTAGGATCAATAGTCTTGTTCTTCTTAAGCTCTGCCATTACCTCTTCTACGAGAGCCATATACTTCTCCTTATCGATGCTCTTTCCAAGCTTCTCAAGTGCTTTCATCTTCTTCTCAAGCATGGTTCTAGCATTTACATAAAACTCTTGAGCCTCTTTGCTCAGCTTTGCAGCTGCCTTTTTAATATCTTCACGTGTCTCTTTACCTGATTTAGGGGCAAAGAGTATTCCGGCTGTTGCGCCAGCTACTGCACCTACGAGTGCACCTTTTAGAAATGTCGCTCCTGCATTCTTTCCCATTATTAATATTGTGATATATTAGCTACGCTTATATATATCATAGGAGAGACTCTTTTGGCAAACAGGGACGCCGTTTCATTAACTATGTCTTTAGGTGGGAACGATGCTAAAGTTTGAACCTTGTGATCAGGTAGTAGCCAATTGCAACGAGGAGAATCGGCGCCACCAAGGAGGCGATTAGTACGAATGGTGAGATCTCGGGTTGAGCCGCGTCGTCGTCAGCTGAATCCTCAGCAGTTTCTTCCACTGGGATATCGTTATTTTGATCATCTTCGTTGTTCTCATCTTGAACTGGCGGAGTATTCTCAGCAGAGAGGGCTCTTAGCGCCTCAATTACTGCTGTGTCACCAACGATACACTCGTCATTTTGAGATAGCATAGGGACTGGCTGTCCTGTAAGAGTACATGCTGCCGCCGCTTCTGCGTATTGGTCATCAGCTCCGGCATTCTCTAGGTAAACAATCTCAACGCTCGTAAGATCTAGCTCTTCCATCTCTGCTAGCACATCTTCACACTGCGGGCATTCCTGGCTCAGGAAAAGTGTTGCCTCTGCTGTTCCCTCGTCTGCGGAGATTGCAGCAGGAGCAAGCCATGCCAAGATGGTTATTAAAAATGTAAGGCAGATAGTGTATGAATTGGTTAAAAGATTTGACCGAATTCTCATGGGCATAGTATAAGCATTTTAGGCAATAATTTACAGTCTTAAGCATGCGAGGCGCCATCCAATACCCAGATACAGAATTAGAACGTAGGCTATGGAGCTCAGGCTTCAAAACTGTCGTTGGCCTTGATGAGGCGGGTCGTGGTCCTTGGGCTGGGCCAGTCACTGCAGGGGCGGTGATAATTGGCGATGACACCCAGATTGTAAGTAGTGTAAGAGATAGCAAGAAGATGAGCTTCAAGCAGAGAGAGGAGGCTTTCGAGGAGATAAAGGAGAGCTGTGTCGGGTGGGGGATTGGCGAAATATCCTCAACAGAGATAGATAGGGTTGGCATACAGAAAGCAGTGCTTATGGCTATGTTCTCGGCAATCAAGCAGGCAGAAGAGATGGTTGGAGTGCGTGCCGATTACTTAATTGTCGATGGTAAGAATGTGCTGCTTCTAGCCGGATATAAGATGGAAAAGATGAATAAAGGCGATGCAAACCATTACTCGATTGCCGCAGCCTCAGTACTGGCTAAGGTACATAGAGATCGAGTAATGAAGCAGTATGCCGAAAAATATCCGCTGTATGGCTTTGACTCACATATGGGATATGGCACTGCTGCACATCGGGCAGCCTTGCAAGCATATGGCCCAACTGAAATTCACCGCAAAACTTATAAGCCTGTAGCAGCGCTAATTTAATGAAGTCGGTAGGGGATCGCTATGAGGATTTCGCAGTTCAATATCTGACAGAACGTGAGGTAAAAATTCTGGATAGAAATTTCCGCACTAGATCTGGTGAAATCGATATCATAGGCGAGAAAAAGGGACGAGTATATTTTTTCGAAGTGCGATATAGATCAAGAAATTCCATTCAAAGTGCCACAGAATCAATCAGCGGCTTAAAGCTGTCGAGGCTATGGAGTACCATATCGGTATGGCTCAACCAGAGTAAATATGATGAGTCATCTGTGGGTGGTGTGTATGCTTTCCTGATAGATGGGGTAGGCGGTTCCCAGCAGTCAAAAAATATTGTAAAAATAGTAGAAATCGGAGTATAATGCCCTGTTTGATTTTCCCTTTGGCTTAGGCATAAGCGGGGGTATGTGGGTCGCTAGCTCAATGGTAGAGCAAATGGCTTTTAACCATTAGGTTCAGGGTTCGAGTCCCTGGCGACTCACCAAGATCGGTCGCAACCAAGGGTGCTATGGATCTTGGTATGTATCTTGTGAAGAGAACCGTCGGTTCGTGAGGACACATCAATTCGATTTTACAATTTCAGTACATAGGCAAAATGAACCGCATCAACAAATATTTCCGCACAATGCTGCTCCTAATTGTCCTCACCCTTTTCGTTCTCTATGTAGGTGATAGACTGGCAGGAGTTACCGGCGCTGCATTTATATTCACAATGATGGCGCTGCTGAACTTCCTCGCCTACTACCATAGCGATAAGCTTGCTGTGAAGATGGTTAAGGCCAAGCCACTCCCGAGAAGGAAATATGAAAACGTCTATCAAGACGTGGAGGAGATGTGTCGCAAAATGGAACTACCAATGCCCGAGCTATTTCATTACAAGGAGAAGTCTCCAAATGCATTCGCAACCGGTCGAAATCCAGAGAATGCAATTATCGTCCTAACAGATGGCCTGCTCAAAGTACTCACAAGACAAGAGGTGAAAGCTGTTATATCTCACGAGCTTGGACATGTGAAAAATCGCGATGTAATTATCTCAATAACGGCAGCACTACTAGTCTTTGCCGTGACAATTGTAACGAGGCTCACACTATTTTTCGGGATTCTTGGGTCGATTCGAAATCCCGTAGAGCAGGCTTTTAGGGCAATTCTCATGCTGCTGCTGGCTCCAATTGTGGCAATAGTAATCCAGATGGCAATCTCAAGGACACGCGAGTTCTCTGCAGATGCTACTGCTGCTCGCTACATGGGCACAGGCAAGCCACTGATCAGCGCATTGCAGAAGCTTGAAAAGATCGTCGAGCAGGAGAAAAAGAAAAAGGCTAGGGAAAAAGCCAAAAAATCAGCAGCGCAGAAGCAGGTAGATCTCACGCTTAATCACATGTATGCTGTATCTACAGCCGAAGAGGGGTTCTGGACGAAAGTTATGTCCACACATCCGCCACTGTCTGAGAGGATCGAGAATCTAGAAGCGCTTACTAAGAAGCTGGAAAATCAATAGATATCCTCTTTTCCCGAGCCACATGCTAAAATCACACCGAAACATATGGCCAACGAGAAACCGTCCAAATTCAACTCAAAGAAAATCCTGTTTAAGAGCTTAGAGCTAGCAATATATGCTCTGGTTATCTGGTTTATCTACGATAAGCTTGGTGGAAGTCTCGCTAGAATCGATGTGTGGTCAGAGATCAATTACGGCCTGCTCATTCTGGCAGTCTTTGTCTATATGGGGCATACATTCTGGAATGCCCTCAACTGGCACTATATGATCAAGGCATCCGGTGAAGATGTAACTGTGATAAGCCAAGTCGAGGTATATTTGAAGTCATACCTATTGCGCTATGTGCCGGGAAATATCGTGGGTATACTGGCAAGGGCGATCTATAACAAGCAGTACAATGTCCCGATGGCCAAGTCGCTTTGGGGCTGGTTCTGGGAAAATATTGTGTATCTGGCATTGGGCTTACTGCTTGGGTCAATAGCGCTTTTCTCAGTTGGGCAAGATATTTTTGATCGCCTCGAGATTGGTAGCGAGCCAGACCTGCTTTTCCAAGGATTGATAGTAGCAGTATTTGTACTAACACTCTTCGTAATCCTAGATAACCGTGTCTTGAAGTCACTCTTTAATAAATTTCTATTACCAAAACTATCTGAGAAAAGTAGGCGAGAGTTTCAGCTGCTTGATATATCTATGAAAGATCGATTGATTCTGCTGCTTAGATATGCGATTGCATGGGGTATCTATTCTATCAGCTTCTACTTCATCTTGAAGGCAGTTGGTGTTGAAAGTAACTACGTTGCAGCTATTTCGGCTAATGCGATGGCGTGGGCACTCGGATATATGTCAGTAATTACACCGAGTGGGGCAGGTGTTAGAGAGACTGTGATGATATTTCTACTGACAGCATCAGTTGGACTCTCGGGATCAGCCTCTGTTATAATCGCCGTACTTGCAAGGATAGTTTTCATATCTGGAGAAGTATTAGGATTCCTTGCATTCTTTGTAACTAAGTTTCTGGTAGAAAGGCTACCAAATGGCAGAGCAAAATAATCGAGTAGATATATCGTTTATATTCCCTACAAGAAATGAAGGCGCTAGTGTCGCCAAAGTTCTCGACGAGATAGTGCAGGTAATGGAGCAGATAGGTAAGAGCTACGAGGTTATCATGATCGACTCACCATCTGGCAACCCATCATTCGCTACATTGAAGGAGTATGCCGACCGCTACCCAAATTTCTATGCACTAGAGCTAACCTACAATCGTCCAGCAGGTAGTGACAAATCAGCCAAGTATATGGTCGGGTTTGAGTTGGCGAGAGGTGAAATAATTGTGCAGATTGATTCGGATGGTCAAGATAATCCAGCAGACTTGCCAAAGTTCCTCGAGAAGCTAGACGAGGGATATGAGATGGTAACCGGCTTCAAGCAGAAGCGCAAAGATGGAAAGATTTACATGCTTACCTCGAAGATAAGCAACACCCTTACCCGAATGTTGACCGGTGTCACTGTGCACGACATGAACTGCGGATTTAAGGCATATCGAGGGTATGTTGCGAAAGAGCTCAATCTAAAAGGTCGATCATATAGATTTATACCTGCTCTGCTTGGTGCCAAGGGATATAAAATAGCCGAGGTCCCAATTGAGAATCGAAAACGTAGCACTGGCAAAAGCAATTTCAGCTTCGTTAATAGATTGCAGGGTGGTGTGTTTGATATGACGACTGTTGTAATGCTTAACAAGATGGGGGAGACTCCTATCTATGTGTATGGCTGGCTATCACTGATATTCTTGTCGGTGATGGCTGTATCGCTAATCTCTAGCATCGTGCTGAAAGTTACAGATAAGATAGATCTCTACTGGGGGGTGGTTCTGATCGCAATAGCGGCATCGATGGGGATGTTGACAGTGATTACATATCTGATCGGGCTTACAGTTGAGTATCAACGACAAAACAACGTTGAGCCTCTCGAAAGGTATGGGATAAAGCAGGCATACCCAGAGATTCCATACAGGCAGAAGTAAAATTCTTACTGTGCAGCTGAAAGCTTGTCCGCTTCCCAGATCTGCATCTTCGGTATTAGCGAGTCAATCTCAAATGAGTCTACTTCAAACACAATAAGTGTGTCACCAACCTCTTTATATGTCTCAAGCTCCCCATTCTCATAAAGCATCCTTAGTACCTTCAATCTATTGGATTCAATCAGGTTATAGTTCTTGAAGAAGTTTACCTTGCGTTGCACCAATAGACCCTCGCCATCTATATCTTCGGCTTTTAGAAAGATCTTCCTGTCGTGGATAGTATCGATATACTCCTGCTGTACGATCAGGTCCTGCTCCCAGTCGTAGCTACTGCTCCTGAGGTAAAGATAGCCATCGCTTCTGCTTGGGATGCTCTCGTTAAAATATGATATATAGTTCGGGTAGGCTAGAAGTACTGAAATGAAGGAGATCGCCATCATAGCAGTTAGCAGATATTTAATTCGCACTCTTTTAGCGACTTCATACAGCATTGCACCAATAAGTAAGAATAGGAATGGATAGATAGGAAGTAGATGCCTTATGCCTAGGTTGAGTGAGCTGCTGACCGACAAAGCGAATAAAAGCGCTGGAACCATTATCAGAACGAATGACTGGGTCTTAATGCCTTTGCCCAATTTCCACTGCGCAAATAGAAAATATGTAGCAAGCGCAAAAGCTACGATTGTCAGGAACAGTGTTGGCAAAGTCTCCTTAATTGCGAAAGATATTGGAAAATAGTACCACCAACCAAAGTTGCTGGATTCACCAAGAAGGTATGCATCGTGTCCAACCTCATTGTGGAAGATCACATTATCAAGGAATCCATGAACATATTGTGGGAACGGGAACTTGATTTTAAGATATACGAGCTCCTTGATATCTTGAACGATCGGTGGATCTTCAGGAGATATCTCAGCAAGGATTTGCTGCTCACTGGTGACTCGGCCATACGCCATGTCATATATAGTTGCAAACTGCAGCTTGTAAGCAAAGGTAAGCGCTACTGCCCATACTATGCATACTAGTAGTACCTTACCTGCAGCAATCATGAGGCGCTTCAGCTCCAGTCGCTTTGCAGCATCAGGTTTTGCATAGAAACCGATGAGTAGAAATGCAGCCCAGATTGGCCCCAGCATGACGGCATTATATTTAGTCAGTAGTGCCACAAATGCGAATACGACAAACGCGATGAGATAATCTTTTCTGGAGTACTTGATCCAAAGGTATAGATACCAACTCGACAGGAATATTGTAATCATCGCTGGGGCGTCAGTTGTGACTAACGGGCCGTGTGCAAGCAAGGTTGGGCTGAATGCAAGCAGAAACGTCGCTGTAGCCGCTATAAATACCCCAAGCTCCCTGCGCAAGAGCCAGTAGAAAGCGATAAGAAAAAATCCGGTAATTATCGTGGCAAGTAAACGAGGACCCGCCAACACATTTTTAGTGTATTCGATCACCCCTCCGTTTAGCTCGACGTGTTCGAATGCCAATTCATCTTTCAAAGCCTGATCCCACAATTCAGAGTCGGTTGGAGGGTTCACAATATCTTTGTCGAGGAGTGTTGGCAACGCATGTATCAGGTTGAAAAGGTATGGGTGGTGCTGATTTATTCGGAGATCACCTGTCTCAAGAAGCATCACACCGCGAACTAGGTGGAATTTCTCATCGACCGTGGCAGATTTTGTCTGAACAGCGGAAAACGCTATTGAAACGAAGGCAATTGCGATAATAATAGGGTAGATGTAAACCCAAAATTTTTGTGACCAGCCTGTTGGGAGTATTCTATTTAATTTCTTACTGATTTTGTAGTTCATGAATTCGTAAGAATTATGCACAATCGTGGCTGTGGGTGCAACTATCACGAAAGTGTGCCCAAAAGGCTTTGCAAATTTGAGCAGTCGTTATATGATATATGCTGGCTGGCGTGCGTATGGAGCCGTTACTGCAGCTTGCGGAAGGCAGGGGGATGCTTTCATTATAGAAAGAGCCACTTGCTCCATGGATAATAATTTGATCACTTTTCGAACTATGAAGATAGCTGTGCTAGATTTTGACTATACACTTTTTGAAGGGTATGCCAGATATGAATTGGGCTATCTGATGGAAGAGGAGGGTATAATTAATCACGGTTTTTCCGACGAGGTCAAAGCACTGCAAACCGCATATGAGGATGGGCAGATAACCTACAACCAGAAATTCGCAGACGATAAGGCAATTTTCGCAAACTATTTTAACGGAATAAGGCGCGCTGATGTTACCAAATTTTTACACGATCATTTCGATTGGGATAAATATTTCTACCCACACTCAAGCAAACTTATAACAACGCTAAAGGAGCATGGATATCTCACGGTAATCGTATCTGGCTGTTGGGATTTTATTCTTGAGGAGGCACAGGAAATGTTGGATTTCGATACATTTTTTTGTTCTGCGTTTAAAGAGAAAGAAGGAATGCTTACAAACGAATTCGCAACAATACTTGATTACCAGAGTAAGCGTGAATTTTCAGGTCAGATATTGGCTGAGGCGACACACTCAATCGGTTTAGGCGATTCAGTTGCTGATTTTGAGTTTCTAAATCTAGTCAACCACCCATTCCTTTTCGAGCCAAGAAGCGATGCTATTGAGGCTTCAAAAGGGAAGAACTATATTGTTGTGAACCGTGGAGATGCATTGGAAAAGATAGGTGCTGTTCTGCAGTAGTCTAATCTGAAAGAAGCTCGGAAGTGTCGCCCTGTGGATGTATGATGTACAGTCTGTGAAGAGCTCTAGTAATTCCGACATAAAGTAGTCGCACATCTAGACCATTATCCTTGTAATGCTCATTTGATACATCGGCCAATATGACCGAATCAAACTCAAGCCCTTTTGCTTTCTCTATTGGGAGTACCAAGACTCCTGTATGGTAATCTTCCTCTTTATGGCTTACCAGGAGTGATTTCATCTTCTCTGCGTGAGGTAGCAGCGCGTTGTGGATACGGTCAGCGTGACCCTCGTTCTTGCAAATAATCGCCGTCGTGGCTGCACCCTTCTCAGTCTCGCCATTTAATATCTGGAGCAGCTCTTTGATATCTGACTCCTTCCCAGCCTCAAGTGGGCTTGAAGTCTCTATCTGCTTTACAGTATCGCCATGTCGAAGCACTGCTTCTGGCAGCTTGTAGCTATCCGGGAAGTACTTCTTGAAAATGCGGTTTGCATAATCGATAACTTCAACGGTAGTTCGGTAGCAGCGGAAAAGCTGGAAGTAGTCGGGCTGTGCGAACTCAGGAATCTGCTCTTTAAATAGTGCGATCACCTTATCCCAGTCATCGATATGAAACGGTGGGACGATTGATTGAGCTAAATCACCTGCGATAGTAATATTTCCGCGCTCAGCAATACGGGCGAGGGTTAATAGCTGGAATGGGCTAAGATCCTGTGCCTCATCTACGATAATGTAGCTACGCTGGCTATCCTTAAAACCGTGAATCTTGAAATATAGCCACACCATGGGGGCAAGATCCTCGAGCTTATATCCGATCGAGTTGCCTGGAGTGCCTTTGAGGTAAGCATTTGTGTGTGCAGCTACCTCTTTCCAGCTGATTGAGTCAGTGCTGACAGTTATCTCTGACCGCTTAAACAGACCCTGATACGCTTTGTAAATATCTGTAGATTTTCTAATGTAATCAAGAATCTTTTTGCGCTTCTCTTTCTGTACTTCGAGATTGCCCATGAAGTCCCCGATCATTTTCTTCTTGAATTGCACCTGGGCGAAGGCATAGTCTACCGAGAGCTCAAGTTTCTCAATCATAGTCATCTGTGGGTGCTGCTGTGAGAGCTCTCGATACCTATATTCGATATCGTAGCCCGTTGTTCCTGTGAGCCCTTCGAAAATATCAGCCTCCAGCTTTTCAAAGTATCTGTTAATCAACTCTACGAAATCTTTGCTCCCCTTTAGCTTCATTATTTCTAGGTTGTCCTTGTCGACATTTTGCATATATTTGTCGTTGAATCCAAGTATGCTTCTAGCCCAGAAGAGATATACATTCTGCTCAAGGTAGGAAACACCAAGGCTTGGTAACACATCCGATATATAGTCTAGGAACATTCTGTTTGGCGCAATTATCAAGGAGCGCTCTGGCCTGATCTTCTCGGCGTAGGTATAAAACAGGTAGGCCATCCGATGGAGGATAATTGTAGTCTTTCCCGAGCCCGCGACACCCTGGATCAAAGTAGGCTTATCGATTCCTGCGCGGATTATGTCGTTTTGCTGCTCCTGGATTGTGGCGACAATATCTTTCAGCTTTTGGCCTATGCGCTTGGTTAATTGAGAGAGCAAGAATTCATCGGCAGCAGCATTACCGCTCTTGGCGTCATAAATATGTGTGATTCTTCCCTCGGCGATCTCAAACTGCCTTTTCTGAAGCAGATCACCGCTTTGCACACCTGTTGGAGCCACAAATGACACGTCATCGGTTGGCCCTGTGTTCATGTAGTAAAGGTTGGCAATAGGTGCTCTCCAGTCGGTAATCAACGGCAGATGCGAATCTTTGTCCATGTAGGCAAATTTGCCCAGATACATTTGAAGTGTTGTCTCTGGATAGCGCTCATTCTTCTTGCGGTGGAAGCTGATTTTGCCGAAGTAAGGCGAATAGATCATATCGAGGATGCGATTCATCCTCTCTAGCAGATCGTGCATCATATCCTGCAGCTTCTTATACTCTGTCAATGCTTCGTTCTTGTCGTCTCCTGTCTCGTTATCGATGACAGTGATCCAGTGTTCGATCTGCTCTTCTAGATCTTCCATGACCTTAAGCTCTCGGTGAATGTCGGAAATAAGCATTTTAACCACCTTCTCAAGGTATGGCTGCTCTTCTTTCTGGGTCTCTGAGGTTATCTCTGCATTACTAAAATCGGAAATCGTGTCCAGCTTGGTCACGATGGGGTTGAGGTATTTCTTATACTTCTGCATTTGCGCTCTTTTATCTAGAAATCCGGACGTAATAGTATCAGTTATTTGGCGTTGCTGTCAATGAAAAACAATGAAGTTGCTGTGTAAAATAAATGCGACCCGCCAAAGGCGGGTCGCATTGCAGGAAGCACTACTTTATACGCACTTCCCCTTGCCGAATAACAAGCAGGTTAAGAAAGCTTAACTTTTTATTTAATTAGTATGCTACGTCTACAGGAATCTGCTCACCGTCACCACTACTATCATACATACTGCTTGCCTCGATTAACCCCTGCAAGTAAGCAAAGTCACCAGTTAGATGAATATGTCTTGAAAGACTTGCTCTCAACCGCTGGCTGGTCTGAGCCACCAACACTCAGTGTGTACACATTATCCTGGTACTCAAATATGTAGTAAACGCTGTAATACTCCTCTACCGGCTCTACGGGCATAATGTCACGGTCGCTTGATCCACTACCCGAGCTCGCAGCACTGCCACCACTCTTGCTTACTTCACTATATTGTCCATATTCAACCTGTACAGCACCAACTGTCTCACCGTTAATTGTCAGAGATACGTTGTTCACGGGAGAGTCGCCGCGATTTTGCCTGATAAGCTCTTCAAGTGATGTGCCATCATGATAGATAGATGCACTATAGCTGGTAGAGCCTGCTGTTACGCCGTACTCAACCTCTGGGAATAGCGTATCGAGATTTGCATAAGAGGTATACTCCTGATACATTTTCTCTCCTAGCTCACCTGGGGCATAGAAGTCGCGATCTGCCATATACTCGCTAAGCGGGTCGTTAAGATCTTCTTCGGTTGTTACATTTACATAATTAAGTGTGAATCCATCCTCTATCGGGGTAACCAGGGTGTATTCCTCGGACTGTAACCTACTGTAAAGCTCCTCTTTCTCAGCCTCTGGGCTATAATCGTCATCCGGATACTCAACTGTCACAACGTCAACATCCAAGTCAAACTTGAAAGTGGATGCTACCTGCTCGTAAGGCAGCTCTTCAGAGGAGTAGCTGCTGCTATGTGTATACATCAGGTTGTCATCTGATTCAGTGCCAAAGTAGCTCTCACTCTGGATGTAGCTGTAGTCAGACTTGTCATACCATGTGAGTAGCACAATAGTTTCAGCATTTTCAGGTGACTGTTCTACAGCTCCGACTCGTACTGAGCCAACACTTTCTAAATCACAACCTGTTTCATAGCTTGTCTTTACAACATATGCTTCGCGGCCATCAATCATGACAATATCTACAATCTCGCCATCTATCTGTGCCACTGGCTCGTCGACTGAATCGTCGATCGGATCCGGGGTAGGCTCTGGTACACCAACACCAGGGTCTACTACTGTGGTCTCTCCACCCGCACTCCCAGGGTCATCAACGTCTGGCTCACTTGTTGGTGGACTCGCAGCTGTATCTTCAGCAGCGTCTACTGTATCGCTGTCCGCAGCAATGTCCTCTACTGCCATAAATGCGGTAGGCGAGCCTTTTATGAAAATCGCAAAGTCACCACCATAATATGTGTAGGAGCCTGTCTGATCAGTTAGATAATATCCAATAACATTCCCATTCGAATCGGTTGTTACATTTTTGTTGTAGTAGGCATAATTACTGTCTGTGGTGTCGTAATAGCTGTAGCTTTCTGATGTAATTGCCTCATTGGTATAGTAACCCCAAGGCGATACAGCAAGACACTTATCTCTTGCTGGACCAGCTGTATATTTATCGATAGCTTCTGTGTACGACTTTTGATCCATCATTCTAGGAGCGAGAAGATCAGAAGCAGAATCCGCTTCGGCTGTTATTCCGTTTGCCGCATAGCTGCTAAGCCTTGTAGCAATGGATTCGCCCCCTGTCGATGCATATCCTTGCAATTTGCCAAGTACTGATGCCTGGTCGAGTGTCCACAATTCATATCGAGACTTGATCCAGAACTGATTGGCATAGATTAAATAGCCGCCAACCAACATTGCTAGCACAGCAACGGGTATGGCTACTTTGAGAGCTTTTCTCATGGCAGAGATGAATAAAAAATTATTCTTTCCGGGCTGGCCAGCACTCTGGTCACCATTTAAGAGTAGCAATTTCTCCTCAAGCTGAGAAGCGAACTGCTCATCCGGCACAGCGTCGCTGAATTTCCCGGTGAAACTATTTAATTTTTGCTCTATTGGATCTTTACCCATATGAACAAATTTCTTAGTTATAATATTAAGTCGGCTACGGTGTACATGCTACTAGCTCTTTTAGCTTCCGTATTGCGCGTTTTTGAGTTGTTTTTACATAGTTCATGTCTTTATTGAGGATAAGGCAGATGTCGGATAAAGAATTTTTCTCAATTAGTCTAAGCGTAGCGATCTCTTTCTGTTTTTGCGGCAATTTAGCAATAAATGGCAGAATTCTTTCTTCTAATGTAGTGGCTGATTCGCGCTCTTCAATATACTGATTCGCATACTCATCGAAGATCTCTTCATCAAACTGCACAAGCACCGATTCATATTTCTGGCGGAGGAAATCTTGGAAAACATTGTAGGCGACGCCCCATATATACTTATCTTTGTCTTGGATATCTGCCGCTTTTGTTTTTTCGAGAAATCTGACGAATGTATCGCTGGTCATGTCCTCGCTGCGGGTTCGCGACAATGTTTTGTAGTAGAAGAATTTGTATATCCGTGGCATCTGCTCGCGGTAGAAACTCCTCAGCTCATCATTGGTCATACGGCTTTATAAAGTCATCATATTCATAGTCGAGTATGGTGTACATTTTGTCAATAAATGTAATGCTATAAAGCCATATACGAGTGTCGGACTACAGTGTAACTGCTGGTTCCCACTCAGTAATAATGCCTCGTCCTAGACATTTCTCGCCTCTGTAGACCACAAGGCTCTGACCCTTTGATGGCGCCCAAAGCGGCTTCTTAAATACAAATTTACCATCCTGGAATTTCACTGCTGTTGGCTCGCTTCGATATCGTATCTGTGCTGTTAGTTCGCCTTCCAGCTTTTCGTCTTGATTGATAAACTGAAATGGCTCGGTACTGATTGTATTGCTCCAAAGCTGCGGATGCTTTTTGCCGTTTGCGACATACAACCTGTTATTTTCCACATCCTTACACGCCACAAAATATGGCTGCTCAAGCCCACCAATTTGCAAACCCTTTCTCTGTCCATTGGTGTAAAACCAAACTCCATTGTGCTCTCCGACTACTTCATCTGTATCAACATCTACGATTTCGCCATATATCTCCTTCAGTCGCAGGCTTAGGAAATCTTGAATATC
Organism: Candidatus Dojkabacteria bacterium; assembly: GCA_030583845.1. Classification (NCBI taxonomy): domain Bacteria; species Candidatus Dojkabacteria bacterium. The sequence continues at coordinate 922,444 of CP129478.1, forward strand.
GACCTTGCCGACAAAGCAGATTCCCTGGCTGTCCTTGCGTGTGGCATTTGGTAACCCTAATTCAGCTGCTAGCTTGCGCACCTCTGACTTCTTCATTGAGTGTAGTGGGAAGTATGCTTTGGATAGCTGCTCTTCTGTAAGTCCAGATAGAAAATATGTCTGATCTTTGCTCCTGTCCGTAGCTTTAAATAGCGACCCGTCTTCAGTGCGTGCATAATGGCCGGTGGCAATTAGATCTGCACCATCCTCTATTGCTCGTTTCATGAAAACATCAAATTTAATGAAGCTATTGCACAAAATATCTGGGTTTGGTGTGTTGCCACGCTCATACTCTTCATAGAAATTCGAAATAACCGACTCGCGATACTCTTTCTCGAAATTGTAAGAGATGAAAGGGATATTAAGCTTCTCGCAAGCTTTCTGTGCATAATCCATGTCTTCCTGCCATGGGCATTGATCATCGATCCCAAGATCGTCGCCTGACCAATTTTTCATGAATACTCCGGTAACATCATGGCCGTCACGTAACAGTATCGCCGCAGAAACAGCGCTATCTACACCTCCAGACATACCGACAAATATTTTGCTCATCTCAATATGATAGGCTAAAATGGTACTGATTAATAAGATAGAGAGTATTATATCGTATGTTAGCGAGAAATCTACTTGGTCCCACGGTTATTTTCTGCACAGTCATACTGTTTGCCGTGCTGATTTTGACTATGATTTACAGCACTGATAACTCAGTCACCGACCCAAGGATTGTAAACTCTGGCTTAGATGATAGCTGGGGGAGATTCACAAATGCTGATGGTGAAGAGGTTGAGCTACTCCTAGAGATAGCAGACACGGAGCAGAAACAGAGAATCGGACTGATGAATCGCCTAGACCTACACTATGATCAAGGGATGCTATTTGCATTTGAGTCGCCAAGAATGGGCGGATTCTGGATGAAGAATACACTAATCTACCTGGATATGATCTATATTGATAGTAAGTTTCAAGTGGTCGACATTGTCCATTATGCTGCTCCTTGTCGTATTGAGCAGTGTAGGGCATATCACCCTTCGTCGAGCTATCAGTATGTGGTAGAGGTAAATGGCGGCTGGGCTAATGAAAACCAGGTGACAGAGGGTTCAACATTTGAGATTAATTACAGTTTTTAGGAAGCGGGAAGCTACTGCCTATCAATCTCGTTCATGACGCCCTGCACTTTATATCCCCAGGTAGGACATTGGTAACAGTAGTAGCGACCAATTTCATGTGGAGTGTCGGCACCTTTGTCGAAATAACCAAATCTAAGTATCTGGGCATGCTTCTCGATTGCCTGCTCATAGCTTGTGAAGCTCAGTGCACCGCCCTGACCACCCATACCTGCATAATTGTAAGGTCGATAGTTATGTCGACCTGCACCTGATTCTATTACCGCGATGGCAGGCATCAGGTTGTAAGGGAGGCCATACTTCACAGCCATCTTTTCAAAGGTCTTTGCCTGAGAGGCCATAGGTGAGCCACGCTTGCTTAGGTAGCTTTCGAGCTTTCGAATATTCTCCTGGCTATACTTCAGATCTTCTACCCGCTGGTCGACTATTGCCTGCTTTGCGGCATCTTGCGTAAAATCGTACTGAACTGGTACTACGAATTCCTTACGGTACTCTGAAGCGGCAAATGCAGAATGCTCGGTTATGATATTGTCGTCAATTTGAAGCTGGCTGAATACGTTCACAAAGTTGCCTGAAAGAAGTATCATGACAACGAGTACGAGGGCTTTTCTCTTGTAATTCAATGGGACTTGCATTTCTTACGATGCAAAAGTTACTAATTGCATAAGTCTGCGTGACCTATAATATATTATATCATGTTTTGACGGCGATTTCATCCGTCAAGAAAGCTACTATTATGAAGGAATATCTCTTGAAAATTGAGATTAGGAAGAGTATTAAGTACACCCTCTTTGGTTTCCTTATGGGCTGTGCCGAGATCGTCCCAGGAGTGAGCGGGTCTGCCATCGCTTTGATGGGTGGTATATACGAAGGAATTGTTGAGGCACTCTTTAGAACTACCCAGATAGCGAAAACGGTTCTTGCCTTCTTGATGCGCAAGGCTACATTTAAGGATGTTCGCGACCAGATATTGAAAATGGACTCTAAATTTGTAGTTCCACTAGGTTTTGGAGTGCTGTTCGCTCTTGTAACGATGACCTCGGCAGTGCTGTGGATGCTTGATAACTACCCGTACTACCTATTTGCAATACTTTTGGCGCTACTACTTGCGGCCTCGGTAGTGCCATATATGGAAATGAAAAGAAAAGGGTGGAGAGAGCTTCTGCTTTTTGCCGTTACATTTATAGTTTTCTCTTGGATTGTGTTCCAAGATGAGTCGTCGATGATAACAGATCCATCATATCTGCTGCTCCTGGTGGCAGGATTCTTCGGTATTTCTGGAATGATCTTGCCTGGTGTGAGTGGTGGAGTAATACTTCTTGTTATGGGGGTCTACTACTACATTATTGATACAGTACATTCGTTAATTACCCTCACTGTGACTCCAGAGCAGCTTATAGGGCTAATGTTTTTTGGAGTAGGTGCTGCGGCAGGTTTCTTCACGATATCGATACTTATGAGGAAGCTTTTGATCAGTGCGAGAAGTCTGTTTATGGCTTTCGTCATGGCGCTCGTACTATCTTCGGCTCCTACTTTATGGCCATTTGTGGATGTGACTGGCTACTCAGAGAGTGGGAAACCGATTATTGAGCAGGTTGGTGTAGAGAATTTCACTGACAGGCAGATATTAACCATGGTACTGCTGTTTGCTCTGGTTTTCGGCACAACATTCTACCTGAACTGGCGGAGCTACAAGAAGGCGTAGGCTATTTATTAAGCAGGCTTTGGCCACGCATCTCGTCTGGCTTGCTGATACCCATCAGATGCAGTACAGTCGGCGCAATATCGGATAGCTTGCCGAATCGCATATTTACCTTTGGTAAATTCTTGTCTACAACAATAAATGGAACAGGGTTTAACGAGTGCTCAGTATCTACTACATCCTCGGTACCAAATTTGATTACCTCTTCTACATTTCCGTGATCTGCGGTTAATATTACTGTGCCGCCCATTGCTGTAAATCTATCTACCAAGCGGTTTACACAGTAATCAGTCGCTTGAATAGCCTTGATACAGGCCTCCATATTACCTGTGTGCCCGACCATGTCTGGATTGGCCAGATTAAGCAGGATAAAGTCATATGTTCCAGTCTTAATCCTTGCCTCCAAGGCCTCGGTCACTTGCAAAGCACTCATTTCTGGCTTCAAATCGTAAGTTGGCACGTTGGGTGACTGGATCTCAATACGATCTTCGCCTGGGTATTTCACATCTAGGCCTCCATTAAAGAAATATGTCACGTGTGGGAATTTCTCAGATTCGGCAATCCTAAGTTGGCGTAGGTTGCTTTCAGAGAGCATGCGTCCAAGTGACAGATTCACATACTCTTTGGGCATAATAACCTTATTAGGGAAATCTTTCTTGTATGCCACCATGCCAGCGTAGTAGAGATTCTGGAATGCCACTGTCTGGAAATGCATAAAATCTGACTGGATGAAAGCCTCAGATAGCTGTGTCGCTCGGTCAGATCGGAAATTTAGAAAGAGCACCACATCGTTTTCAACAATCATCGGGATATCGCTCCCGTCAGGGATAATCGTGGGCTCGATAAACTCATCGGTCTTGCCGGCAGTATACGAGGCATTTAACCCGCTCTGCCAATCTGCTACCTTTGTTCCTGCTCCCTTGGTAAGCATCGAGTAAGCCTGCTCGGTTCGCTCCCACTTCTCATTTCTATCCATTGCAAGAGATCTTCCTACTAAGTGACGCGATATGCCCAAGCCCTGTATTCGTGATCTGGGTCTGGAGGGTATTTAGGTATTGCGCTGCTGATTGTGGGCCTGTGTCTCGACCGTCGGTAAAAGCATGGAAATATAGCTTGCCCTTATAGCCCTTGTTGAGGAAAAACTGCTGGGTTGCTATGAAGTGGTCAATATGGGCGTGGACAGATCCGGTGCTTGCACACCCCATTATATGGATCTTAGAGCCGTAGCTTTGCGCATGGTTGAGCGCTTCGGTAAGTGTCTGGTTGGTAAAAAAGGCTCCAGTTGATATGCTTTTATTGATCTTTGGGAGATTTTGCAAGATTATCTTGCCGGCACCAATATTTAAGTGTCCAACTTCACTGTTGCCATATGTGTCCTCGGGCAAGCCCACAGCCTCGCCAGAGGCATCTAGATATGTGTGCGGATATCCATCCCAAAGCGAGATAAGATTTTTCGGGTGTGCGAGAGAGACAGCGTTCCCTTTGCCGTCTGGTGCTGCGCCAAGCCCATCCATGATTATTAACATCACCTTCTTCTTTTGGAGTTGGCCGTCGGGGTGCATTTGGGACAGTGCAATATATATTTCAATGGATATTCTGGCATAAAATCCATTTTTATTCTATAATCCTTCAGGATTTCACGGCTGCTTGAGAAATATTTCGACTCCCAGTATAATCACCCGTGCGAATTTAAAACAGAGTAATAATCTAATTAAGTAAGAGAATGAACCCCGAGATACTAAAGAAAATTGAAGCTGACCAGTACAAGAACAGACCAGATGTCCAGGTTGGTGATCGCGTAAGACTTCACATGTGGATTAAAGAGGGTGGTAAGCAGAGAATCCAGGTGTTCGAGGGTAACGTAATCGCAATCAGCGGTACTGGCCTAAGCAAGACATTGACAGTCCGCAAGATCTCTTACGGAGTAGGCGTTGAGCGAATCATCCCATTGCACTCACCAAATCTTGAGAAGATCGAGATCACAAAGCGAGGTAAAGCACGAAGCTCGAAGCTTTACTTCATCCGCGAGCGAGTTGGCCGTATGGCTATGCGTGTCGCAGGTCATAAGGATGTATATATGACCGATGAAGAGGTGAAAGAGGCTGAGAGCGAAGATAGCGCAACCGCAGCAGAAGGTGCAGAGGTGGCTGAGGCTCCAGTCGAGGCAGAAGCTACTGAGGAGAAGGCTGAAGAGAAGAGCGAAGCCGTTGAGGAAAAAACAGAAGAAAAGTCAGCAGAAGTAAAAGAAGAAGCCAAAGCCGATAAGGAATAGTAAGGAGTAGAATAATAGAGTAGTTTTGCAATTAGCCCATTTGATTTAGAATAGTAAGTAGCGTCTGGTGCGCGGGAGTAGTTCAATTGGCTAGAATACCTCCCTTCCAAGGAGAAGGTTGCGGGTTCGACCCCCGTCTCCCGCTTGTCTACGAACGGAGAGAGTAGCTACAAGCTTAGATACAACTGTACGAGCGCAGCGAGTATACTGTTGACTCCCGCTCAAATACACTACGACGACAAAAACCCTCCATCTACCGGCACAATCGCCCCGGTCATATAGCTCGAAATATCACTCACCAACATAAGCGCCACCTTCGCAACATCATCGGGCTCACCAATCCTCCCTAGCGGCAACCGCTGCTGGAAATTATAAGCATCCTGCAGCAACCCAAGCTTCAATTTGAAAAGATCTTTCGCTATCTCACTTGTCCCACCAGTCTTAATTCCACCAGGCAATATCGCATTGACACGAATATGCTTCTCTCCGAAATCCCTTGCCAGCCCACGTGTAAGTGCAATAACTCCAGCCTTCGAGATCGAATAATGAATCAAACCATCTTGAAGCGGCATCACAGCCTCGATCGAGCCAATATTCACAATATTTCCTGGCAGGTCTGCTTCGGTCAGCTTTTTAATGAAATTAAAGCACATCCAGTAACTGGAATTCAGGTTCACATCCATCACTTTTTGATACAGCCCCTGATCTGTCTCCAAGAAATGTCCAAATGGATAGATACCCGCATTATTGACCAAAATATTTGGTGTCTGCTCAGCAATCTTCTGCCAAAAATCATCAATCTTCTCTTTTACACCCACGTCTAGGGCAAAAGTCTGGATATTTACCCCGTAGTGAGCAAACTCTTCTGCTGTCGTCTTAAGGTCTGCTTCTGTTCGGCTGATAAGTATGAGATCAGCCCCGGCCTCGGCAAGCCTGTTGGCGATCCCTTTCCCAATTCCTGAGGTAGCCCCAGTGACGATCGCAAGCTTACCTTTGAGGTTTATAAGCTCTGAGAGAGGTGTGAGTGGATCCAATTTACTAAATACTTAATCTTATTATTCTATATTCACAGAATTGGGATCAGAATTCAATCTTGAATTAAAGTGTTGGCGAAATGCGCCGGTAGGTATATAATCCGGACATGGCAAAAGTATTTGGTATAGAGATCAAAGCCCCGGATACTTCTAAAGTACCAGACAAAGTGAAGGTTGGTGTTCCTTTCGCTATAGGTACAATTCTATTACTGTTCTTACTCTGGAGAAATGGTCAGTCAGGTAACGCATCTGCTGGCACAGAGACGATGCCGACTGGAGTACCAGCACTAGGACTTGTTGATCCCGCTATGGCTGAAGCAATTGAGCAGGTAATGCCGATGGATTCAGTAATGTTTGCAACAGTAGATATTCATCGTAATCCACAATTTCTTGCATATGTACAACGGCTACGAGCAAATATTGGGCATAGCCCTGAACTGCAACAAACATCAATGGTAGGTGTTGTACCTGAAAGTGCTCTCCTCTTTGTAGAAACAGCAGATGGTTTTTATGCTAGCGGTCAATACGTAGTGGCAGATAGGATGAGACAGGGCCAAACTAGTTTTACTGGAAGATATTTTCAAGATCCGACGACAGATGAAAATGGTGAAGAAGCTGATCTTTTCGGGATGGAGATTGTAACAAGAGGTGCTTCAGAAGAGACCAATTGGGTTATTGGATACATCAAGGGACTTGATCCAGCAACATTTGATCAACTTTACGGCGAATGAGTTGAAACCCCATAGTGTTGGTAGTATAATAATTGTATGCAAACAGAACGGGGTAAACGTCTCGCATACAAAATAACGCTCACAGCACTTCTCTTTCTCGCCATCATCACTCTGGCTCGACCAGCACACTCTCGTGAGCAGATCGATAACCTCGTTGACCAGGGAATCGAGCAAGGCAAAGAAGCTGTCAGCGACCTCAAAGAACGACTCCAGAGAGTAAACAACTACTTCCTCATAGGTCGTGATCTCGAAATTAATACAGACGTTAACGGAAACCTCATAGTCTTCTCAAATAGCGTTGATTTTGAAGGCAATATCAATGGAGGTATGCTTATCTTTGCAAAAGAGGTGACGATTAAGGGTAAAGTGAGCGACAATTTGTGGCTGTTTGCCAGGGAGGTCGATCTTGATGGAGATATTGATGGTACCGCAAGGATTTTTACCACTAGCTTAAACCTAAAAGGGAATATAGCTGGCAATCTATTCGCAATTACCTCTGAATCAACCTTTGATGGCAATGTCACGGGCAGGGTGATTGTGATCGGTAAAAATGTTGGAGTCGATTCGGAAGATCTGAAAGGAAGATTCTACATACTCTATAAGCGTCCAAAATCAGGAGATAATTAATTTTTAATGATATTTTCATGAATACAGACCTATTAATTGCAAGAACGATAATAGTATTGACCTCAACAGTGGGCTATCTATTTATTGCGGCACTGCTTTGGAAATTTGCACCGGTAAAGCTGAAGGTGATGTCGGATAAGCTCGGGGGATTAAGCGAGGCTGTAAGTAGCCTAATTGTTGGCTTGATCGCCATCCCTGTAGCTATTGTCGCGGCGATCATGTTCCTGTTTACCTTTGTAGGATGGCCAGTTGTACTGATTATGCTCGGATTCTTCATTGTTTTCACGCAGATCTGTTTCCCTGTGGTTGGATACTCGTTGGGCAGGAGGGTTGTGCCTAAAGCACAGATATTCTGGCAGATGGCTGCTGGAATTCTACTCCTTGAATTAATTGCATTGATCCCTGCAGTCGGCGAGTTCATCTGGTTTGTCGTATTCTGCCTTACGATCGGTGCTGCTTTCAGGATGAAGGGGCAGTTTATGAGCGCGAAGTAACGATTGCCGCTTCTGCTTCGCTGAGTCTATAATCTTGGAATGGAAATCCCCGACAGGCTGAAAGGTCTCTATAAGCATTGGAGTAAGCACACTTTGGCGCAGGTCAAATATGACGAAAAGGTACTTATTGATTTAGAAGTGCTCGAGTCGATTCGCCAATTTGCAATTGAGAGAATGCTTGTGTGGGAGCGAAAAGAGAGCGGTAAGTCAGCACCTTTTACGAAAGACCCGATACTACACAAGCAGCGTTTCTGTAATATCTACCGCGAGCTTGATCGCCAAACTATTGAAACTCATTTACTTCTCGAGTCCTTGCTCAGCACCCCAAGTGTGTGGCTTCTCAACTTGATGTATTGCAGGCTTGCGTGCAACCCAATAACAGTTAAAAATACTGGGCTGTTAAATTTTAATGAAAATGAAAATCTTAAAGTTTATCAGCGGCTTATAGAGCATCCACGACCAAAATATGGGACAGCATACGTCTTTCCGATTAATGCAATCGCCAAAACAGGGTTTCCAACAAGAGAAGAGTTTTTCTGTCTCTATCTACCCAAGTTAGCCAGAAAGTTATGGGCAGAAATCGAGCAATTTAATGAAACCAGTGTAAACACGGCTTTAGAACGAATACTCCCACTGCTTGGAGTTAATCTCAAGTTTCATATGACCGAAGTGCTGATTGATGTTGCATATCAATTCCCTGAGAAAATTAATCTGCATAAAGATTTTCATATTGGACCTGGTGCAATTCCAACTCTGAAATTGCTCTCACACTCTGCTGATCCAGACGCTCTGCTTAATTACCTAGCCACGATCGAGTTAGAGGATTTCCCATATTTAACTTATAATGGGGTAGGAGTAGCTCTTTCGGCTGAGAACTGGGAAGGGATTGCATGCGAATATAGAAAATATTGCAACTATAAAGCCGGAAGGGGTAGAAGTAGGCTATACATACAGCCGCAACAGGGCTAATTTTAATGAACTTTTCATGAAAACGGCACTAATTACTGGAGGAAGCAGAGGGATAGGAAAGGCCCTAGTTGAGAAGTTTCTTAACGAGGGCTATATGGTGATTTCTACTTCAACCTCAGGCTCATTCGATTATTCTAATGAGAACTTAATTACGAAGAGGCTTGAACTTGAAGCCCATTATCAGGTAGTCACATTCGCAGAGTGGGCTGGAAAAGAGGGTGCTAAAGTCGATGTGCTGATAAATAATGCGGCAGTTGCCATCGATAAAGATGCTGAAATTGTGAATATCGCTCTGCTCAGACGCACACTTAATGTGAATTTAATGGGTACTATCCAGCTGACCGAAGAGTTGCTTCTTCGTGAAGTGATGAAAGACGATTCTATCATCGTGAATATTTCATCGGGCTTTGGCTCGATTACTGAGGATATGGGTAGTGAGTGGCCGGCATACAGCATCTCGAAGGCAGCTATAAACAAATACACAAGGCTACTTGCTTCGAGGCTTGAAGACAGGAATATCCGGGTATACAGCTTCGATCCTGGTTGGGTTAAGACCGATATGGGTGGAGATAATGCTCCAAGAGATCCGAAAGAGCCTGCTGCAGAGATTTTCGAGCTGGTAAAATCTAAAAGTGAGAGTGGATATTTCTACCTCGGTACGAAGAAGAGAGATTGGTGAGGATTTTAGCTGAATTTAATCTTTATGCTGTATCCTATTTACGGGTAATATTGAAATTATTACAAATATGAAAAAGATAGTTCTATCAGGCAAAGGTGGCGCAGGCAAAACAACAGTTGCTGCAGAGCTGACCAAGCTGCTTGCGAAGAAAGATAACAAACACCGTGTGCTCGTGGTCGATGCCGATGCAGCGATGACGCTCCCATTCGCACTGGGCATCAAGTCAAAGTGGGATGATCTAAAGCCACTTGGCGAATTTGAAACCGAAGATGGTGAAGACACGGAGCGGGTGTTAGCCCAAATCCAGAAGGATTATGTGAAAAAGGTTGATCAAGATGGACTCCAGTTTGATTTCGCTTATATGGGTCATCATAAGATGAATTCCTGTCTCTGTGGCTATAATTCGGCTTTAAACCTATTCTTAGACCTTGCGCGCGAGCATGACCTGTACGATTTTGCGATTGTAGATCGTGAAGCTGGGATAGAGCATCTTACGAGGAGTGTGTATGGCAAAGAAGACGACTACCTGATGCTTGTGAGCTGGCTCTCTCCGGATTATCTATCGGTGATAGAGCGAATTAATGACGTCGCCGATGTTATAGGCTCTACAGAAAAGCGGTTAATTATTGTAAACGATATTCTAGGTAGTGCAGACGATGATAGCTCGTCAGAAGCCATTGAGAAAGTTGGTCTTTCACGCTATCCATATACTATAATGAAGCGAAATAGTGATAAATCAGTGGATTCAAGGCTAATTAACGACATCGCACGCTTTATCGATATCGAATAGGTGGACAAATACAAAAATCATGACAACTGGTCGCAGATTGCTAACAAGCTAACTGCTAAATCCTCGGCTGCTAGCTCGATTGCAATAAAGTCGAACCTTCTTGGCTCAGCTGATTATCCTTTCACTACGTCTGTGGAGCTGCACGAACTTATTATTGAAACGATACGATCTGTAAGTGAGGCTGAACTACTGCTGATAGAAAGCGAATTTAATGACGCAAGCTGGAGCCAGCTTCTTGCTGATAAGCCAGAAGTGATTTCATACTTGAAAAAGCACTCTGTGAAGTTGGTAAGAGCCAACAAAGAAGTCAAAATAGTAGTTGATGAGAGCTTGATAGCACCGCTTTATATCCCAAAAAGTTGGTATGATGCTCAGTTGCGAATCAATATCAGCAATGTTGTGGTAAATAAGCACCACTCAGAGAGAAGCCTGCACAGCTCACTCTTAAATCTGGCTACAATTCTATATCGAAAAGATAATGACTTTAGCAATTTCTCAAAGAAGGATTATCTTGCAGCTGCGCTGTTTGATCTGAAGAACCTTGATTCAGACGCGCAGGAGCTGCAAAAAAGCTTGCCTATCCTCACAATTGTTGATGGGGTAGAGGTAGGTTACACAGACGAGCATTCGCCGTATACTCATGTTGAAAAGCTGGGCAGTTTGCTGGCAGGAGAGGATTTTAACGCCATTGATAGCGAGCTTCGCAGCCTGCTGAATATCAAAAAAAGATGAAGAAAATCTTACTAATTACAATTCTCACATTGGTAATAGCGGCGCTACCGTTACTTTTGCCATCTAACAAAGCTGAGGCGCACCCTGTAGATGTCTCTTTTGCCATCATCAATGTCGCAGATGATAACCTGGGCAAAAGATTGCCGCTAAATGAGGCATACGGCTACGTGAGCATGAACTGGGTTACGGCAGCAGGCTTACTCGGTTTTACAGAAAATCCTGACGGTGCAGTTGAAGTCCTTGGCGAGAAAGAGCAATTTTTCAACGATTATTTCGCCGAAAAGCTCCAATTATCGAATAACGAGAAACAGTGCACACTATCTTCAGAGATGATCCCGGTGGAAGATTTTCAACTCTTCTACCTGAATGGCTTAGAATTCCATGTGAGGTTTGTTTGTGAGGATGATCTCGAGAATGTGCATATTAAAAACCGCATCCTGCTAGATGAATTTCCAAATCAGACCAATGTTATGAGTGTATACGACCATGCCGGTGAGCTCCTTTACAGTGAAACGCTTGATTCTGAAAAAGACGAATTAGACATTAAGGTCGAGCGCGAGACAGAACAGGTCGAGGAAGCTGAGGAGGAACAGGAAGAGACAGCAACCGATTCGGCAGCACCTGGTGGATTCACACTTTATGGCAACAACTTCATCGCAAATAAGCTAAAGAGCGCTGGTGATCGGACGATGGCTGGCTTTGCGAGCCTGCTTGATTCTGACAACCCATGGTCAAGGATCGGAATACTTCTGATCGTTGTAGTTCTAGGTGCTTTGCACAGCTTTGAGGGTGGACACAACAAGGTGATTCTTGCAACGATGATGATGAATAATGAAGTAAATCTAAGAGGAAGCATGATCTATGTCTTCATCTTCACACTGACACATATGTCAGACATCATTATCCTTGCCGTTGGATTGATAATCTTCAATCAGTACATCAACCTATACGCTGCACTCCCATATGTTCAGCAATTCTCCATCGTAGCACTGCTAGTACTGTCGCTTTACATTACTGTGAAAGAGCTGATTGTGCTGGTGAAGAAGAAAAAGTCGGAGGGCAGGGTAAATGAAGTCGTGAGCGATACCGATGAGATTAGCGATCTATTCAAGACAGATAATGAGGTGGAATTAGCATTGGAATCGGCAAAGCCACATGCGAAGTCAAGAAGTAAGAAGCCTACAACATTTAAAGAGCAGTTTATGGTTGCGTTTGTAGCTGGATTGGCGCCATGTTTGACCGGCTGGACGATATTTATCCTCATAGTAAGTTCTGGCTACATATGGCTGCTTCTGCCTGCAACGGTGGCGTTTGGTATAGGCGTCTTCATAGTATTGGCACTATTTGCGTTCCTAGTGGATAGATTTAAGGGAAAGTTGCTTAATCGTTACAGCTCATTCGCAGATTATGCACCGCTTGCGTCGGGAATTTTGCTACTGATTGTAACCCTGGTTTCGGTAGTATAGAGCTGTAAGAAATGTTGTGGTAGAGCTTACAAATTGTGTAACTAAATGGTAAAATAGGGCGTATAGAATAAGGAAGTTGTAATTTTAATTAATGGGGTTAAAGTGATGCAAAATACACAACTAAAAGTTCCATATCTCGGTCTATTTTTAATGCTGACCTTGGTGTTTACATTTGGAATAATACTTCTGCTCGGCAGTAATAGCGCAGAGGGCAGCAAATCTGTAGATCCAGCCACTGTTCAAGGAACTGATGATGAACTAACTTTAGGAGAGGATGTTGAAGAAATGGTAATCGAGACATTACAAGAAGGCAGCGGTGACGGTGCAAAAGCAGGAGACTTCATCGAGGTTAACTACGAAGGTAGATTGCTGGATGGGACAAAATTTGATAGCTCATATGATCGTGGTCAGACATTTCAATTCACACTTGGTGCTGGAGAAGTGATCGATGGTTGGGACCAGGGGATTGAGGGCATGAAAGTCGGTGAGAAGCGAAAGCTTACAATCCCATCAGAGCTGGGCTACGGTGAATATGGCAACCCTCCAACAATTCCAGGAGGTGCAGCATTAGTTTTTGAGGTTGAGTTAGTAAATATCGCACGAAGCTAAACAAAATGCCGGATTTCAAAGTACCACAAGTGGGGCCGGTCAGAGACGATCCGCAACCGGGTGGCACAATGAACGTCGGACAGACCACTTCAAACAGCGCACCACAGCCTGACATCAAGCAGCCTGCACCGGCAACAGTCCAACCCTCAATGCAGCAGTCACAAGCTGCTCAACCAATTGCAAACTCCCTTACAAGCTCACAGCCGCAAAGCAACTCTGTAGCGAGCCAGCCAGCAGCAGATAGCACTGGGGGAGATTTCCAAGATGACTTTGATTGGGGTGCTGACCCATTTTCGGCACCACAGCCCATGGCTAGCACTCAGCAGCCAGTAAATAACAGCCAGCCTGCACCAATGGGTGGCGGTGGCTCGTTTGGAGGTGGTTGGGGATCACCGTGGGGAGGTGGCTCAGCTGGAGGCTGGGGAGATCCGTGGGGTGCACCAGCAGGCGGTCAGCAACCAGGACAGCAGAAGCGACTTACTCCACAGGAACGCGTCGAAATGATTGAGAGGGTGTATCAGCAGGTTTTGGTAAGAAAACCTGACACAAGAGATATCAACTATTATAAATACAGCACTCTCGGAGAGGAAGAAATTAAAAAGCAGCTGATCGACGGGAAAGAGCATAAGCAGCTAATCGAGGATGGGAGAAATTACAAGAAGTCTGAGGAGAGGGCAGAGCAGGCAGAGGCACGAGTCCGGATGCTTGAAGGGCAGGTTAAAGACCAGCTCGAAGAGTTTAGACATCTGACTGAGCTACTTGAAGAGAAGAACCGATTCATTCAGCGGCTTAGAAGCGAGAATGATGTCCAGTACGGATTCAAATCACCCACTTCAAACTCAATGGGCAACCCGAATCAATCTTACAATCTGATGTCCACACCTTCTCAACCTGCGCCTGTACAGCAGCCGTCTCAGCCACAGGTAGCCGCGCCAATCACACAGCCCGCACCACAGATAGAGCCTCAGCCAATCGCACAGCCAGCGCCTCAGATAGAGCCACAGCAAATTCAACAGCCACAGGCGCAGTTCGAGCCTCAACAAATTCCGCAGCCAACTCCAGATTATGCAGCAGATACTGCTCCTATTTCTCAAACAGTCCCAACTACTCAGACATCCCTTGAGCAATCAACACCATATGCTACACAAGGGGCAGTCCCTACAGCAGCCCCAGTAGCAGCTGGCCAGCACTTTTCAGCACCAGGATCAATTGAATCCGTTGATAGTGGGAATGCAGGAGCCTCATTTCCACAGGAAGAGGTGGACGAGCAGCTCCCTTTGGGTGCAAACCAGCCTGGGGTCGAGAGTGAAGATGATAATAGCGGTTGGGCCAGCAATGAGCCATCATCTGGTGCTTTGAAGCGTGTATTCGGCAAGCTTGCTTCGATTGTCTCCCCGGATCAATAGGGATCCAGTAACCATCTCTTGACCTGTTGTCACTATATGCTATGGGATAACTTATTAATTTAGAGTTGAGTCTATTTCTGTTATAATCCGTCGATGATGAATAATGTAGGTCAAAAAATTAAGGACTTCAGAGAAGAGGCTGGGATATCCCAAAAGAAACTTGGTCTCGCTCTAGGCCTTTCTGACAAAGCTGTGAGCGCTTATGAAAGCGGTCGCACATTGCCCCCACTTGAGACCTTACACAGAATCTCGCAAGAGCTAAATAAGCCGCTGAAATTTTTCTTAGCGGAAGATGGCGAGGAGAGCGTACTCGAGGAACGTCTCGATACAATCCAAAGAAGCCTCGAAGCTATGCTTGTAGAGATAAAGGAAATCAAGAAGAGCCTTTAATAAGAAGAACGATTATTACCCGTCAGAAAACTACTGAAGCTCAGCTTCAAGTGCCGAGATCGTACTTATTCGGTTGCTCAACACCTTTTCAATTTCTGTGACAGATTTAGCAGAATACTCCTTAACCTTTTCGCCTTGGGCATCTTGAGTGGTGCGCAGAGTTGTAGCCTGCTCTCTTTGCTCTTGAGCTAGGGCATCATAAAGCTGGCGGGTTGTATCCCAGTATTGCGAAGTTTGCTTAATGTACTCGATTGTATTGGGAAATTGGGATCCAAGCGCCATTGATTTGCCAGTGGTGATATGTAGATCTTGCATGCATTCAGTTATTTTTGTGCTAATCTCCTCGTTTGATTGTGAGAAATCGATTCCATTAAGACAGTTATTGCTTGTAGCTAGTGCGATATTGTAATCTGTGACGTTCAGCTCAGTTTGGAGTGTTTCTAAATAGTAGCCGTACAGATCCGCATACATAATATCGACCCTCTGGATCTCCTCAATCTCGGCCCGCTCTTCTGCGGTTAGGTTAAGCTTGAGCAACTCGTCGTCAATCTCCTTTACCTCCTCAATAAGGTCTATCTGCGAGCTGACTGCTTCAATCGATTGAGTCAGGAGTGACATTCGTGTCGAGAGATCGGCCTCGTTGTTTATCTCCTCCTGTGCCTTGGTAAAATCCACGGCATTCTGCTCAAACTCCGAGATCAATTTCTCGCGCGACATTGAGCTCGATGCATATGCGTCGCGATTGTTAATTAAATTGTTATATTCACCAATATATTGATACAGGAGGTAGGAGAGTGCAAAAAGCAGAGTAAACAAAGCTATCGCATAAAGAAATACTGCGATCCTGCTCCTCTTCTTTTTTATTGGGGCGGCTGTAACCATTGTTTTAGGAATTTTAATAATCTCTTACCTCCAAAGAATGCAGCTACTCCTAGCAGAACTAGCAGCGAGAGATTGATAATGTATCGGAGTATATTCATATTGTCATAATTAGCAGTCTTTGGCTCAGTTACAAGATCTTCGCCGAAAGTAATCTTGAAATTTTGTGAGCTGCTTCGATTCGTGCTGTAGCCCCAATCGACTACATTGACGGTGACAGTGTAAGTGCCTGGATTTTCGGGGTATAGAGTTATTGTTTTTTCGTAAACCTGCCCTTCTTTAACCGCAAAATAGTCGTTGAAGTTCTTCTTATACCCAAGTCCGAGAGGCGCATCTAGTGCTACCTCTGTCCTGGTAGAGTCTACGTTTGGCTTAATTTTAACGATCAATGGCAGCTTCTTTGTCCAAGGTGACTGAGTTCCGAAGCTTAGGTCGATCTCATACGGCTCAGTTGGCTCTGCGCTTCCCGTTTGGGCTGATTCATCTACAGTCTCCTCGGGTGGCATAGGTCCAGTCGCATAAGCAGGTGAGGCTACTCCTACAATAAGCAGGGCAAGTAGAAATAATGTGATTAATCTGCCTCGGTTCATCTTCGCTATCCAAGCAACTTATATATTACAGCTACAAAACTCTTCACAGCCTGGTCAAATTCTCGATCATTTGGTGTAGCTCCATCGTGCACGATGTCATTTCGGAGCTTGTGTGCTTTCCAGATCGCATCATATGAGCTCTTATTAAAGAGTGATTTTGCCTTTTTCAGGTTATCTCCACATGAATCACTGTTATACAACTTTAGCTGTAAAGATTTAGAGAGTAAAGAGTCAAACTGGACAATTATATCTCTCATCTCACTGTCTGTAATAGGCTGATCTGCAAGCTTTCGCAGCTGTTCTGCTTTGCCAAGAAGTGCATCTTTCTTTGAATTATCCCTATTAGTCGAAGTAGCAGCATAAAGGATCAAACCAACCATGATGATTGCTACTATTATAACGATTGTTAAATTTGTGCTCATTTCTCTTTGTAGATTACTTTCTTAATTGCTTTGGCAACATTTACAGCTAACAGGGCCAGCATTAGGAATATGAATAGCGAGATCAGTTTAACAAATGTATCCCACCACCAGTAGTGCCTAATATTTACACTGTCCTCAAGAATATATGTACGCTCAGTGCCGTACAGAGAAACAATATTGAGGTCACCTCTAAGTGCCGCAGAGCGATTCTTTGCAGCCAAATTTTCTTCTTCAATAACCAAGCTACCGGTTATCTCAATTTCTTGTCCAGGGAATATAAGAATACTTTTATCCTCTTCAAAGCTATTCTCTTTGAAATTATCCTCGAAGTCAAAACTCACACTACTGATGATGCTATTTCCATCATTATGAATCGTAAACTTTGCACTAGATGCAGGGTTTAGTATAGAAGCCCCATCGAT
The DNA here is from genome assembly GCA_030583845.1 of Candidatus Dojkabacteria bacterium. Classification (NCBI taxonomy): domain Bacteria; species Candidatus Dojkabacteria bacterium. Next base: position 939,821 of record CP129478.1, read on the forward strand.
AATCTGGCTGCTGCTCGCCGAGAGAATTTCAGTAAAATTTCTATCTGTAAGACTCACCTCAATATCTTCATTCAAGAAGAAACCAAGCTGTGGCTTAAATGGGTTGTAGCTCCTCGTAACGAAAGCAACGTGATCTTTAAACAGCGGGTCATACATTTGAATACCAGTGATCACCTCAATCACAGGATCCAGTACGATCCAGCCCTTCAGATTATCCCACACCTCAACCCAGCTATGGATAAATCCAGACTCGTATACTCCCGAGCTGTCTGAGATATAGCCCTGTGTCAGCCTGCTTGGGATTGAATAGGCTCTTAGAACTGCAATCAGGAAATCATTGTAGTCGGCAGCTGAAGCAATCGCTGGATTCTCTAGCACGCGCTTCCCTTGGCGGTAGTTGGTGGCTGTATCTAATTCATTTTGAGATCCGAGACGGTCGAGTACATATCGATACAAGATGTTCGCAAGCTTTGCTTGCTCTTCTGTTGACAATTTTCTAGCATCTCGCTCAAATGATTGAACAATGCCACCGTTTTGTATGTACAAATCGATGCGCTTTAGCTCTGTCTCGTCAGAGAGGTCCCAGTAATCCGCTTTTTTCGTGCTGTTTTCAAACTGCTCAAACTGAAGTGTACCACCCGTTCCCTCTTCAAATTTGATCAAGCCCTCAATCTTTACCTTTAGCTCGCTCTCTGCCGGAACTGTATAGCGGAGTGAGAGATTGCCCTCTGGATCCATAAGTACCTTTGAAGGTGGCTCAGTTACCTCATCGATCAGCAGCTTCTGCCCATTGCCTATCTTAGGTATATTTACTTCAAATGTTTTCTGGATCTCATCTGTATTTACGAATTGCTTATTGATGCTAAATTCATAAACAAACTGGTCGGAACCGGAAATCAGTAGCGAGTCGTTCTCTGGTGAGGCGAAGTTAATTATCTTCTGGTTGTTCTGCTCAATGATTGTCATCCCCTTAAGCACAGGAATGAGTAGGTCATCAAAAGGTGAGTTAAGTGTAATCTTCACGTGCTCGGAAGTCGTAGAGCTTATGTGGAGAGGTAATTCACTGCTCTCGCCCTCCTGCATAAACTTTCCTTTGCTAAACGTTATCCTAAACTGTGCTCCTCTGGTTCGATCAATAGTGAGGTTGTTTAGGTCGACGACAAGCCGTGTTCCTTCTGATACATCGTTGTGACTTACTGTATACGCACGGTCACCCTTTTTCACACCGACATTATCGATCTGCTTAAATGGGAGGGTAATGGTGAAAAATTTAACAACATTTGCTGCCCCTTCCTCTGGTATGACATGTAGCTGAATCTCTGTAGAAAGTGTTCCCTCGCTGTTGATCGTATAGATGATTGAAGTAGTTTGTGTAAAGCCTGCAGCACTATCTTCAGAGGAAGCATATAAGTGAGTGGGGAGGAGAGATGTGAATAGGGCGAGTGCAAGTAAAATCGCTGAGCTACACTTTGATAGAATTTTCTTTAAATAGCCAGTCGAACTTGTCATATTTGCGGAGTATCTGTTTTACGATCGGTGTCTTAAGGGTAATGTTATTCTTCACCACAACCTCATCCCATCTAATCTTCCTAACCTTCGTTATGTCTCTATAGCGTGGATTCTGAACGACTTCCTGCTTTGCATTTTTTCTAATAACATAATATGCCATACCCTGCATGGAGTCTAGCTGTGATACATGTTTTGTGACTGAACTATAAGCCTCTACGACAATCATTGCAGTATTACGAGTATTGACTAGGGTAACATCGTAGCCTGGAGGGACGATAAACTTCTGCTCTCTCTTAATTTTTGAATAGATAATATCTGAATCATCTTGATGGAACTTCTGCATAATGACACTTCCAGTCCCGTAAATGACTTCCATGATTTTGGGATGTGTGGGGAGACGTGTGGCTCTTGTTTTTACAAACTCGATGCCTGCAAAATTGGCTGGGATCACATAGATATTTACCTTGAGACCCTTAGTTTTGAAGATATTGTCGTGATCAAGCCCCATGTACTTGTAATAAAAGACCTCTGGGGATGTAAGCTCCTCGTTTAAGAGTTGTGGGCGAATCTGGTCAATTTCTACTTTGCCAACCTCCTCAAACTGCATATCTTGTGTTGTAAGTTGGTAATCGTCTAGATACAACGAGAACCCGGCAGATTTTCTCAGGTCTACTTTCGCCATGGGTCATTATACCACACGACATTTTTGTGAAACTGCGCTGCGTTTCACGAACTCCGCCTTCGTGAAGTCGCACTTGCAAAGTGCGACTTCATTTATAGGTCTTCGAGGTAGTAGTTTAGCTCAACCATATAGTTGTTGACGCCATTTGCCCATTCATGACGCGGATTCTGTGCACAAGGTGGGCAGTAGGTTGCCTCAATTTGGAACGGGGTTAGATCTGTGCCATATCCCTTGGCAAGCCTCTCAGTCACTACCGATATTCCGTCTGACCAGGTTGCGAATCTGCTCCATGTGCTTCTGCCGTTTATTCTCCCTCCTCGCCATCCCCAAGCGTTATTCGATCCGGCAGGAGTAATATTTCCGAATGCAGACTCCACGCCGGAAATTGATGCCACCAGCCTCCAATCGAGCCCATGCTCGTCTGCCTCTTCTACAAATACTTCAGCGTACGGATACATTGGGGAGCTGTGGTCTTCAAGAAACTGCCTCATTGCGATATTTCTTGGATCAGTAGTGATAAAGTTACTGCCAACATTTCGTGGATTGGATATATCTGTTGGTGCCTTATTGAGATTTAGGGCAAGAGCAGAGTCAAAGATCTTTATATCGCTATTTTCAACTTCAGTGAGTATCTTACTTTGCTCTGCAGACACATTTTCAGAATTATATTCTATCAACCTTGATTCAATTTGCGGCGTAGCGATTGGGTCGAATGCAAAAACAAATAGGAGACACATTGAGATAATAAATATTATTCGCTTCTTTCCTGTGCGTTCTGTAGTACGCCTAATAATGCTAGATGTACCCCTACCTAAACTGGATAGCTTTTTCTTACTAACTATGTCTCTTTTCATCACAAATCAGTATATCAGATATACTATCGCACATATCTTAAAAAATTCTGAAATCAGATTCATATATATTAAAGATATATGAGCAAGTTCACGCACTTACACCTACATACCGAGTACTCGCTGCTCGACGGAACGATAAAGATCGCCAATCTTGTCGAGAAGCTTAAAGAGCTCGGCATGGATTCATGCGCCATTACAGACCATGGTGTGATGTACGGTGCCTACAAATTTTATAAGAGCCTGAAGGAGGCGGGGATCAAGCCGATAATCGGGTGTGAGGTATATGTCGCCCCGCGCGACCACAACCTGAAAGAAGCCGGAATAGACAATAAATATGCACATATGATCCTCCTGGCGCAAAACAAAACAGGATATATCAATTTAATGAAACTGGTGTCTGCAGGTCATATGGAGGGATACTACTATAAGCCAAGAGTCGACATCGAGACATTAAAGAAATATTCAGAGGGATTGGTAGCAACATCGGCCTGTCTTGGCGGAGTTGTGGCAAGACATCTAATGAACGGCGAAGATAAGAAAGCCGAGGAGATGGCCAAAATATTTGCTGAAATATATCCAGGCAGATTCTATATTGAAATCCAGCGAAATGGGATCACAGAGCAAGACGAGGTAAACCCGAAGCTGATTGAGATCGCGCGCAAGCTGGACCTCCCACTCGTGGCCACCTGCGATGCCCACTACCTGAACCAGGACGATGCACTTGTGCAAGAAGTACTTTGGTGCATCGCCGACGGGAAAACTTTGGAAGATCCCACGCGACGCACATATATGTCGCAGGAATTGTATGTCAAAAGCAGCGAGCAGATAGCTCAGCTATTTGAAGATCTCCCGGAAGCTGTCGAAAACACGCAAAAAATTGCAGACAGCATCGAAGAGTACTCACTTAGCTTCGATCGTGTTGAGCCACGCTTTCTCGGCCTTCCGAAAGGAGAGACATCCGCATCCTATCTTAGGAAGCTTGCATATGAGGGTGCAGAAAAGAAATACGGCAAGATCGACGAAGAGCTGCAGAAAAGAATCGATTATGAGTTAGAGGTAATTAATGAGAAAGGTTATAACGACTACTTCCTAGTTACGAGAGAATTCGTCATTTTTTGCCGCGAAAATGGGATTGTCGTAGGTATGCGAGGGTCAGGCTGTGGCTCGGTTGTAGCATACACAACTGACATTACCCATCTCGAGCCGATATCGTGGGAGCTCTATTTCGAGCGATTCCTCAATCCAGAGAGAAACTCACCACCCGATTTCGACATTGATATTGCTGACCGCAGGAGAGATGAGGTAATTCAATTTGCAATCGATCGGTACGGAATTGATAGTGTGAAACAGATCGGAACCTTCAGCAAGCTGCAAACGAGGCAGGCGATCAGGGACGTTTCGAGAGTGCTCGGAGTAGATCTAGCCGTCGCTGATCAGCTCTCGAAGATGGTTGAGATAGTATTCGGAAAGGCGAAAGATATTGACTATATGATCGAAAATAATAAAGAGTTCGCGCAGATCGTCGAGTCTGATCCATTGAATAAGCGGATGGCCGACATCGTGAGGCGAATTGCAGGTCTCTGTCGTGGAGTATCTACACACGCATGTGGAATCATCATTACCCCTGACGAGGTTTCAAACTATGTACCACTCCAGCGTGACTCGAAAGGCGAGGGTATTGGTATGACGCAATTTGAGATGTTTGATCTTGAGGAGGTTGGGGTAATGAAGTTCGACTTCCTGGGGTTGCGAAATCTGGGTGTGATAGGAGATTCAGTGGAGAAGATTAAAGGCTCTACTGGTGAAGAACTCGACCTTATGTCAGTTGATGCGAACGATCCAGATACATACAAGCTTATTCAAAGCGGCCACACAGTTGGTATCTTCCAGCTAGAGAGCGAGGGGATGCGCAAGACTATTCGCGGATTGAAGCCAGAGACACAGGAAGAGATCTGCTACCTGCTGGCTGCCTATCGTCCTGGCCCTATGCAGTTCATTCCGGAGTATGTAGAGGTGAAGGAGGGCAAGAAGGAGGCCGAGTATCTTATGCCCGAGCTGGAGCCGATCTTGTCGATCACCAATGGCGTTATCACCTATCAGGAGCAGGTTATCAGGATTGCTGTGGATATCGCTGGCTACACGATGGGTGGTGCAGATATGCTCCGAAAAGCGATGGGTAAGAAGAAGATGGATGTGATGGAGCAGGAGAAACCAAAGTTTATAGGTGGTGCAGTCGAGAAGGGCTTCAAACAGGAGAGCGTTGACCAGCTGTGGGAGAGGCTGCTTCAGTTCGCAAACTACGGCTTCAACAAGGCTCACTCTGCATCTTATGCGCTTGTGTCTTACTGGACCGCATACTTGAAGGCCCACTATCCGCTTGAATTTATGGCAGCACTCCTTGAGGGTGATCTGGATACATTTGATAGGGTTGTGATCGACCTGCAAGAGTGTGAACGGCTTGGGATTCAGGTGCTACCACCAGATGTAAATAAGAGTGATCATAAGTTTACGATTGATGGGAAAAATATCCGTTTTGGGATGGCGGCAATCAAAAATGTGGGCGAGGATGTGGTAAAGGTTATCGTTGAAGAGCGTGCCAAGAATGGCGAATACAGAAATTTCGATGACTTCGTTTACAGAAATATAGACAATAAAGTACAGAAGAGAGTTGTCGAGTACATGATCATGGCTGGAGCATTGGATTCACTTGGTGACAGGCAGCAGCTTATCGCTGCCCTACCTCTTGTTTACGATCGATATAAGCATGAGAAAACATCACAGAAATTAGGGCAGATAGATATTTTCTCAAGCGGACCGGCAGAGGTGCAGATGGTGCATATCGATCATCCAATGCAATTGCCTGAGGGCGAGCCTACTCCGGTATACCAGAAGCTAGAGTGGGAGAAAGAGCTGCTTGGAATCTATGTCTCAAGCCATCCGCTTGATGATCTGCATGAGTTCTTTGCAAGCAAAGGCGCTATACCTATCAGTGAGTTACTGCAGAAAGAGGCTGGACGTAAAATATATGTTGTTGGTGGAATTGCTAGCAATGTGAAGCGCATCACAACAAAGAAAGGAGATCCGATGGCCTTCGTGACAGTGGAAGATAAGAGCGCGAGTATCGAGATGGTGGTGTTTCCATCAGCGTTTGAAGAGGTTAAAGATGAGCTACTACCAAATAAGCCAATGCTATTTGCGGGTCGGCTCAATGACCGTGATGGCGATAAGAGCTTCATGCTCGAGAAAGCAAAGGTGGTTAATGCCGCAGCCCATGGCACAAACTTTAGCGGCGTTACATTTAAAATTAATGGTGTCCACACAGAAGATGACGTGGTTGAGCTTAAGAAATTTATCAAAGATCACCCAGGAAATGTCCCTGTGAGAATTATAATGGTGAACGATGGTGAGAGTCATGTCATGAACCTCGAGAACAAGATTGCGGTCAACGATGAGGCGAAGCAGCTCATTTCCCGCTTCAGCTAGGGATAATTGCTATAATAGTGCTGTTAACCTGAGCAGCAGATACTTTGCAGCCCGATATCGAACTTAAAAAACAGCTCGATCTTCTCCCAAACCGTGTTGGTGTGTATAAGTTTTACGACTCTGAAGATACGCTTCTATATGTGGGCAAAGCGGTCAACCTTTACGCTAGAGTTTCCTCATATTTCCGTGACGACCATTTTGACCGTCCACACATCATCCCGATGATCCCCAAAATCATCAGGATTGATTATATTGAGACAGAAAATGAGATTGAGGCGCTTGTTCTTGAGTCTGCGCTGATCAAAAACAACCAGCCTAGGTATAACGTCTTGCAGAAAGATGATAAGTCATATGCATGGCTTTACATCACAACACAAGAAGAGATACCGAAGATCTATATCGTGCGGTCAACTTCTATTGAAAGCCTGAAGAAGGGGAAGCTTTTCGGCCCATATCCAAGTGGTCGTGCAGTGCGGCAGGTTTATAGATATATCAGAAAGCTTCACCCATTCTGTACATGTAATTCTCCGACTAAGCCCTGCCTCTACTATCACCTCGGCATGTGTATTAATCCAGCATTTGGCGAGCACACGGTAGAGGAGTATCGAAATAATATTGATGAAATAATCAAATTTCTCGACGGGAGGAAGAAGAGGCATGTCACTGATCTGGAGAGGCAGATGCGAGAGTTTTCTAGCAATCGTGAATTTGAGAAGGCTGCACTACTGAGAGATAAGATCGAAGACTTAAAGCATCTGGGTAATAAGATAGATGTAGGCTATAGCGGAGCCGAGGAGGAGTATATCGAAAACCGTAATAAAATGCTCAGAAATGAGCTCGACGGCATCTCAAAGCAGCTCGGTCTTGCCCAGGTATCTCGCGTTGAATGCTACGATATCTCCAATATCCAGGGAACCTTCTCTTACGGCTCTATGGTTGTCTCCGAGGAGGGCGTAACAGATCCTAAGCAATATCGCGTATTTAAAGTGAAAAGTGTTGAGGGTAGTGATGACTTCGCAAGCCTCCGCGAGGTGCTTACAAGAAGGCTTAAGCATATCGACACCAATGTAGAGGATGAAAGTCTCTCTACGAAGCCTGACATTATTATGATCGACGGTGGAAAAGGGCAGCTTTCAGCTGTGATCGACCTGATACCAGACGATATCTTTCTGTTGGGAATCAGCAAGGGACGCAAATATAAGCGCAAGGGTGGCAGGAAGGTAGACGAGTTCTGGGTGGTACGAAACAGAGTTACCCTACAGATCCCGCTAAAGAAGCCAAGAATTCTTGTTACATTGCGAGACGAGGCTCACAGATTTGCATTGAAGCATCATCGAAAAGCGAGGAAAGCATATATGGAAAAATCATTGCTCGACTCGGTCAAAGGAATTGGTCCGAAAAAGAAAAAGCTACTTATGAAAGAGTATGGCTCGGTCAAAACGATGTGGGAAGCTGGCCCCGACAGTGTGAGATCGGTGCTCAAGGATCAGAAGCTTGTAGATGCGCTGTTCATCGAGCTAAAGAAGCGGTATGGATCAAACTAAAATTCGAAGTCATCTTTCGTATAGCCGCTCCTCTTATCTTGTAAATTCTTCAGCATATAGTCAATCATCTGATTTTCGGTACTGAAAGATGTCAGCACAAACATCTGGCCACTGCGATAGTTTTCAAATACATACGCTGTGCCTCCCATTCCAGGAGCAGCAATTTGTGCTTCAAGCACACTTCTCCCTTCATACTCAATATAGGTCGAACTAACAACCTTCCATCCAGACCCTGAAAATTCTTCTTCTCTGTTTTCAGCCTCTCGCGAATCTGTTGTGTCGGAAAGTAGCCCATCTGAGTTCGATCCTGATTCTGTGTCAGGCTTTGAGATATATGCATCATTGCTGTTTACCCTCTCGATAAATTCTACCAACATCACATCTGGAGGAAGCGAGCCCGCGCGACCAAGTGGCTCGAGGAAGACTTTTTCATCTTTGCCAATCTTTTTTAGCTCAACCCCTTGTGAATTTTCAATCTCAGTATCGTAGTAGCGGATCAGATACTCATTGGGAACTTTGAGATTCCATGGAAAGTGGGGGAGAAATTCGTTGCCTTCAGTCGAAGAGATAATAAGCTCTCGCTCATTTTCCAAGCGTACCTGGGCAGCAAGGCCCGATTTTGCTTCTTCAACTGAGATTTTCTGATACCAGATATCATTAAGCTTGTTATAGATTCTTAAGGCATTTTCTCCATCTTTTTTGATCCAATACTCTCCATACATCATCTCGTTGGAGGTTCTTGGTACGGACAAGATATGCTCCCATCCTGATGATGGCAGGATAGCGTTGTAATAATCTGCTACCTCCTTGAAGACTATATCCGGAGGGAGCCTGTAAACAGACTCGCCGTTAGAAAGGAATTTTTTGACGCTCTCCTCTTCAATATAATCCTTATACACAAACTGTGAGCCAGGGTAAATCGGAAGCTCCTTGAAGCCAACAACCTTTTCTTTGGCGACAGCGACACCATTTACAGATTCAACCTTGCTAGCACGGATAGAGACAACTTGGAGGATCCCTTGGTAGGCACCATAGATCACGAATAATGGGAGAATCATTATAGCTGCAACCTTAGCTACATTTCCAGCTGCTTTGCGAGCCTTGCCATATCCTTGGCGCTTCATTTTGGCCTTATTGCTGCTTTTGCGTGAGCTCAGGGCTCGCTTTATGCGACTAGGCTTCCTTCTGGCTACAGGTTTTCTCTGGCGCTTGGCGTTTTTCTTAAAGCTCGAGGACATATATGTCTTTGCACCTTGTTGGCTGGTGCTACTGGCTTTCTTGGCGGCTTTTCGTTTAATCTTTTGAGGCTTCCTGGGCATAGTATAAATATATTACCATAAGTCTGGTAAATTATAGGACAATATTTTGCTTTATGACTTTGATCTTGGTCTGGATTGCTAAAAGCGCGAAAGGATATTAAAATTGGTTGCCGTGATGGGTTTAGTGCGGCATGTTGATGCTGCGGGATCGTCTAATGGTAGGACACCGGCCTTTGAAGCCGAGAATCGGGGTTCAAATCCCTGTCCCGCAACGTCCCGAGAGCGTAGCGATCGGTTGACGTGCGTGGATGCCACGTAGTGGCGCCCGCATCCAAGAACGAAGTGATTGGCAAGCACTCGTGGGTGTCGCGAAGCGACGCCCGCATCCGAGAGCGAAGCGATCGGCTGGTACTGGTGGATGCCGCGAAGTGAAACGAAGCGGCGCCCGTATCCAAGAACGAACAATTACAACTATGAAATGTCCGTACTGTGCTTCTACCAACTCAAAGGTAGTTGACAAAAGAAATAAAGAAGAAGGAATAATACGAAGGCGTAGAGAGTGTCTTAAATGCTCAAAGCGCTTCACCACATATGAACGCGTCGAAAATGTCGATCTCACCGTGGTCAAGAAAGATGGGACACACGAGCAGTATAGCCGCGAGAAATTAACCAAAGGAGTGCGGAAAGCAGTCACAAATGCAGAGCTAAATATGGATCAGATCTCAAGCATGGTTGATGATATTGAGATGCATCTTCTAAGCATGGAGAGTACCGAGATCAACTCAAGTGAGATCGGCATGCTTGTACTCGAGAGGCTGAAAAAGCTTGACCCACTTGGCTATATGCGTTTTGCATCAGTGTATAAAGATTTTCAATCTCTTGAGCAATTTAGAGATGAGCTGGACGAGCTGCTCAAAGAGTCAAAGAAGTAAATCTTCTCTGATTGATTTCATCACCTGTTACGATAGTGTTCGGCTTATAACCCCACATACAATTTGTGGAACATACCAATCCCACAACATTTCGGCTAAATAATAATATAGGCCTAGCTCTTTGCTTGACTGGCACAACCTGTTGCGGTAGCTTGGTTGCAGATGGCAATATATTGTGTATGCTAAGCATTGTGAAGTGTGCATTATTTTATCTGACTCCGCTAACCTATCATTCAGCCCAAGGCATAGAATGACAGGCTAACGGGATTAAATTAAATCGCACCAGCAATGAAAGAGAGTCGTGGCTTCGCAAAGGTGATCAAGCGTGATGGACGCAAAGTTTCATTTTCCAAGCAGAGGTTGACCAATTCTATCTATAAGGCTGCCGAAGTAATCGGAGGCAGTGACAAACAGAGGGCGGAAGAGGTAGCGTCAGAAGTTATTAGCAAATTAAAAAAATCAAACGACGGTTCAGCCGTAAGCTCCACAGAAATATATCAGCAAGTTATTAGCACGCTTAAAGAGATGGGGCACGGCAAGACAGCGCACTCGTATGCTCTTTTCAGGGATATAAATAACAAGGCCAGAAATATCAAATCGCTAATTGATGCGGAAGAGCTAGTGCGGGATTACATAGGTGAATCGGATTGGCGGGTCAATGAGAATAGCAATATGGCTTACTCATGGCAGGGGCTAAACAATCATATCTCATCCTCTGTACAGGCAAACTACTGGTTGCACACAATATACCCCAAAGAGATTGCAAATGCCCATATAGAAGCGGATATGCATATTCACGATCTGGGAATGCTGGCTATCTACTGCTGTGGATGGAGCCTGCAGGATCTACTATTGAGAGGATTTACTGGTGTTCCTGGGAAGGTATCGTGTGCCCCTCCAAAGCACTTCTCGACCGCACTTGGTCAGGTTGTTAACTTCCTCTATACATTGCAGCATGAAGCAGCAGGAGCACAGGCATTCTCAAGCTTCGATACATATCTTGCTCCATTCATCAGGTATGACAATCTTGACTACGGCAGAGTAAAGCAGGAAATTCAAGAATTTGTCTTCAATATGAATGTCCCAACACGGGTGGGATGCCAGACACCATTTACCAATATCACGATGGATATACTCCCTAGCGGTGCTTTGGCTGAGGAAAGCGTGATAATAGGGGGCAAACTGATGCCAGAAAAGTACAAAGACTTTGAACCAGAGATGCTGATGATTAATAAGGCCTTCGCAGAGGTAATGATGGAGGGCGATGCGAGTGGTAGAGTTTTTACATTCCCAATACCGACATACAACATAACCAAAGATTTCGATTGGAACAACCCTGAGCTAACAGCTATCTGGGAAATGACAGCAAAGTATGGAATCCCATATTTCTCAAATTTCATTAACTCAGACATGAACCCGGATGATGCGCGTTCTATGTGCTGCAGGCTAAGGCTGGATAACAGAGAGCTAAGAAAGCGTGGAGGAGGGCTGTTTGGCTCTAACCCGCTTACAGGGAGTATCGGGGTTGTGACGATAAATATGCCCAGAATAGGCCACACGGCTAAGAGTAAGAAGCAGTTCTTTGAGAAGCTAGAGTCGATGATGGAGCTAGCTAAAGAGAGTTTGATCATAAAGCGTAATGTGCTTGAGGATCTCTCTGAGAAGGGGCTCTATCCATACTCTCGCTACTATCTTTCAAGCGTGAAAGAAAGATTTGGTAAATATTGGAAGAATCACTTCAATACAATCGGAATTAATGGTATGAACGAGGCGTTGCTCAACTTTTTGGGCGAAGATATAACTAGCGAGAAGGGTCATGCATTTGCTCTCGAGGTTATGGATTTTATGAGAGAGAAAATAGGTGGTTATCAAGAAGAAACAGGCGACATTTTCAACCTTGAAGCGACTCCAGCAGAATCGACAGCATATAGATTCGCGAAATCAGATGTTAAAAAGTATCCAGGGATTGTAGTAGCAAATAAGGAGGCTGACCTGGCTGACCCATACTACACCAACTCCTCACAGCTACCGGTGGGATTTACCGAGGATCTATTTGAAGCTCTCGACCTCCAAGATAGTTTGCAGTGCAAATATACTGGAGGGACTGTATTTCACGCTTTCCTTGGAGAGAGAATCCCGAATCTTGAGGCAACAAAGAAACTTGTAAAGCGAATGTGTGAGAAGTACAGTATGCCCTATTTCTCAATCACTCCAACATTTAGCATCTGTCCAAAGCATGGCTATCTTGAAGGAGAGCATGAGTATTGTCCGAGGTGTGACGAGGAGATCGGTTATGCACCTGATGAGGAGGTTGTTGATGACTTGGCAAAGTCGCACTTATTAAGTCGGACTTATCAAGTCGCACTTCGTGAAGGCGGAGTTATATAGAATTAAATTTATTATATTAGTATTATGGCAATCAAGCCAAAAAGACAGAAGTGTGAAGTATATTCGAGAGTGGTCGGCTATCTTAGGCCTGTCTCTCAGTGGAACAAAGGAAAGAAGTCTGAGTGGGTAGACAGAGTAGAGTATCGCAAGAAGTAGAAGAATTTATTCTAGAACAGATATGGTTATCGCTGGCTTAGAGAAGCTTACACTTCTCGATTATCCTGGGCGGCTTTCCGCAATAATATTCACCTATGGGTGCAATATGGTCTGCTCATATTGTCACAACCCTGAGCTTGTTGTCGGAAAGCTAAATCGTAAGGCAATATATAGTGAAGACGAAGTGCTAAAGTTTCTTGAAACTCGCGTCGGAAAGCTAGATGCCGTCACTATAACAGGTGGTGAGCCCACAATGCATAAAGACCTTCCCCAATTCATTAAAAAAGTTAAGGAGCTCGGCTTTGAATTAAAACTAGACACAAATGGGAGCTTTCCAAAGATAGTTGCTGCGATTGCAGAAACGGGGCTGGTGGATTACTGGGCGATGGACGTGAAGTATGCCGAAGAGCTTTATAGTCAAGGATTGAATGGCGGCCAGATGATTACCGGGATAAATGAGTCTATTCAGACTATAATGAATTGTGGCGCAGAGTATGAATTTCGTACAACATATATAAGGAGTCTACATAATGATGAAAGCGTAGAGAAGATTGGACAGATGGTTAATGGGGCGAAGTCATACTACATACAAAACTTCCGTCCTGGCAAGACAATAGACCCAAGCCTTACAGGCAAAGAGAGCTTTAAACCGAATGAGCTTGAGCATTTCGCACAAATAATGAGAAATTATGTGGATCGAGTAGAGATTCGGGCATGACTCTCGGGCTTATACAGTGCGCAATTTTTCTCTTAATGAAAAGAGTGAGGAGTTGACCATTGCAGGTATCCATCCACGCTTCATTCTTTTCCACATTGCCTTGAGCGAGTACCCATCAGCGAAGAACGGTCTAAACAGCCACTCTAAGCCAAGCTTGCTGACCCATGCCGGCGGCGCCTTCTTTACTCCTGATATGTAGTCCAGAGTACCCCCCAGCCCTATTCCGACCTTTATACCTGTATGTTTAAGGTTATCGTGCAGCCAGATCTCCTCGCGCTTTGGCGTGTAGCAGCAGAAAAGCACATCGGCACCGCTACTCTTCAAAATGTCGATCACAACCTGCCCCTCCTCTTCTTTGCGCTCGCCTGGGTAAATCTCGACAATCTCGAGACTGGGGTAAAGCTCCTGAAGTTTTTTTGCCGCTAAGATTCCAGTGTTGCCTGAACCAAAATCAAATCCACCAAGTATGGCAAGCTTATAATTTCGTTCTGCACATATCTTGGCGAGATCATATGCAACCTGAGAACCAGGTATTCGTTCTGGAACAATTTTTGTTAGCGAAGTCTTGTTGAAAATAATTGAGGCACCAGTTCCAATATATTGGCCGAGAACCTGTAACTTCCCAATCATGCCCCTGCTTTTGACCGGTCGTGACATAAATGTGGTGGCCCACAATATATATATCCCATCCGCAATTGATAGATCTGCGCCATTTAGGGCAGCTTTGAATTGCTCGTCACTTTGTGCATTTACAATATATTCAGAGTAAGGAGTAACAATATACTTTCCTGGCGCACCGCTCTCAGCCAGTTCAGTGAACTCAGTGAGAAACTGCTCCCTTGTCAATGGGTTTATTTTGACTCCGTGTAATTCGACTATGGGTAATCTCATAGTGTATTAAGATATCTGAAATTTCTACATTTTACATTTTAGGTTCGAACTTGTATATTGTATTCAAGTGACCTGTAACAGTTCACATGAGTGACTGATATGGATCATGGTTCGACATAAAATTTTTATTTATATTTCATGAAAACAGCCCAGAAATCATTTGCATTCGCTTTTATCGCAGTTTTGCTACTTTTTACTTTTGTTCCATCATCATACGCAATCGACACAAACTTGCCACCAAGTCCTACTCAGGAGCAGATAGAGGCTGAGAAAGCTCGATTGAAGGCATTAAAGCAGAAGATGCTGGAGGAAAAAAACAATATAGCAATCTCGAATGAGAAGTGCGCAGCAGTCCAGGAGAAAGTTCAAAGCAAACTAAATGGCTACTCGAAGACAGAGGGTAAGTATACAGATAGGTATAGTAATATTGTGTCAAAGCTTGAGGAAGTAAATACGAGCCTTAAAGAGAGTGGTTACGATACATCAGAGCTTGAAGCAAATATTGAGACTTTGAAAGGCTTGGTCACGGTTTTCCAAGAGGATTATGAAGACTTTAAAACTGAGCTTCAGTCGGTAGATGAAGCCGCCTGCGAGCAAGGAGAAGCTGCTTTCTTGGAGAAGATGGAGGAAGTCAGAGCAAAGATGAAGAAGGTTCGGGATGATGCATCTGAGATTAGAGTATTCATAAAGGGCACATTACGCCAAAGCCTTATGGATCTGAAGGAGCAGGTAAAGCAGGATCAGCAGGATAATAAGGAGAAAGATAATGAGTAAGCAGAGGAGATCTATTGTAGTTGCAGCGGTATTTATAGGCCTACTGGCGATAGCTTTTGGGGGTGTAATGGTATACGGCACTATGAGTGAGAAAGGACCACTATCGCTTTCAGAAGTACTTGCCGATCTTGACAGTGACATTGGGGAATTGGACGCAGATAGCGATATGAGTGATCTTACGGCAGATCAGCTTGGTATGGAGTATGTATCTGAGAGCATTGATCAAACCGTAGAGGAAAATGAAGGATCTGTGGACGAGCTCGACGAGGCTCTTGACCTTTCCGACCTAGATGCCGACGATTTCGGCTACTAATGTATCTTTCTTTATCCCACCGCATTTTTTAGATCCTTGATCTGGTCTCGTATTTCAGCGGCCTTCTCAAACTGTAGGTTTTCAGCAGCGATAAACATCTTATCTTCAAGGTCTTTGATAAGGCTCTTTACCTTGCTTTTCGGAGGCTTGCTCTCTTCTATCCATGCAGCATAATCAAGCGGAGTATCGTCTATCTCGTCTTTCTTCAGAGATTCACGTATCCCTTTCTGGATGGTGGTTGGGGTAATGCCATGCTTCGTATTATATTCTTCCTGGAACTTTCTCCTTCTTCTCGTCTCTGTGATCGCATATTTCATGCTATCAGTTTCCTTGTCAGCATAAAGAAGAACTCTTCCTTCTTGATGTCTTGCAGCTCGACCAATAGTTTGTACTAGGCTGGTTCGTGACCTTAAGTAACCCTCTTTGTCTGCATCCAAGATAATTACGAGGGATACCTCGGGTAGGTCGATACCCTCACGTAGTAGATTGATTCCCACCAATACATCAAATTCGCCCAGCCGTAATTTTCTTAGGACATCGACTCTTTCAACAGTATCTTGGTCAGAGTGTAAGTAATGAACTCTAATATCCATATCCTCGAGATAGGCAGATAGATCTTCTGCCATACGTTTCGTAAGAGTTGTGATAAGGACTCGTTGACGCTTTTTAATGTTTGCGTTTACCTCAGCAATGACATCATCGATCTGATTCATAGTTGGGCGTACATCGATAATTGGATCAAGTAGGCCCGTTGGCCTTGTAAGCAGCTCGACAACATTCTCATCGCTATCTTTTATCTCCCACTGTGTTGGAGTTGCTGAGACATATGTTGTTACCCCTTGGCGCTGCCTAAATTCTTCAAAGTTGAGCGGTCGATTATCTCGTGCTGTAGGTAGCCGGAAGCCGTACTCAATCAAAGTCTCCTTGCGGGCTGCATCACCCTTTGACATCCCACCAATCTGAGGAACAGTTATGTGGGATTCGTCTATAAATAGAAGGTAGTCGTCTGGGAAGTAATCCATCAATGTATATGGAGGGTCACCGACCTGACGATCTTCGAAGTAGATCGAGTAGTTCTCCATCCCTTTGCAATAGCCAACCTGAAGCAGCATCTCAATATCATAGGTAGTTCTTTGCTTCAATCTTTGCGCCTCGACGATCTTGCCCATCTTGTTGAGCGCCTCAACCTGGATCTCCATATCTTTTCTTATCTCTTCTGCAGCCTTATTTACAACATCGTAGTCGAAGATAAATGTCCTAGAAGGGAAGATTTCGATCTTATTGATCTGGGCTAATTTCTGGCCTGTAAGGGCATCAATGTAGTTTATCTCTTCAAGCTCGTCTCCGAAGAACTTTAATCTGATTGGGAGCTCATGGTATGGAGTAAATATATCTACGATATCCCCTTTTATCCTAAATGAGCTTGGAGTAAAGTCGGTCAAATCTCTTTGATACTGCATTAATACCAGATCTCTGCTTAGCTTTGAGATTGGGAAGGAATCACCAACCTTCATTGTGATCGAGTGGCCTTGATAATTTTCAGGATTGCCTATGTTGTATATACATGAGACTGAAGCGACAATTATTACATCCTTCCTCGTAAGCGCAGCATACATGGCCGAGTGTCGCATCCGCTCAATCTCATTGTTAATATCGGACTCTTTCTCAATATAGAGATCTTTGCCTGGGATGTAGGCTTCAGGTTGATAGTAATCGTAGTATGAAACGAAATATCTAACCGCATTGTCAGGGAAGAACTCGACAAACTCCTCGTATAGCTGTGCTGCCAAGGTTTTGTTGTGGGATAGTACAAGGGTAGGGCGGTTGGTTCGTGCAATCGCGTTTGCCATCACAAATGTCTTTCCAGAGCCTGTTACGCCAAGTAGAGTCTGCTTATTGACCTTATTATCAATATTGCTGACGATCTGCTGTATGGCTTTTTCCTGGTCGGGGGAAGGAGTAAGTTGTGTGCTTAAAGTGAAACTCACATCGCAATTTTATCACGTAGCGATAATTTCGAGAAACAAACAGGTGAATAATGGACAAAGGTGGTCTTATTTGCTCGTCCAGTTCCACACCCCATCCCAATCATCCTTTGGTGCGAGGCTCAGTTTCTTGATTCGCTGTGACATAAGCTTTGAAGGATTGTCGTCGTACAGTATCTGGAACTTGTGCATTGCGTGGTAGAACTTGCCAGAAAGGTAAAGCTTCAATGCCTGCTCGTAAACTTCTCGCTTGGCTAGATTTTCATTGGAGCGGCGCATTGGCTCGTATATATGCAGGACTGTTGAAGAGCCTTTAACCTGGACGATATCCACCTTTCTAAAGATGAAGTCATGTGTGTCACGTGCGTACTGAGACGGGAATGATAAAAGAGCTTCGACCCCATACTTTCTGGTCAAGCCCTCTAATCTCGATGCTATATTTACATTTTTGCCTATAAGGGTTTTGGTCTTGCTGTTTGATTGCGAACTACTCCCAAGATATCCAATTGTTGCAGGGCCTTCGTGAACACCAACACCTATAGTGAAATCTACATTTGTTGCCGTCGAGTACTCATTGGATAATTCTCTAAGTTTTTCTTGAGTATTTAGGACTAGCTTATAAGTTACATCCTTGTCCTGAATATTCCAATATGCAAGAATCCCGTCACCGAGGTATTTATCTATTTTCCCGTCATTCTGCTTAATGATCAAACTGGCTTTGGTAAGGAAGTTGTCGAGCATTATGAAAAGGTCGTGTGATGAAAATTTCTCTGACATCTGTGTAAAGCCTTTAATATCAGAAAAAAGAATCATCAGATTCTCCCGTACAGGGTGCTTATACTTTTCCTCAAAGAATCCTCGCTGATAGAAGTTTAAAAGCTTCTTGTTAAACATTTTCCCCACACCGGCAAATGATGAAGCTGTCGGATAAGCTGTATTTAGATTCAAGTAGATCATAACATCATATAATCTATTATATTCATCATGGCGGTCAAGTGGCGTCGCTATAATCACTGATAGTGGCAAATGGCCATACCTGAGCAGGAAAATGTGGCGCTATTTATTGCTGACAAGCGATAGGAAAATTTAATAAGTCATTTTTGCAGTGTGTTGTGCAGACTATCGATAGTAGGCACCGCCGTTCGGTTGTGCATCCTTGAGACTTTGAATTGCGTAGAGGGAAAGAATTTAATGAAATCTTCATGAAAAATTTCCAATTCACGTATATAATTGTCACCGATGGCAGACATTAAGAAACTCCCACAAGAATTAATAAACCAGATTGCAGCAGGCGAAGTGATTGAACGACCAGCTTCGGTGGTCAAAGAGCTCATAGATAACAGCATTGACGCTGGTGCCGACATAATAAAGATACGCATCAATAAAGGGGGGCTTGAATTAATCGAGGTTTCAGATAATGGGATAGGCATCTCTAGTGACATGCTAGGATTGGCGTTCGAGGCACATTCAACCAGCAAGATAGACTCCTTAGAGGATCTAAACAACCTTCTTACCATGGGTTTTAGAGGAGAGGCTCTCTCGACAATAGTGGCGATTGCAGATGTAACTGCAATATCAAAGCACTCAGAAGAGTTAGCATATAAGATCGCCTTTGAGGGCATTACTCCAACAGGTATTGAGCCAGCAGCTCGAGACGTCGGAACTACAGTAATGGTGAAGAATCTTTTCGGGAAAATCCCAGCGCGCAGAAAATACCTAAGAAGTGCAGAGACTGAGTATCGCAAAGTGATGCAGATAATTTTGCCATACCTGATCATATATCCAAATGTTGCTTTCAATATCGAGAAAGATGGAAGAACTATCTATAACTTGCCGAAGATACAGGGTGTAACATCGAGGACTCTGCACCCAGGTCGTTTCAGGGAAGTTGTAAGGGCAGACTTTGCCGAGGAGATGGTGGATATATTTTATGAGGGAGAGGGGATGAAAATCGGTGGGTTAGTCGCTCACCCGAAATTTCACCAGTCGAAGGTCAATCACATATATACATTTGTAAATGGGCGTCCAGTTAGTGAGAGAGGGCTTGTTAAGAGTGTTATTCAGGGGTTCGATCGATTCATACCACACGGAGATAAAGTCCCACTGGTACTGATGGTGGAAATTAAGCCAGACCTTGTGGATGTAAACGTCCATCCACGCAAGGAGGAAGTTCGCTTCATCAACCCATACCGTGTTTACTCTGCCGTGGAGCAGGCCGTGGCCTCAGCCCTCAGTCAGCAGATCAAGAGCGAGTACTCTTCAAATATTTCATACGACGGCGTCGCACATGAAGATAATGCTTACAGCAGGCTAAGATCGATAGTAAGCTCGTCGCAGGGTGACGGATATAGTAGCTCGGGCACAGCCGTCCTTGATTTTTCGAGGCAGAATCGATCTGTTGATGAGAGTATCCGATTCTCTGAGAATCTGTTGCGAGATCAGAGTGAGTCACTTCCTGTATTTGATAGCGAAAATGGCGAGGTTAAATTGGGCGAGATACTGAACGTCGCGCAATTTTTCAAGAAATATATTTTTGTGCAGTTTGAAAGCGAGCTATGGGTGGTAGACCAGCATGCCGCAGCAGAGCGAATCACTTTTGAGAAGCTTCTGAGTAACTATAATCAGAGTGGAAGTGGCGGAGCAACACTGGATGTTCAAAATCTGCTTGTGCCAGAGCATATACAGCTTGAGGAGACAGAACTAATCTTTATGAAAGAAAATACTTACTTCCTTGAATCGCTTGGATTCTCTGTTGAGGTTGATAATACGGGGCTAAAAGTTACTGCAGTTCCTGTTGAATTTCATGAAGCAGATTTAACCAAGCTTATAAAAGAGGTTGTAGATCTTGGTGAGTATGAAGAAGGGGAGATGCTGTTTGACCTAAATAAGCAGCGGGAAAATGTGCTCGCGACAATTGCTTGTCACAATAGCATTCGGACCAATCAGAAGCTTCACTATTCTGAGGGTAGATCTTTAGTCGAGCAATTAATGAAATGTGACAACCCTTATAGCTGCCCGCACGGCCGCCCAATAGTGTGGCGAATATCTCTCACCGAGTTGGATAAGAACTTCGATAGAACCTATTAAGTACAGCCCGAAGACAAGCTGTACTGCTTTGTGATACGATATACACTGGTAAATTAAGTTCTCACTGAGGTTATATGTCAAAGAAAGAGAAGAAGAAAGAGGTAGTAATAAGCGTGAAGAATCTGGTAAAGAAGTATGGTGATTTCACAGCAGTAGACGGAATCAGCTTTGATGTATATGAGTCAGAGATTTTCGGCCTTTTAGGTCCTAATGGAGCTGGCAAGACGACGACTTTGGAGATAATTGAGACTTTGAGGGATGAGACTGAGGGAACAGTTGAAGTACTGGGTCTTTCGATCAATAAAGATGCAAAGAAAATCAAGCAGCTTATTGGAGTGCAGCTTCAGCAAGCAGGGTTCTACCCAAACTTGAACCTTCTCGAGCTCATTAACCTGTTTGCAGGGCTTTACGATGTTAAGGTAGATGCTATGAGTCTACTTGAGAAGGTAAACCTTACCGATAAGGCCAAGGTGCAGGTGAAAGCGCTATCTGGAGGTCAGAAGCAGAGGTTCTCAATCGCAACAACACTTGTAAATAGGCCGAAGGTCATATTCTTAGATGAACCAACAACCGGCTTGGACCCGCAGGCTCGTAGAAACCTTTGGGATCTGATTAGAGAGATTCGCGAGAATGGTACAACAGTAGTAATTACAACACACTACATGGATGAGGCCGAATTTCTGTGCGACAGGGTTGGAATTATAGATGATGGTCAGATTATTACAATTGCACCACCAGGCAAGTTGGTAGATGAGCTACTTGAGAGAGGATTTAAGAGGAAAGAGAAGGTAAAGGATGCCAACCTCGAAGATGTGTTCCTCGATCTAACCGGGCATGCCCTAAGAGAATAAGCTAACCTATATAGAACCAATATGAAATTCATTAAATCTTTCCTAGCGATGCTAAAAGCGGATCTCATCTCTACAATGAGAAATCCGTCCAGCATTGTTTTCGGTCTCCTATTTCCTCTGATCTTCATTGTAGTATTTGGGTTTATCGGTCAAGGCGGGCAAACCTATACAATAGCTGTCAAAGAGGGCTCGGATACAGATAACCCGATCTATGAGGCGCTTGAGGAGATCGACTATATTAAGCTAGATACAGAGATGAGTAATGAAGAGGTAGAGGAGAAGCTAAAAGCAGGTAGAATCAGCGCGCAGATGAATATCGTTGAGAGAGCGAATGAGAATCAGATGCCAAGCTACCTAGTAGACCTGAGGCTTAGCGGTGCAGAACCAGAGGGATCGCAGGTTGTGCTTTCAACAATTCAGGGTATCGTCTCACCGATGAATCTGCAGATTGCAGGAGTTACCGAGCCTCCAATAACTGTTGAAACAGAAAACGTTGAAGGTCGGCAGTATAAGCAGATCGACTTTATCTTGCCTGGCCAGCTCGGCTTCGCCTTGATGAGTACAGGTATTTTTGGAACAGCTTTTCTATTTGTGAGCCTGAGGGCAACTTTGGTACTTAAGAGATTTGCCGCAACACCTGTAAAGAAGAGCTCAATCCTCACCGGCCTAGCAGGCAGCAAGCTAATGTTTGCTATCATGCAAGCGGTGGTAATCATTGGCGTTGGCTACTTCTTCTTAGAATTTACTCTGGTAAATGGATGGGTGACTTTCGTAGAAATGCTGCTTCTCTCAATGCTTGGCTTGATCATATTCTTAGGGATGGGTCTGATCGTCAGCAGCATTGCGAAAGATGAAAATTCAGTACCACCATTGGCGAACATTATCACATTGCCGCAGTTCCTATTGGCAGGCACTTTCTTCCCAATCGAGGTTTTCCCGGAGTGGCTGCAGCCAGTAAGCAAGATCTTGCCTCTGACCTACCTTAACAACGCCCTTCGTGCTGTATCTTTTGAGGGCGCAGGCTTTTCAGAGATTGCCTCAGATGTAGGAATACTTTTGCTTATGACTGTTGTTGTATACGCAGCGGCAATCAAGCTGTTCAAGTGGAAAGAGTAATCGATAATCCGACCACCCCGACTCACTTGCGAAGACTAAGTGGGTCGGGCAAGTGAGTCGGGGTGGTCGGGTAGACAGTTAGTCGCCGATTACGCGCATCTCTACATCTTCCCAGTTCACGATCTTCCAGAATGCATCAACATATGCGCCTCGATCATTCTTATAGTCGAGGTAGTAGGCATGCTCCCATACATCGAGTACCAGTACTGGGTCAAATGTTACCAAAGACAGCAGATTGTGCTTCTCGAATGTCATTACAACTAGGTCGTTGGTGGCGTTTGCGCAAAGTGCTACCCATCCTGAGCCTTCCACAGCTTTCCCTGCTGCTGCAAACTCTGCCTTAAATGCTTCGTATGACCCAAACTGCTCTGCTAGCAAGCTTTGCAATCTATCAGAAGCCTCATTTTCCTCTTCTGCTGCCCGCATATTTGCCCAGAAGATCGAGTGCATCAGGTGGCCATTGAGGTTAAAGCTAAGGTCGCGCATAACAGCCTTCACATTGATCTCCTTGCCCTGTCGGCCTTCTTCAAGCGTCTTCAGCGCAGCATTTGCTCCGTTTACATATGCAGCATGGTGCTTATCATGGTGAAGCTGCATAATCTCTCGGGAAATTACAGGCTCTAATGCTTCATATGCATAAGGTAGATCTGGCAAAGTGTACTGTTTGACCATCAAATTCATCTCTAAAAGTTTATCCAATTAATTTTACCCCGAATGTTGGCGTGAGTCTAATTGATAGCACAATATGTAGACAGCAATCGGGTCATTAGTTACTATTAGAGAGTTAACAAATAGCTGCCATGACACCTCAAGAATCAAAAAACATTCAAATAATTTTCGCTTCCGCCTCTGGCAATGTTGCAGCAGTGTGTGAAAAGGTAGCCGAAATTCTCAATGCAAACGGCTTTGTCGCTCAACTTCATCGGGCAGAATCAACAAAGTTTGAACTAATTGCAGCAAACCAGCTTTTTATCTTTGCCACTTCTACATGGGAGCATGGTGTAATTAGCCCATATTTCGAGCCACTTCTAAAAGAGATATCGAAAAATAGTGTGGAAGGTAAGTATGCTGGGTTTATTGGATTAGGTGATACAAGGTATGAGCCTGTTCTTTTCTGTGGTGGAATGATTACGCTGCAAGAGACATTTGAAAAACAGGGTGGAACTTCGATCTCAGTACCGCTGAAGATCAACGGGGACCCATACTCACTGCTTGATAATATGGTGACTGATTGGACCAAGAAATTTATTAGTGACCTAAGCAATTTTAATTACCGCAAGGCCGAAAATGATGCCAAAAGTGTTGTAAATAATATCGAAGAGAAGGAAGAGGCGCCGAAAGACATTTCAATATGAGCAAGTATCGACGTACAGTTGTAAAAGTAGGAGGTGAGTCAGGCCAAGGGATCAACTCGGTTGGTGAGATTTTGAGTGATGCTTTAAAGGGAGTCGGGTATAAAGTCTTTGCATATCGCGAGTATCCCTCACTTATTAAAGGTGGCGTCGCAGCATTTCAGATTGAATGGTCAGATTTGCCGATAAGTAGCCCAAGCGCGAAGTGTGACCTACTTGTATGTATAAGCCGAGCTACGATATATGAGTATCTTCAAACCCTTAACAGTGACGGCCTCTTGATTCACTCACTCCCCAAAGTTCACTTCAATAAGGAGGAGGAGAAATTCATCCAGGAAAACAGTATCAAAGTACACTACGTCAAAGCCGATGAATTAGCGCTTCTTGAGGGCGGCAATAAGATAATGGCTAATGTTGTACTGATCGGACTTATATGGAAGCTAATTGGTGAGAGCTATGAGAGCATCGAAGGCTCAGTACTAGAGGTATTTGGTAAGAAAGAGCAGTTTATTGAAGGAAACAAAAAATCGCTAGCTGCAGGGTACAATTATGAAGACGCGGAGATGAAGATGTCGGTAGATGGCTATGCTAAGGATGCAGCTTGGGCAGAGAGCTATGTGCTAACAGGAAGTCATGCATTCTCTTTGGGGACGCTCTCCGCAGGCATGAAAGCATACTATTCCTATCCGATGACCCCATCATCACCAGTTCTGAGCTATCTTGCTGAGGTTGCTAATAAGAAAGATCTGATAGTGAAGCAGGTAGAGGATGAGATATCGGCTGTGCAGATGGCTATAGGCAGTATGTTTATGGGTGCGCGAGCGATGACTGGCACCTCTGGTGGGGGTTTTGACCTGATGACGGAGACAATCTCAAATGCAGGCATAGCAGAGATCCCACTGGTAATCTTGCTGGCTCAGAGGCATGGTGCCGCAACCGGATTGCCAACATGGACCGGCTCATCTGACTCTGAACCTGGCTCTGTATGCTGGCCACGGCGAATTTCCCCGCTGTGTTGTGGCCGTTAGTGATCCAATCTCTGCCTATACCAGAATCCAGGAGGCATTCAACATAGCTGAAAAGTATCAGCTTCCAGTGATAATTATGACCGATAAGAGCATCGCCGAATCGCTCTATAATATTGATAAACTGCCACCAGCCGATTGAGATTGAACGAGGATTAGTCGGAAAAGATGAGCTGTCGCAGCTTGATTCTGGGAGCAGGTATAAGATTACTGATAGCGGCATATCACCAAGATGGCTGCCTGGACAATCAGGGCCGACCTATAACGCAAACAGCGATGAGCACGATGTAGATGGCGATAGCACAGAGGCGGCTGATGTCACAAAGTCTATGGTAGATAAGCGACTTCGCAAGCTAGATCAACTAGCACAAGAGATACCAGATCCGGAGCTGTATGGCACAGCGGAAGCTGACATCTCGTTTATCGGATGGGGGAGTGTGAAAACAAATATTGTTGACCTGATGCAGCTAATAAACAATGGCCAGAACAGCTTCACAGCAAATTATCTGCACTACGAGTATCTATGGCCATTTAAAACCGAAACGTTAATGCAATTTATAGATAAGGCAAAGAAGGTGGTAATTGTCGAAAATAACGCAACTGCCCAGCTTGCCGGCCTGATAGCCAAAGAGGCTCATGTGAGCATCTCCAATAAGCTGCTTAAGTATGATGGTAGACCATTCTTCTTGGAAGAGCTGGTACAATTTGTAGAAAAAGAGCTAGGTAAAAAAGTAATTATTAATAAATAAGTATGGGACACGTCTGCTCAGTCACACATAAAGACTACAACTCGGACAACATTTACACCTGGTGCACCAATTGTGGTAATTACGGCATCCATGGTGCATTGAAAAATGCCCTGGTCGAAGAGTGTATAAAGCCTACCGACATAGTGCTTTGCTTCGATATCGGCTGTAATGGCAATGGGTCAGATAAGATTGGGGGATACCGTGCGCACACATTGCACGGTCGTGTTATTCCCTTTGCGATGGGTGCGGCAATTGCAAATCCAAATGTGCATGTTGTTGCCTCTGCCGGGGATGGCGCTACGCTTGGTGAGGGAATTAATCATTTGATCCATGCTATCCGCTCCGATGTAAATATCACATTTATCCTGCATAACAACTGTAACTACGGACTGACGACTGGCCAAGCCTCCCCCACAACTCCGATGGGAGTCGAGATGAATAGCACACCAGGAGTTGTTGAGATCCCTCCGATTAATGTAGCCCAGCTGGCTCTCTCTTTGAACCCATCTTTCTACGCGAGGAGCTTCTCAGGAAATGTGAAGCAGCTTACACAGCTAATACGGCTTGGGATTCATCACAACGGGTTCAGCCTGGTCGAGGTGCTTCAAGATTGCCCAACTTATAATGAGGCAACGCCACACAACTGGTATCTCGAGAGAATCTATGATATTACCTCAGTTAACGATTACAGTATAAATAACCTCGAGATGGCGCGTGAAGCTACGG
This sequence comes from Candidatus Dojkabacteria bacterium, assembly GCA_030583845.1. Lineage (NCBI taxonomy): Bacteria > Candidatus Dojkabacteria bacterium. The sequence goes on from CP129478.1 coordinate 966,215, forward strand.
CTGACCTTTCTGGGCATATTGCTACCGGATTGCTCTATAAGAACGGACTAGACCAAGGATTTAGAAAGAGTGTTGCCACATTGGATCATGCGCCGATAGAGATCAAAGATCTACTTGATGAGTTTAAATAGCCATGAAGCGTACAGCAGCAATTTTCACACTTTTTGTTCTTGCCTCAATATTTGTAGTGATAGCCAATACCTACATTATCTATAGCTATGGTGATGAGAAGATATATGAGAAAGTTGAGCATGTAGAACAATACGAGTATGGAATCTTATTCGGCGCAGGGGTAAATAGTGATGGTACAGCTGAAGATCCATTGGCAGACAGATTGAAATTAACTGCTGAGCTGTATAACGAAGGTAAAATTGAAAAGATATTAGTCTCTGGCGACAATAGTGACAGCCATAATAATGAAACTGATGCAATGATTGAGATATTAACTGAAAAGTTTGGTGTGTCCGAAGAGGATATAATTGAAGATGAGAAGGGTGTAAGAACCTTTGAGACATGCAAAAGAGCAGGTGAGCAATATGACATCGAAGAAGCTCTCTTAATTACCCAAGGCTTCCACCTACGACGAGCAATCTACACATGCGACAAGCTAGGGGTTGAAAGCGCAGGAATATCGGCTACAAGCAGGACATATGAAGGGCATTGGTATTACGAGATGAGAGAATTTTTCGCAATAAACCGAGCCTGGATTGATCTACAGCTGGACTAGCTAAAGAGAATTAGCGCTTCTTTACAAAAAGCTTCACATCGACTGCGACTGCGCGATCCTCAGTTACGATCAATGGGTTAATGTCTAGCGATGATATGTCAGGGTAAAAATTCACCATCCGCTGTACCTTCATTATCAACTCCTCAACCTTATCGACAGCCAATTTCTTCTGACCGCGGTAGCCTGTGAGGATTTTGTGAACCTTTGTTTCGGCTAGCATCTCACTCGCATCATCCTTGGTGATATTCAATACACGGAGGGCAGTGTCTTTGTACAGCTCGGTGTATATACCACCAGTACCGATTAGCAAGGTATGACCAAAGCCAGATGTAGTAGTGCTTCCTTCCCGGTCAACCCCAACAATCAACTCTACACCGCCCATAATCATCTCCTGGGCAAGCAGTCGGGGCTTGGCAGGGGATACGAGCGAAGATACCTTTTTGTACAGTGTCTTAAAGGCCTTCTCGACATCTTTCTCGCTGTCCAGATTGAGGTAGATATATTTCTCGTCGATCTTGTGGACGACATCCTCACTGACAGCCTTAAGGACTATTGGAGTTCCCGCTTTCTTACGAAAATCTAGTGCCTGTTCAAGTGTACTTACGAGTGCCTCACGAGGAAGATCCATCCTAACCTCTTTGCAGATATCTTTGGTTATCTCTTCCTTAAGCACCTCCTCATTTTCGCTTGCAAACGATCTGACCTGTCGGCTGGATCTTCCAGGGGTAGTAGAGATTGTGCTTCGTCGCCCCTGTTTCTCAGTAAATTCTTTATAGGCAACCATCTGCTTTAAGGAAAATACGGCCTCCTCAATATATTGGTATGCGGCTATCTGATTGCTCCACAATCTGTCTAAGCCCTGCATTACATATTTTTCACCGATGAATACGGGAATGATTGGAGTCTCTGTCCTCCGATCGTAGTTAATAATAAGCTTGGCGGTATCTTCAATCTGCGTGGTCAGCTGTGGAGTGAGTAGGATAATGATCGCATCGACATTTTTATCTTTGTCCAATGTATCCAACACAGCTTTATAACGGTCAGACATCGCATCTCCCAGTACGTCAATCGGGTTATGAATGCTAGCTGCTGGCGGGAGAGATTTTTTGATTATTGATGAAGTCTCGGCGGTAAGCTTTGCAAGCTCCAATCCATTCTTCTCTAGGTGGTCGGTAAGTATAATTCCTGGTCCGCCTGCATTGGTTATAACTGCAACTTTGTTTGAATCAGGTATCTCAGATCTGGAGAACATCATTAAAGCACTTAGCATCTTCTCCTCGCTATCAACCTGGATTACCCCATACTGCCTCAGAGCAGCCCTGATCACGTTCGCACTACCAGCTAGCGACCCTGTATGAGAGGCTACAGCCCTCTTTCCTGCCTCGCTTTCGCCTGAGTGGAGCAATACGATCGGCTTCTTCTTATTGTTTGCTATTATGTCCAAGAAACGACGTCCGTCGCTAAACTGCTCGATGTATGCACCGATAACTTTTATAGAATCGTCTTGAAGCCACTCAGTTAGAAGGTCGAGCTCGTTAATATCAACCTTGTTGCCCAGAGATACGAAATATTTAAAGCCAAGCTTTCTGTTGTCAGCCAGATCAAGCAGTGCGGTATTAAATGCGCCGGACTGCGACATAAATGCTACATTCCCAGGCATTGGAGCCTGTACAGCAAACGATGCGTTAAGCTTGCTATCTGTGAATGTCACTCCAAGGCAGTTCGGACCAATAATTCTAACGCCGTGCTCTCTTGCAAAAGCGGCAATCTGCTCCTCAAGCTTTCGTCCTTCGAAGCCGGTTTCGCTGAATCCTGCGCTGATAATGACAGCATATGGCACTTTCTTGCGAGCGCAATCTTTTATTACATCAAAAACAAATATTGAGGGTACAACTATGATAACGAGATCTACTTTGCCCGGAATTTTGGAGACTTTAGAGAAGCACTTCTTGCCATATATTTCACGGTACTTTGGGTTTACTGGGTAAAGGTCACCGTCGAAGCCACTTTTCTCTATGTTGTCGTAGACAACCGTGCCTAGCTTGGTTGGGTCGGCGGAAACACCAACAACTGCCACCTTGCTTGGGTTGAAAAGTCTTTCTAATGATGTGGTCATTAAGTGGGCAGCGTAATTTAATCTTTCTAATCAGCTATGGTAATTGTCGACGTTGACGCTGATGATATAATCCTTTTACAACATAGCATATAAATAGTGGTAAGTTAATTTTCGGCATGACTCATAGATTGAAGATCGAAAAATTGAATGAGAAAGGATACGGCGTTGCTCATCTGGATGGGGTGAGGTACTTTGTTGCTGGTGTGCTGCCTGGTGAGCTGGTTGATGCTGAGGTTGTAACAAAGAAAAAGGGGACAAGGTATACCAAGGCTGTGCTGATTGTTGAGAAAAACAAAAATCGTGTATTGCCAAAAGATCAGGAAAGCTATCTTTCAACCTCACCCTATCAAATTATGGCACAAGGTTATGAAAACGAAATTAAAAAAGAGCTAATCCAAAATCTCTTCACTGAGATTGCAGATACACAGCTACCCGATTCTGATGTAATTGCCTCGGACAAAGAGTATAAGTATCGCAATAAGTTCGAGTTCTCATTCTACATAGATGCAGAGGAGGCAATATCCCTAGCCTTTCATAAACGCGATAGCCATAGAGGCAAGCAACCAGTAGATACAGTCGCGCTAGCGCCAGATAGAGTGAATGATTTCATGAAGCAGTTCATTAAAGAGGTAAACCAACTCCACAAGGCAGGCAAGTTGCAATTTGCGGATCTAAAGTCGCTTGTCGTACGATACTCATTTCATGAAGACAAAATCGTATATGCACTCTATCTTAAGAATGAGATCAAGGCCCTAGAATTTAATGAAACAGATACCGAGCAGTACGTTAAAGGGTCAATTCAGCTCTATTCAGATCCTCGAAGCCCAGCCTCCGTTGCCTCGGGAGAGATCAGCAGAAGCGGAGAGCTAGAGCTTATTGAAAAAGTAGGGGATTACAGCTTCGTGTATGGATATGATTCGTTCTTCCAAGTAAACCCACAACTTTTTGCTCAAACAGTTTCTGATATCAAAGAGTATCTTGCGAAGCAATCTAATAGAAACCATCTTTATGATCTCTACTCTGGCGTTGGTACAATCGGCATATCGCTCGCCGATATGTATGACACAGTTAGTCTGCTTGAGCTCTCCGAAGACTCTCCAATTTATGCCAAAAAATCAGCCGAATTAAATGACATCAGCAATGTCACAGCCGTCGCAGGCAAGGTTGAAGCGAATCTAGATTCAATTGACCGAGGAAAATCGCACGTTGTTGTTGACCCGCCTAGGTCTGGTTTACACCTGAAATTGGTTGAGAAATTGCTCGAGCTAAAGCCACAATTGTTGATCTATCTCTCCTGCAATCCGAAAACTCAGGCAGAAGACTATAGGAAGCTTAGCCAGATTTATGATATAAAATTTAACAGGGCGTACAACTATTATCCAAAAACGCCGCATGTAGAAAATCTGTTAATACTTGAACCAAGATGAAGCTTCTTACATTCAACGTAAAGCTAAGTACGTATGTAGACGAGATAATCGCCACGATCGACTCAGTCATGAACGGCGATCAGCCCGATTATATCTGCTTGCAGGAATATCAGCCGAACAAGCAGCTTGAGAAATATCTCACCGAGAAAGGTTATAGATATTCAACATTCGAGTATCTATTTAAAGAGCGGAAGCAGTGGCATCAAAATCTTCTCACCGCTTATCGCAAAGATATCGACCTCCTAAACACATATACAACAATATTAAATGAATCAAAATTACTCGGAGAAACCAAAGGGGTAATGATAATGGAGGTAAATAGAGATGGTCAGAAAGAGTTTGTTGTTAATGTCCACCTGCCGATATTGCGCAAAGACACTGTCAAATTTGAAGACCTGATAGGCTTTGTTAATGAGAATACTGGCTCACTTAACTACCCGGTTTATATCTGCGGTGATTTCAATAGCGTACGCAAGAAATCTCACGATATGCTGGTAAAACTGATGGAGGACAGTGGCTTCAAAAATGTTTGCCCGAGCAAGGAGACATTTAGCTATCTTACAAATAGCGAGATCCGAACAGAACGAAAGCACATAGACCCAATTCTAGACAAGATTAAGTTCAAGAACGACTGGATATTTGCGAACCTTAAAGCCCTTGAAAACATGAGCGTCTACTCGCAGATATTGCACAATGCTTTGGGATCAGACCATGACCCAGTTTACCTCGAGCTTGAGAAGCAGGCGGCCTAGGAGTATTATCAGCCTGGGATTGGCAATTACTAACCCCATTGCTAACTTATGATTCTTTCACAGATGTTTGGAACATCACTCGCCGACACGATTTATCAAAGATTTTACAAGCCTCATCTTTTTAGGCAGGATCCAGAGACGGTACACGATAAGCACTTGCATTCCGGTACTATACTTGGGAAATCAGCTGTTACTCGCGGCCTTACCTCGTTTGCTTTCAGTTATAGTAATCCGGCGCTTCAGTGCGAATTTGATGGCGTAAAATATCTGAATCCTGTGGGGCTCTCCGCCGGCTTTGATAAAGATGCAAACCTGATGAGCATAATGCCTTCGGTAGGATTTGGCTTTATGGATGTAGGCTCTGTGACATATAAGCCGTATGAGGGTAATCCACAGCCCAGGCTATACAGGCTGCCTAAGTCAGAAGCCTTGGTTGTCTATTACGGCCTGAAAAATGAGGGCTCGGAAGTAATCATCGAACGGGTCGCCAAATTTCAAGAGAAAGATTTTCATGTAAATATCTCGATAGCAAAGACAAACTGCAAAGAAACAAGCACACTCAAGGGTGGGATTGAGGACTACTATCAGTGCTATAAATTGTTTGCCGACCGTAAAGTCGGGTCAGCATATGAAATAAATATCTCATGCCCAAATACTTTTGGCGGTGAGCCATTTACAACTCCTGACAAGCTTGATCCACTGCTCGCAAAACTACGAACAGTGAAAACCGATAAGCCGCTTTATATTAAGATGCCTATCAATCTGGACTGGGGTGATTTTGATGCATTGCTTCAAGTAGCGGTTAAGTACAAGGTGAATGGGGTCGTGATAGGGAATCTGACAAAGGTGCGCGATGCCAGGCTTATCAAAGATGAGATTCCGGAGAACATTAAAGGCGGGATTAGCGGAAAACCAACGCAGGAGCTAAGTGACAAGCTTATATACGATACTTATGCAAAATATGGAAAGGATCTTACAATAGTTGGTGTTGGCGGGATCTTTTCCGCTGAAGATGCATATAGGAAGATCAGGCATGGGGCAAGCCTGGTACAGCTGATTACAGGGATGATCTATCAGGGTCCGCAGCTGATTGGGAAGATAAACAAAGGGCTTGTTGGTCTTATGCAGGAGGATGGCTACGCTACAATTTCCGAAGCAGTCGGAGCCGATCATCGGCATTAGGCAAGTTGCACTTTGCAAGTGCGACTTCGCGAAGGCGGAGTTTGTTTGACATTCGACTGTTTCATGCACAGAGTTGTTCTCACAATATGCAAATGCTATCTTAAATAACTGCTTAAAATCTTGTGGATCGACCTAAATGAAACTAATGCCTAAACGAATTGCTACGCTTCAGTTTAACAAAATCATCCTTTACCTCACCTACTCAGACATTGTAATCCTCTCCGCATGGGGGCTTATCAATCCATTTATCCAGCTCTACATGGCAGAGGAGATTAATGGCGGTACTATAGCTGCTGCAGGGTTCGCTACAACAATATTTCTTGTATTTAAAAGTGTTTTTCAGATGCCGGTCGCAAAGAGGCTTGATGCCAATGGTGGAGAGTATGATGATTATAAATACCTTGTAGGAGGCTCATTATTAGTTGCATGGACTGCATTCCTTTTTGCTTTTGCCACAGAAGTATGGCATGTCTATGTGATACAGGCGCTTTCAGGCTTCGCATTAGCCCTCACATTTCCGTCTTTCAACGCCATATTTACACGTCACCTCGGTAAGAATCAGGAAGCGATGGGGTGGGGGTTCTACGATACGATTGTTGGCTTGGGAACCGCATTAACCGCAGCTCTCGGTGGCTTAATGATTCAATATTTCAACTATCGAGCGATATTTATGCTCGTGGCTATTGCTTCTGTGCTTGGAACGCTATACATCGTCGCGATCAAGGACAGCCTCTATGACTTTGAGGTCAAGAAAGGATTTAAAGGGCAAGCGAATTCCCTAAAAGGTGACAAAGCTTAGGCAAGCTCAAACTTCTTAAGCAGCTTCTTATTTCCCTCGATCTGGTATTGCAGCAGATCAGCATAGATACCTGGCTTAGTTGATAGCTCCTGGGGATTACCGATTGCCTCGATACCCTTATTGTTTAGCACGATTACTTTGTTGGCGTTCTGGATGGTTGAGAAGCGGTGAGCAATTACGATTACCATTCTGCCCTCTACCAATCGATCTACTGCCTCGCTTACCTCACTCTCGGACTTGGCGTCGAGGCTTGAAGTTGCCTCGTCTAGGATCAATATAGGCGCATCCTTGTAGATAGCGCGTGCAACCTGGATTCGCTGCTTCTGTCCACCTGAGAGGCGGATACCGCGTTCACCAACCTCGGCGTTGATTCCGCCCTTCAGGTTGGATACAAACTCCCAAGCATTAGCTTTCTTCAGCGCATCAACCACTTTGTCGTCGTCCAGCTTAGATCCGTATGCTACATTTTCTTTTATTGTAGTTGAGAAGAGCTCGCTAGCCTGGAATACAAGCGCGATATTCTCACGGACAAACTTGTGTGAAAGCTTGCTATACTGCTGGTCGTTGAGGTAGATCTCTCCCTCTGTTGGCTCATACAGCTTGAGCAGGAGATTGGCAATCGTAGTCTTGCCAGCACCGCTTGGGCCGACTAGGGCTACCATCTCATTGTGCCCAATTGAGAATGACACTTTATCCAATACTTTCTCGGAGGTGTCGTACTTAAATGAAACTTTATCAAACCTAATTTCTGGTTTCTCCACCAATTTTACCTTTTCGTTGCCGTCAAAGTCCTCACTTGTTGGGAGATTAATGATCTCGATAAACTCTTTTGATCCTGATTCAATTGCCTGAATCTGCTCTAATATATATGACATGCCGAATAGCGGATATCTAGCTCGCTCAACAAGCTGCATAAGCACGATTACAGTACCAACGGTGATTACACCGATCAGGGCGTTATAGAAGATGATTAAGCTAGTGGCGAAAAGCACCAGATAGAGCGATGTCTCACGCACGAAGTCGATTGCGTGGTACTCGTTGCTCTGTTTCCAGATAATCTTGTTAATCCCGGCTAGATAGCCAGAAACCAAGCCGTACTCTTTCGGCTCATTAGTGTAGCTTTTAACCAGCCTAATGTTGCTGATTGACTCCTGAATTCTTGATCGTGATTGATCCTCTATCTTATTCTTCTTCTCTTCCCGCTTGCCCCAGCGCTTAGTCGAGTAGCGGCTAATTGCAGTGTAGATAGGGATAATAGCAACCATGAGCAATCCAAGCGCCAGGTTATAGTAGATCAAGATTCCGATAACGATCACACCTTGCAAGAAAGTTGGGATAATAAAATTTGTAGATACATTAACAAAGCCCTGGATTGAGACAATTCCGCGGCTGAGCTGACTCAATATTTTGCCTGACATTTCCGAGTCGTAGTAAGACTGAGGGAGTGAGAGTGCTTTCTTGTAGAAGATCTCGGTCAGGTGCTTGCGTAGATGGCCTCCTAGGTGGTCACCAAGTCTCTGTCCTACTGATCGGATCACTAGGTATACAAGCGTGGAGAAAAGCGAAATCGAGATAAGCCGTATGAGCTCTGTGTAAACTTTATCTTCTGCTCCTACCTGCTGGATTACTTCGTCAAGTATCTTTCCTGAGAGTAGTGGTGTAACGAGCTCGAAGAGAGTGCCCACTACGAGGAGAAGTGTGAGGGCAATCATAAGGCCGTGGAGTGGCTTTGAGAGTCTTAGAAGTGCGAATAGGTTTTTCATGTTGTTCTATATATTCAATTTAACTAACAGATCTATGTTTGAGGGGCTCGTAATCCCTCTCAAATATCTCTCCATTAACAATCCAGAAGGCATAACCATTAAATACCAAGTAATCGCCAAGCCTACCTATCTGTGTAGTATTTGACACTGTCACTTCAAAGTCCTCCTTCATTTTCTGCGCAGTTACTGGCTTCTTACTCTTTACAAGTAAGTATTCATTCTCCTCTCCAATTACTTTCTTGTTCTCTTTGAACGAAATAGCTGAAATCACCCAATAGTCCACTTCATTAATATCAGTTGCAATATACCCTCCTAGTTTAAGCTCAACTGGCCCCTCATTTGTATGGATAAGTCCGTTAAATTCTCTCAATACTTTCGGTGTAATTTCTTTAACCTTTGTGATGGACTTCTTAATGTACTTATCACCGGACTTTTCCAAGAAAAGCTTGTATTTTTCATAGCTGTATTTTCTCATTCTCTTGTGTCACTAGGCTTAAGTTCTAACCCTTTTCCTTATTCGCTTACAGCTGGTGTGACACTTCTCTTGGTGTCGGGGAAGGCGTGCATGCTGTTCACTTCGTTCACAGTGCACGACATCACTACTTCAAGCTGCTCATTTCATTCGCAGTGAAGTAAGTGACACGACTTGTCACTGCCTCCTTTGGAGTGCAGCTTCAACACTAGTCTCCATGGTCTAGAAACGAGCACCTTCGGTGTTCATTTCTAGACCATCGGGGAAACAGGACTTGGCTCTGCATCCCCCGGCTTAAGCTCATTTCGTCGCTTAGCTCCTCATTCGCTAACAGCCGACGTAAACCTGCTCCGCAGTTTCCGCGCATGTCTCCACCCATTTACCAAAATAGTGCAACACTATTTTGGTAAATGGTCGGGGAAACAGGACTTGAACCTGCGACCTCAGCTACCCGAAAGCTGCGCTCTAGCCATCTGAGCTACTCCCGAGTATTCAACATTAAGCAACTGAGTTCTACTACAGTTGCGCGATCTTGGCTTACGAGGCAATCCTCGTAGAGGACTCCCGAGTGCACCCAAAAACACTCCCAAAAGACCTCACCACTAGAGATTTTAGCATAAAGACGGGCTAAATGTCGCTTCTATCCAATCAAGATGCTGTGTAGCTGCTTGATAAATTCAACAACCACAGCCGAAGGAAGTAGGCTCACTGACTCGATACCATTGTCGTCGATCATGATCCACTCCTTCTGCTCGACGGTTATATCTTTGCCCTTGCCAGAATAAACATACTCTTTTGTTATCTCAAAATCGTCAACCATCTCACCTACAATATCAAGCGGTACAGCGTTGCGAAGCAGGACTTTTGGCACGCCGTGTAGCCCAAATGCCTTGCGAATTAGCTCATCATCCATAACCAACCGATCCTTGATTACCTCTATTCCCTTGTCATCTCCCTCTTTGCCAACCATTCTGTGTGGCTCGCACTCAGGGTTGTCACATTTAATGAAATACTCATTGTTTTCCTCGTCATACTCAATCAGACTAGTTGGAAAAAGAGTCAGGTGCCTTGAGCTGTTGCATACCGGACAGATTCTCCTGAATTTTATTCTTTCATTAATAACTGCTTCAGGCAGGTCAATCAGCACAAAGATGTCAGGGTCGTTTCTATAGTTAATCAGATCCCTAAAATATAATGAATATGAGATCTGATCCATATTTCTAGGGAATCCATCGATAAAGAGGTTTACACGACCAGCAAGCTCGATCTCGCGCTTCACCAGTGCGAGGATAAACTCTGTAGGGAGAAGTGTTGATGTATCGCGGTTAATAAACGCTTCAAATGCCTCCTCAAGCGGGATGAAGCCACGGTAGTTTTTCTCAAGATAGTTAAATAGCTCATCCTTAGCCTTCTGATCATCTTTTACCTGGTCAGTAGCTCTTACAAGGTCACCAACAGAGAGGTGCTTGATAAGATCCGAGCCAAAAATTTCGGCTAGCAGCTTTGTATATGTACCTTTGCCTGCCATCTTCTTACCAAGTAGGTAGGCGACGAAAGTATTGTCGCGGAAATAATCCTTTAACTCGGCAATCTCTTTCGGAACTTTTTCTTGGAAATACACCTTGCGCTCGGCGGGATCAGTGAGATCAAACTCTCTTGATGATTTAGGTGGCTTAGTCTTGACGATTGGAAAATCGATACCTTTCATGTCGTGTAAAGTTGAGAACTTACTGCGCACATTATATTTGTAATTGTAGCTTTGTCAAAATCATATATCATTCCCCTTATCTATGCTAAAATCCTGCTTTCGGTAATAATTGATACACTTTTAATGAAAATAGGAATACAGGGTGGTGAAGGAAGCTTCAACCACTCAGCAGCATTAAAATATATATCGGAAAACGGCATCAAAAATGCTAAGATTGAATATCTGTATACATCGGAGCGAGTCTTGGCTGCCCTGGAGGCGGGGGAGGTTGATTTAGGATTGTTTGCGATATTTAATACTCTCGGTGGTGTCGTTGAGGAAAGTGCAGAGGCGATCGGCAAGCACGATTTTCAGTATGTCGATACGCTTTCCCTTCAGATCAGGCATTTCTTGATGTGCTCGCACGAGTGCTCAGCAGCAGACCTCAAGACGATCTATGCCCATCCACAGGTGTTTATCCAGTGCGCGCTGACACTGGGGAAACGGTATGCATCGGTTGAGCTCCGTTCGGGCGATGGCGAGATGATTGATACCGCAAGAGCAGCCCAGGCCTTGGCATCTGGAGAGCTTGATAAGCATTGCGCGATCTTAGGAAACAAAGATATGGCAGAGATTTACGGCTTGAAAATTGTGGACGAGGATCTTCAGGACAGAGAAGATAACAATACACATTTTCTTATTGTCCGACCCCTTAAGCAGCTAAAAGCATAGCCCAAGCCATTGGACTTTGTTACAATGATGCGAAGAGATGGATCTACTGCTTAAACTCACAGGGATAGTAATACTGCTCTTGCTCATGATAAAGAGCGCAGGGGTAATTCGTTCGTCACTAGTCTCACTTTCTTACCGTACACGGATCAACTATTTCATAAGTGGGTTTGTATTACTGTCATTTGCATCAAGTCTCCCCGAATTTTCAATCGCCATAAGCTCAGCCAGCCAGGATGTACCACAGCTTTCAGTGGGGAATCTATTCGGTGCAACATTGTTTTTGATGACTGTAACTGTTGGCGCGCTGGCAATAAAGCACCGCTCAATACCCTTTAAGACTATGTTTGGCAGGCGGGAAGTGATTATGTCTCTTCTCCTCATCTTTATGATGGCTGTTGTGGTTATCGACAAAAATCTTAGCAAAGCCGACGGAGTAATCTTAATCTCAGCCTATGTGGGACTGATACTGTACCTATTATTTAAGACTAAGCGGGCAAATGACCTAAACCCGCAGCACACGAAAATAGCAAATAGTAAGTTAATACTTCTCACCATAAAGATGGTTATAGGTGTAACGGTCTTAATTGTGGCATCAAACTTCCTCGTGAATCAGGTCGTTGATGTAGCTTCAATTCTGAAAATACCAGAGGTGTTGGTTGGTATCCTTATTCTTGGTATTGGCACAAACACTCCTGAGCTAGTTGTAGCACTAACAAGCAGCGCCACCAATGAGAATAAAATTGCAGCTGGAAACGTCCTTGGTAGTGCAACTACTAATGTAGCGATATTGGGTCTTGTAGCGATTTTAAGTCCTTATCAGCTCAATGGTTCAAGCACAATTCTTGTCGTGTCGATTATCCTGACAGTAACATGCCTAATACTAGGCTATTTCGCTTGGACCGATAAGCGTATTGTGCGCTGGGAGGGTATTGCACTTGTTTTTCTCTATCTCATTATGTTTGTTTACAGCTTGAATAAAGTGATACATTTTTGATATGGATCAGTCACAAAAGAATGTGTTAGTCCAGGAGAGAGTTGTGTCGCCTCTATCATTGTTGGTGAATCAGCTTAAATCACCGCTGGTTTTTGTGCTCATATTTGCCGCACTGATAACCACGGCTCTTGCTGAATATGTCGACACACTATTTATCTTGGTAGCGATTGCGATAAACAGTGCACTCGGTTTCTATCAAGAATACAAGGCTGAAAATACTTTGCAACAGCTTAAAAAACTGATCAATCCTAAAGCAGTTATTGTGCGCAACGGTAAGAAGTTCACGATAGAGTTGGCCGAGGTGATGGTAGGTGATATAGCTGAGCTTACCATAGAGCATCAGATTCCTGCCGATGGCGAGTTAGTAGAAGCGATGGGACTGACCGTGAATGAGGCTATATTGACCGGTGAATCCGTGCCAGTGCACAAATCACACGGCGATATGATCTATGCAGGGACAAGACTGCTGACTGGGCATGGATATATGAAAGTGAAATCGATTGGAGGCAATACTAGCATCGGGAAAATCGGAGCCAGTGTATCGTCAATTAGCGATACAAAGACACCTTTGCAGCATCAGCTCGGGAAGCTTGCGAGATATCTCTCGATTATTGCCGCACTTTGTGCCGCACTGCTTTTCCTTGTCGGCTTGCTATATGGGTATGAGCTCAGCGAGATATCGACTACTGCCGTAGCCGTAGCTGTAGCATCAATCCCGGAGGGACTAGTTGTCACGCTAACAGTAATTTTAGCGGTTGGGATGCAGAAGGTGTCCAAGCAGCAGGCTATCGTGAGAAAGCTTCTCGCAGCCGAGACGTTAGGCTCTGTTACAACAGTATGCGTAGATAAGACCGGTACAGTAACAGAGGGGGTCTTAAACGTGGTACAAGAGGATTTTATAGACAATGATCTTGCGTACAGAAGCATTAGATTGTCAGAGAATGGCTCTGATCCTCTTGAAATTGCCATGAGGCAGTGGTTGGAAAAGAAACATAGCTCACAGGTTGTATCGGGGTCATGGGAAGTGAGCGAGAAAGTGGTCGATGGCATACCATTTAACAGCAAGCAAAAGTACACTGCACTACTTGGTGAGTCGTCTGGAGGGAAAATTCTATATCTATTTGGAGCTCCCGAGGTGCTATTGGATAAATCTACTATCGATAAAAATAGCCGTGAGTTGTGGGAGGCACGTATTGCTGAGTATGCCTCCAAAGGGAAGAAAGTTATTGGTTTCGCCCACAAAGAGTACAAAGAGAATAAAAAGTTGAGCAAGAAAGATATAAGTCAGCTTGAGTGGAACGGTCTGCTCGCCCTTGATGACCCGATCAGGCAAGGAGTGATTGAGTCTATAAGGGAGTGTCAGTCTGCTGGGATTAATTTCAAGATGATTACTGGAGATTATCTTGAGACTGGAATCGCGGTTATGAAACAGCTTGGCTTGCTTGATGAGAGCGATCATGCTCGCAGATGGCACCGCGATAACAGGTGTAGAGCTTAAAAAGCTCTCCGATGATGAGCTCCGGTCTCGTGTGGGGAAGATCATACTTTTTGCTAGAACTGACCCGATACAGAAATTGCGAATAGTAGAAGCTCTACGAGCGAATGGTGAGGTAATAGCTATGACAGGCGATGGGGTAAACGACTCCCCAGCACTTAAATCTGCGGATATTGGGATCGTCGTGAAAGATGCGTCAGATATATCAAAAGAGGTGGCAGATATGGTGCTCCTGGATTCAAACTTTGGGACAATCGTCAGGGCGGTCGAGGAGGGTCGTGCCATGTTCGATAATATTAAGAAAACCGTCATGTATCTGCTTATAGGAAGCTTTAGTGAGCTGATTCTTGTCATGGGAGCTATATTGCTACAGCTACCACTTCCGATTACTGCTCTGCAGATATTGTGGGTGAACCTAGTCGAAGACGCACTGCCTGCATTATCTTTGGCATTTGAGCCAAAGGAGGGCGATCTATTAAAACAGCCACCGAGGAGCAAGAATGAGCATATCTTGGATCGCCAGATGTTAAAGATTATTGCACTATTTGTATTAATCGCGGATGCTATGATCTTTTTAATTTTCTACTACCTACATAGAGAAAGTGTGAGCGTTGAGCTAATGCGAACGGTAGTATTTGTAGGTGTAGGAATCAACTCTCTTTTCTATATTTTCGCCTGCAAATCCTTGCGTCACACAATTTTCAGCTACAATCCTTTCTCAAACAGGTTTATGGTTTTGTCAGTGTTAATTGGGATTGGCGCATTGATTGTAGGTGTACAGATGCCGATATTTAATTTGGTATTAGGCACAGTGCCGCTTTCGTTGGGTTATTGGACTTCCCTGTTTGGCCTTGGGCTGCTTAACTTGCTTTTGTTCGAGGTGATAAAGGTTTGGGTAAATCGTGGGAACCGTTCGACAGAAATGCAGTTGAGATAAAGCTATATAGACGCTTTCTTAATTAACCGAAGTTCTTAAGGAGTCAAAATTACCGATCTCAGTTCGTAAGTTAATCAAAGCAAGTCTAAGATATCCTCATGCTCATTAAAAGAAACATCATCAACAATGTTATACATACACCAGAGCTTGCTTGAATAATCGTAGCCAAGATAATCGTTGTCACTGCAATCAAATATAGGTAATACATGATTGCCAATGAAATCGCTATTCATTTCTTCTGTCGCTTTCAGTATCATATCACTCGACAGCTTACGGAGGATTATTGGTTCATCGTAGTCTGAGACATTTTCAGGGATACTCAATATCTGTTTCACTAACCTGGGTAACTTTCAGGAGTAAACAATCTCAACTTTACCCACAAATGAGCTGTCTATTACTATATTGTCAGGATTACGGATCAGATCAGCAAGTTTCATGATATTTACATATTAGATTTACTAGTAATACTACCATATCGAAGTGTCATAAAAATTCCGAATCGATGAACTCTGCTGATTATCACTCGCAGTGTAGCAAGTGACAGTACTTAAACCCGTGATCTCTACTTGCCATCCACCTGCTTGCGTTAGTGTCAGAGTCAGAGTCAGAGTCAGAGTCAGAGTCAGTCGGGAGATCCTAAAGGATGCCTCTCGCAACGACTCCCTCAAGTTCGTCGTGCTCGAAAGCACAGACTTATCACCTGCTTTGTAGCCTCATTGGTCACACTAATAAAGAAAACGACCACCTCTCGGTGGTCGTTTTCTTTATTAGTGTGACCTCGCATCGTTTCGCTTTTAGGTCGGGATTCATAGGAGGAAACAAATTAACTCTACTTCACACTAAATTTTTGGTAAATATCTAGCCAAGGGAATCTTGGGAGCTACTCTTGACAATCAAGATCATTCGTCTTTAGTGTGGACAGTATCTCCTCAATTTTGTTATCAGATATTGATATATGTGAGATGAACAAATAAATATCATCTAACTCTATTTCATAAATATACTCTTCACCAACTAATTCAAATTGTACAGGAGTAACTATCTCATAGGAGTTGTATTTATACTTCGTAAATACGTGTCCGTTAAGATCAACACTCCCAACCTTTTCAAATTCACCGGCAGATTGTGGCAGAAACACACGGACAAATTCTTGAAACTCGCTGTTGGATTGTACATATTCTTTTTCCTCTATGCTGATTCTAAATGAGGCAGTATCTTGCAGATACCTATCCTCTAGATAAACGTCAACCCCTGATGCTGAAATAGTATTGCATATATCGACCTTAACCGGGGCTCCGCTCGAGAGCATTACATATGGTTCTGGTAGAGTTATCCCAAAGCCTTTAACCAAAAAATTTGAATTGCTCAAGTCTTGAGCCGAATATGACGTCTCATTGTCATTTGCCCAAAACATTGTTTCAACACTCTCAAACCTACTTGGCATTCCACGAGTTAGCCACTCATTATAATTGATCATTACGTTATATTGCTTATACGTAAATAGTAGCGCAACTCCCAGTAAACTAACCATTACTCCCAGCAGAGTGACGTTTAGTTCTTTGCTAAAGGGCGATGACAAAAGAAGCAATAATGCTACGATGAAAAAAGGCACTATAAAGTAGTAAGCTTCAAGTCCTGTGTGGTTTGTACGATTAAGTATGGGCCAACAAATCACTCCAATAAGAAGTAGTGAATTCAGAATCACTAAGAGTATCTGAGTGAATTTTACAAGGCGTGGTTTTGCGTTTAAATCTGTTTTCATGTTAGTCTTCTGATTTGATCTGCTATTTCTATATAAATCCTGCTGCTATGACTCCACCATCACCAAAACGACCACCTTCGGTGCTCATTTTGGAGATGGTCGGGGAGACAGGACTCGAACCTGCGACCTCTACTTCCCAAAAGTAGCGTTCTAGCCATCTGAACTACTCCCCGAGTATTCAAGATTAAGCAACTGTGTATACAGTTGCGTGATCTTGATTTACGAGGCAGTCCTCTTGAGGACTCCCCGAGTACTTCTTGTGAGTCAAATTCTAGCTTAAAAAGCTCATTTTATCAATCTATGGAACCAAGATCTTTACTACCTGCGGCATAACTTCCGCTACAATCTCATTGCCGCTAATTAATTCTCCGTCTACCTGGATATCGCTTTGGTGCTCTACAGTCAACCTTATCTTCTTTCCTCTTCTATGTGTCACGGTGTCGCTAAAGTCATCGAGATCCTTCTTGCTCACGAAGCGCTGCTCCAACAGCTTCGCGAAGTTTCGTGTCTTAAAAATTACAAGATCGAGATAGCCATCACTCGGGCTAATCATATTGGAAAGATTTAGTTGCCCAATCCCCATATTGCCCGAGTTAAGTATAGAGCATGAGTATCCTTTCTCAACAAACTTTTCTCCATCAACCTCGACATTGTACTCTATCTCTTTGCCAGCCTTGAATGCCTGCACCCCGGCTACCGAGTAGGCCAGCATTCCGAAGCGCTCCTTCATCTCGCGGCTAGCCATTTTCACCTTATCTGCGGCAAATCCCATTCCTACTCGCAAGATAAACTTGCTGCCATCTCCAAGCCTGCCCATGTCGACCTTCGTGTATCTCCACTCGCTTTTTGGCCTCGACAGTAGTGCTAAAGCTGCTTGACTATCTTGAGGTATCATAAGATCTTTTGAGAGTAAGTTTGCCGAGCCGCCTGGGATAATCGCTAGCGGGATAGGGGAGTCGATAAGGTATTGTGCTGCTGACATGACTGTACCATCGCCACCATATACAGCTATTGCGTCGGGCTTTGTTGGCAACAACTTCTTTACAAAGCTCTCAACATCTCCGCTCTTCTTCGTGATATGCAAATTCCACTCTGTCCCGTCTTCGTTCAGTGCCTTGTTGATATAGTACAAAATCGGCTCAGGCTTGCCGGATATCGGATTTACGATCAGCTCTATTCTTTTGCTCATGGCTCTACGGTTTAGAATTTAACTGCTCATAACGATTAATTCTCCTGCGGATATATTCTACGTCAGGATCAGCTATCATGCGCTGTCGTTTTATTAGCTCAACCGCCTCTTTTGCGCTAAATCCTTGGTTTATAAGTATCGCTGCTGTCATAGCTACGCTTCTATGGCGTCCTTCCTTGCAATACACAAGTACATTTTTTCCTTCATCCAAGAACTCTTTCGCAATACCGGCGCCTCGTTTTAGCATCTTCATCGGTATTGGCAAGAACTTGTGGTCAAATGAAGGAAGCCAGACAACCTCAATGCTGTGGTTTGCTAGATGACGGGGAAGGTAGAAAATAGTAGAAATAATCAGATCTACGCCAAGCCTGTCGATTTCCGTTTCATCTATGCCTGAATTCCAAGCACCAATATAAAGCTGGTCTGTGATCCTAGAGATATCTTTCATGTTTCTATTATACCTTAGCGAGAGCATAAATTGATCTAGTGACTGCAATCAGTAATTGATCGTATAATGGCAACAGTATGCAAAACCATAAGCGTTTATTGAAACTTGTTCAAAATATTCTAGTGGTAGCTCTCTTTGTCGGATCGATTTATCTTATAGCTATCAACCTAAATCTGCAGACGCTCATAGAGAAATCAGGTGAGATAAAGTTTTGGCCTACACTAGCGGTAATTTTGCTCTCAATCTTAGGGTCAGTTGTTAGAGGCTTAAGGCTGAGAGACCTTACCCTTATCCAGCTTCCACTAGGTAGCATGACTAATATCTCAATTGTTCATTCATATCTTGCCACAATGCTTCCGTTTAGACTTGGTGAGCTAGCTTTGCCTGCTCTGCTCAAGAAATTTGCAAATTACAGCCTTAGCAAGGCTTTTGGAAAGCTCGTATTCATAAGGATAATAGACACAGGTGTAATACTGATTGTTGGCGTTCTGCTTACCTTAGTGATATCTGGGCTTGGGTATATGAAAGTGGCATCAATGGTTACTTTTCTAGGGATTTTATTCTTTCTAGCAATTCTCAAGAGTGATTTTGCACTTAATATTATGCGGAAAATTCCAGGAATACGTAAAGGGAGCGGCATACTTGAGGCTGTAAACGAGGTCACTCACAAGCAGTACTTCCAAACATTGATAACAACAGCGGCTGGGTGGGTAATCACGTATGCGGCTACATATTATGCTTTTCAGGCAGTTGGGCTTGATATATCACTTACCGTGCTTTTGGTTGCGGCAACGGTACTTACTCTTTCAGCAGTTATCCCGATCCAGACCCCGGGAATGGTAGGAACATACGAGGCGATTATGCTATTTGTATTCTCTCTCTTTGCAATCAAAGGTGAAGGGATACTTGAAGCCATCGTGCTATCGCACATACTATCTATATCGATAAACACAGTCATAGCTGCGGTTTCTGGAGGGATACTCTTCGTCCAAGGGAAGAAGCTGGATAGAACGGCCGTTAGCCCAATAACACTCGAAGGTCTACAAGAATAGGCTCATCAGCATTTTTGAAGCTTTCGCTACTTGCTGAGTTAGGTTTGATAAAACCTCGTGGTAATGATACTCCTCCAATAAAGGAGGCTCGAAATCCAAAGTAAGCTGATCCTTACTCATCTGGTTTTCATTTACATTTTATTGCATTCAGACAGAAAGACTGACTAGCAGTGAAATTGAATTTCTATCTAGGGCAGGAAAGTGAGGCTGTAAGCCTCACAAAATTGAATGCGGGGATATTATACCATAATCTTCGTGGTTTTTCACCTATCGCTGTAATTTTAGAATCTAACTGTAAGTTACAGAGGAAGATTCCCTAGAAAATATGCTTTAGCACCGAATGTCTTAACCCCCGTAAATTCCTTGGGGTCGATCTCGCCAACAGCATGTTTCCACTCATAACCACTCAGTATCCAAATTACCTGAGTCGAGGTAATGCCTAGTTTCTCACAAGCAGCCTGAATAACTTGTGAGTAGGTCGGTACAGGTCTGTAGCTTGAAAAAAGTTTATCTGGTGTGGTCGGTGTAGAGGAACTAACTGTCTCACTATAATCCTGATCATACTCACCTACCAAATCATTTTCTCGTCACAAATCAGGTTAACCCAAACAGCCATCTTATTTTGATTTTCATTTAGCGGATATCTACTTTCACTACTCATTTATTGCGGTCTTAAAAACTTAATCGTTAGCAACTCATGACTTACTTTACACCAACCTGCCCTTGATTAGCTACCTCCACGTTGCGATAGGTGAAAGGTTTCATACATTTAAAATCTAATGGAGGTTAAATACGCGGTTACGTCTCCCTCGTTGAGGCCAATTTTCAAATATTGCAATGATCCAATATAATATAGCACGCTTAATATGATCATACTGACATGTTTGTTGTTAAAAATCTAACAGTTGCGCTCGACGAGAACGAGAAAAAGGTACTTGAATCAGTTAATATTTCAATAAACCCAGGCGAGATTCATCTGGTAATGGGTCCAAATGGCGCAGGAAAAAGCACATTGGCGAAGGCTCTAATCGGGTGGGACGGTCTTAACTGTACTGGAGTGATCAAGCTGGATTCAACCGATATTTCTGATATGGAGATAGACACTCGAGCGCGGGAAGGGCTTTTCTATGCAGCACAGAACCCTGTTGAGGTTCCCGGAGTTCACCTGGTTGAATTTCTCAGAAATGCCTACAATTCAAGAAAATATGAGAATGAGAAAATTGACCCATGGAGCTTTACTGAGATGTTTGAGGCGGTTGCGGATGAGCTGGGATTTGACCCTGACTTTTCAGAGCGAAACCTAAATGAAGGTTTCTCGGGCGGCGAGAAAAAAAAGTGCGAAATTTTGCAGATGATACTTTTGCGCCCAAGGTATGCAGTGCTTGATGAGATCGACTCTGGGTTGGATATTGATTCGCTAAAGAGAATATTTAGCTCCATCAACAAATTTGTGAAGGATAATGGCGTCGGGATCATCGTAATCTCGCACAATCCAAAAATTTTAGACTATATTCAGCCGGACAAAGTGCATCTCTTAAAGGGTGGAACAATTGTTGAAAGCGGAGACGGTACATTAGCTGAAAAAATCATCTCAAAAGGATATGCCGAAGAAAGCAAAGAGAAAACAGAATAAAGGGTTTGAGTTTCCAAAAGGCCTAAGTGAGGATGTAATTCGCAAGATCTCGCAGATCAAAGAAGAGCCCGATTGGATGCTTGAAATGCGTCTGGAAGCGTATAAGGTATTTCTGGAAAAGCCGATGCCTACTTGGGGGCCAGATCTTAGCGATATTGATTTTAATGATATCAAGTATTATGCAACAGCTGGCGATCGCACCCACACATGGGATGAGGTTCCGGGGGATATTCGCCAGACATTTGATGATTTAGGAATACCCGAGCACGAGAAGAAGTTTCTAGCAGGTGTCTCTACACAGTATGAGTCCGAGATAATCTACCACAATCTTCAGGAGCGGTATCAGGATAGCGGATTGGTCTTTGAAAGTATCGATGAAGGGCTCCATAAGTATCCGACGCTATATAAAGAGTATTTTGGCAAGCTGATCCCACACGATGACAATAAGTTTGCAGCACTTAATAGTGCAGTATGGAGCGGGGGGAGCTTCATATATGTGCCCAAAGGTGTGAAAATAGCTATCCCAGTGGAGACATATTTTAGAATTAACACAGAAAATATGGGGCAATTCGAGCGTACCCTCATAATCGCCGATGAAGACTCAGAGGTACACTATATCGAGGGATGCACAGCGCCACAATACAGCACCAACTCGCTGCACGCAGCTGTAGTGGAGCTTTTCGCAGCCAAAAATGCCCATATCAAGTACACTACGATCCAGAACTGGTCGAAGAATGTCTACAACTTGGTCACCAAGCGTGGCAAGGCTCAAGAAGGCGCTAGAATTGAATGGCTTGATGTGAATATCGGCTCGAAGGTAACCATGAAGTATCCATCGGTAATCTTGGAGGGTGACAACTCGCGTGGAGAAGTACTATCTATGGCGCTCGCTGACAGTGGTCAGGATCTTGATACAGGAGCCAAAATGATCCACCTTGGTAAAAACACCTCCAGCATAATTGATTCACGCACGGTAAGCGTGGGTAGCGGAAAAGCCACATATAGAGGAATCTCGAGAATTACTTCAAGAGCAGCAAGTGCACGTGCGGTGGTTAATTGCGATGGGCTTCTGATAGACGAAGAGTCGAAATCTTATGCATACCCCCACAATATAGTTTCAAATGATAGCTCTACGCTTGAGCATGAAGCAAGCGTATCTAAGGTGAATCAAGAGCAGGTAAATTATCTAATGTCGCGAGGAATACCGGCCGAAGAGGCACAGCAGCTGATAGTCACAGGATATGTAGACCCTGTAATCGATGAGTTGCCGCTAGAATACTCGGTAGAGCTAGAACGATTACTTCAAATTATTCTTAACCGTGAAGGAAAAGGACACCAAAAAACAGCAGCAAATTGATTTCGATAAGCTTCTTCAGGAGAAAAGCATCGAAATCGAGGTAAAGGAGAGCACAGATTTCCTAATTATGCAGAAGCTAGATCTTAACAATGAGCAGCCTGAGCTACTTCAGTTACGGTTTCTATTCGCTAAGCAGAATGTCAGCTCAGATATATTTATTAGGCTTGTGCTTGTCGGTATGACCAAGATCGACCTGCGGGTAGTTATATTTGCCCCAAATGCAATAAGCGGCATCTCCTCGAAGCTTGATATGAGGGCACTTATGCTGAGTGAGGATTCTTCAATACAGTTTGTGCCTACGCTTGAAATAGATGAAAAAGAGGTGTCGGTGGATCATAAATCAGCGATTGGTCGTCCGGATAGGGCGATGCTGCAATATATGCTATCCAGAGGTGTAAATGAGAAGGCGGCAATAGGCTTAATTGCTGATGCTTACCTACGTTTGTAGCTTATCACCCCGCTATAGGACTTCAAAAAAAGTAAATATAAGTTGTGCAATATTGTAATCCCCCCTATACTTAAAACGACTAAATTGTGAGCGTAAATAAGTATGGACTGGCTATCAATCGGTTTGGGAATTTTACTGGGAGCAGTCGTTTTCATCGTAATCGCCAAGCTGTTTAAATTTGCTTTGAAGACAGCGATATTTATCACAGTAGTCGTGCTCGGATTATACTTTTTAGCAAATTACATTTTTTAGATATTACAGGATAAAAGGGGAATGTTTGGTAATGGGGATGAAGATAGTAATTCCGGTGGCACAGTAATTTAGAACATTCTTAGGGATGACGAAAGAGCGTGAGATTGAATTAATACTTAAATCAAAAGAAAATATAGAGTACTTCCGTGAGGTATATGAATTCTACTTGCCTAAAATATTTGGCTATTGTATCAACCGACTTCCGAATAGAAACATTGCAGAAGATATCACCAGCAAGGTGTTCCATGATGCTGTTAAGCAGATAGATAATTACCATCCAAGAGATGGCATCCGTTTTGGGGCATGGTTGTATAGGATTGCGCACAATAAGATTGTTGACCATATCCGCAAAGAGTCGAAGCGGAATCATACTGAGCTTAATGAGCTAATTGGTTCAGAAGAGCCGAACCATGAGAGAGAGGTAGTAGTATCTGAAGCTCAGATACGTGTTGCGAATGTTATGGCTAAGCTTGCTCCTCGCTATCAGCAAGTCTTGTCCTTACGATTTTACTCGGAACTAGATATTTCAGAGATAGCGGAAGTTATGAAACTCAAAGAGAATAATGTCTCAGTGCTACTTCATAGGGCGTCAAAGGCCTTTAAGCAGCAATTTGAGAAGGAATACTCAGAGAGTGAAATATCTGAATTATTATAACGATATATAACAAAGTATGAAAAATCGCAACAGCAAAACGAAATTTTCAGTAGAGAGCTTTATCCTTCAGGCCAGAATTAGCCCCTCAAAATATGACCAGATAACCGATCAGAAATTCTCAGACATGCTTTGGGCGAAGATTTCCCAAAAAGCAGCGAAGCTTCTAGATGGCATTTCAGTAATGTCATCCTTTCTTCCTTCGATATACCCGGCTAACAGCCGGTTATTCTATTCTGGTATTGTTATTGCAGTAGCGCTGGTAGGATTGACAATATTTGCTGTAAGCAAGCCAGGAATGATTATGACACAAAGCGTGAAGAAACAGTCATACACAGGCACGATCTCATACTTATATGGTCAAACTGGGACAGAAGCTGACAGTAAACTGCTCTATTCTATCTCTGATGGAGCAACAATAAAGGATGGCGACTCAATTCAGACCGAAGCAAATAGCAGAGCTTCGATACTATTTGAAAGTGGAGACATTGTGCGGCTCGACAACAATACTTCGTTAAAAATTAACAAGGCAAATAGCGATACAATAAGTCTAGACCTTTCGCACGGTCAGCTATATGTAAGGGCAGCGGATGACAGAACATATATTGAAGTAAATACTGAGTATGGCAAGTATAAGAGTGAAAAGGCAGTTTATACAGTGGTGTCTAATGAGAATGAAGACGGAGTATTAGTGCTTAAGGACGAAGTAGAGGCAGAAACAAAGGCGAATAAAGTAAAAGTTGAAGAAGTAGATGAGGGTTACACATATTTCATTATGAATAGTCCAAGCTCAAGATATTCTCTTGGACTTGGTATCCTTGAACAGTCTTTCATAACTGGGTCTGACTTTATTTCATGGAATGCCTCACAAGATAGCAAAGTCTTGGGTGGAAGCACAAAGATTAGTGAGATCGCTTATCTAGAGAGCCCTCAGATCGCCATGAAGACACCTTATAACAGCACTGTTGAAGGCGGTACAGCTGTAATTGAAGGACAAACCTCACCAAAAAGCACTGTAGTTATTAATGGAGAAGAGAGCAAGGTGCAGCAGAATGGAGAATTCGAGAAGAAGGTGCAGGTCGAGAATGGTAGTAATGTGATCGAAATTGTAGCAACAGACAGCGAAGGCAATAGCGCTATCGAGACAGTTGAGGTAGTTAGTGTTGTGCCACAGGTGCCAGCGATTAAGACTAATGCATGGGCCGAGGGTGAAGGTATGAGAGTTGCCTGGAGCATTATAGAAGGTAGCGGAGATGGTTTTGATTTCTGGAAGCTACTTTATTCTAGAGGCTCGAATCTAGTTTTGGGTAGTGCAATTACCAGAGATGTACAGAAGACTAAAGGTGAGTATTTCATACCAATTGCAGACGGGCAGACATACAATGTAAGACTTTGCGCCTATATTAAGGCTGAAAATAGATGCTTTGCATACAGCAATATTGTGTCTGTGGCATCTCCGACCCCAATGTTTACTTCGTCACCATTTAGTGTCGAGGTCGAGGCAAACAAAGTACTTTGGGAGTATGACGGTGTTACAGAAGAAGGCTTCTTAGTCGCCTGGAGCACAGAAGAGATATCTGATAAGCTTCCTCGATCACAGTTTAGAGTAAAGCATGTAAAGTCTAAATCAGAAGGTAAGGCCAGGCTTGAGGCTTTCCAAGGAGATGGTAGCTACAATGTGAGCATATGTGTAAAGGATGGGAAAACTTGTAGTGGTGTCCCTGAGAAGATTGATGTGGTACTTCGTGATTATTGAGCATAAAACTCATTTTCTCGACAGGGTGCAGGTTTGTAGGCTATAATCGATCAGCATTGACGAGGAACTTCTGGTTGTACGATGCTTACAGTGACTCCGGTAAAGTGCGAACGGAGAACATCAAACCCGAAGCAAGACCTCCGAGCTTAGGAAGAAATCTATCTTATGATCGCAGTCAGCGATTATAGCGAATAAATAGAGAGTAGAACCTGCAGTAGAGCAAGCTGTGAATTGCTAGGCTAGCAATAGCCAACAAGGCTTAGGTAGAGATATCTGGGCAAAGCAAAGTGGTACCGCGGTTGAACGCCTTTGCAACAAGTTAATTTTGACTTGTTGCAAAGGCGTTTTGTTTTAATAACTCCTGTGAGTTATACATAAATTCAGTAAAAAATAGCATGAACGAAACAAAATTTGGAAGCGACCTTATAGGTCAAAGAGCTCAAAGAATAGCAAAGGTTAAGGAGCTGACGCAGCTGGGCATCAACCCCTACCCTGGGAAGGGAGAGCGTACAAAATACGCAAGTGAGATTATTGTGCAGTATGCACAGCTAGAAGGCAAAAAGGTTGTGGTAAATGGTCGTGTAATGACATGGAGGCAGCATGGGGATATCCAATTTATTGATCTACAAGATCAAACAGGGCGTATACAGCTTTACATTCGTAATGAGGAGCTAGGCGCAACCAATACGGCTGAGGGAATACTTGGCTTAGATAAGCTTCATCTACTTGATATCGGTGACCATATCGAGGCACGTGGTACCGTAACTAAGACCAAAACTGGTCAGGAATCAGTACTTGTAACCAGTATCAAGCTTCTATCAAAGAGCATACGACCGCTTCCAAATAAGTGGCAAGGAGTTACCGACAAAGAGACTAGGTATCGAAGAAGATATCTTGATATGACGATGAATCCAGAGGTTCGCGAGATGTTTGTACGAAGAGGTGTATTCTGGAACGCTGTGCGAGACTTTATGGAGTCTACAGGCTTCACGGAGGTTAATATTCCAGTGCTGGAGCATACCACAGGAGGTGCAGATGCAAGGCCATTTGAGACATATTACGATGCGCTTGCCGAGAATTTCTACCTCAGGATATCCCACGAGCTCCCGCTTAAGCGGCTTCTAGGTGGCGGGTTTGAAAAAGTGTATGACCTCGGACCAAGATTTAGAAATGAAGGTTTTAGCGAAGAGCACCTGCCGGAGCATGTAGCCATGGAGTGGTACTGGGCTTATGCTGACTCACGCGATGGGATGAAGCTTACAGAAGAGATGTTCAAATATGTACTTGAAAAAGTTTATGGCACATTGCAGTTTGAGATCCGTGGTAACGCAGTCGATCTTAGCGGTCAATGGGAAGAGATAGACTTCTCGACAGTTGTTTGGGATAAGTTTGGTGTCAGCGTATTTGATGACACAGTTGAAAAGCTTGTAGATGTATACGTGAAAAATGGAGGTGAGGCAGATCTCAACATGAATCGAAGCAGGGTGGCAGACGGGTTGTGGAAGCTGATTCGGAAAGATATTGTCGGGCCGGTCTTTTTGACTGGAGTTCCGAAATTCCTATCTCCGCTATCAAAAGCCAATGTGGATGATCCACGCAAGGCTGACAGATTCCATCCTATAATCCTTGGCAGTGAGATGGCGAATGCATTTTCTGAGCTAAATGACCCGCAAGAGCAGCTTGATAGGTTCCTTGAGCAGCAAGATATGAGAGATTCTGGCGACGAAGAGGCACATATGCTTGATATAGATTTCGTAGAGATGCTCGAATATGGTATGCCGCCTGCAGTAGGGTTTGGGATGTCTGAGCGTGTATTCTGGGCATTTGAGGCTGTTACAGCCCGTGAAGGAGTGCCATTCCCGCCGATGAAGAGATTCTTTGACAATTTCTCGAAAGAGATTTATGGCGATCGAGTAGACTTTAGTAAGCTTACTTCACATAAGAAGCCTGCATATGCAGCATCAAGCACGCCTGCATCGAACTCTAAATTTGTCATCGTGCTCAACAAAGATGTTGAAGGCTGGAGGCTTACAAATACTGTAGGACATCTGACAGCCTATCTTGGCGGCAAAGTTGGCGAGGCAGTGGTAGGTCGGGAGAGCTTCACGCTGGCAGATGGAGATAAAATATCTGCAAATTCACAGTTTCCTGTGATTACACTCGCAGCAAATCCAGGCCAGATGGTTAATTTCGCTCGGAAAGTACAAGAAACTGGATTACCATACCTTATATATGTTGACGAGATGATTCAGTTTAACCTAGATGATCCTCTCCAAGAGGATCTCAAGGATAAAAAGCTGGATGATCTACTGATTTGGGGTATTGGTGTCTTTGGGGCAGCAGATATAATCGACCCGCTTACAAAGAAATTCAGTATGTGGGGCTAAGCCATCGGTGCAGCTTGGATTGGCATTGCATCTGTTTGAGCGGCGTCCGGTACAGAGTTTGAGGTTGCATCTGGGGCTGTAGTTGGTGCAGCTGTGAAGTCTTTGTTGCGGACCTCTTCGACACTCGGCAATACCAGCCGTGCATACTGATCAACGTTGCTTTCATCGATTGTAACAGATGTAGTCTTGCCCAACACGATCTGCTTTGTTACATAACGCGCCAATTTTTTCATGCTCTGTTCAATTCGTCTCACACCTTGGTCGGTACCAAATGTGCTGATAAGCTTTGGCCAAGCGGTTTGTGAGATCTGTAGCTCCTCGGGCTTTAGCTCTGCATACTCCAAGACCTTAGGGAATAAATATTTCTGAGCGATGACGACTTTCTCATCGACTGTATAGTCTGGAAACTCTATAAACTCTATCCTATCTAGCAATTCGCGAGAGATAGTCTTAAAACGGTTTGCAGTCGCTATAAACAGTATCTTTGAAAGGTCTACTGGATAATCAATATAAATATCTCGAAAAGACTTGTTTTGTTGCGGATCCATTATCTCGAGCATTATCGCCATAAAGTCTTGTCTACTGCTCTCGCTTCCGCTTACCTTATCGAACTCATCAAGGAGGATCACTGGATTCATGCAGCCCGACTTCACCATTGAGCGCACAATTTGGCCAGGAGTCCCTGTCAGGTCAGCAGCAGGCGAGCCGCGTAATTCAGTTGGAGAGCCCAATCCACCAAGTGAAATCCTGTAAAATGGTCGTCCTAGAGCAGCAGCTATAGCTTTGGCGAGGCTTGTCTTGCCCGCACCCTGCACTCCAACAAATGCTAGAACTGGCGCTGAATACTCTCTGTCTGCTGCAGCATTTTTGCGATTCAATACCGCAAGATACTCAAGCACTACCTCTTTAACGTTCTCGCTACCGTAATGCATGCTATCAATTACCTGCTTGGCCTTTACGAGGTCAAGATTGTCTTGAACATATCTGCCCCAAGGCACGCTCATGCACCAGTCAATATATTTGGCGATAGCTTCATACTCTCCAGCTGACTGACCCTGCCTAGCCATTCGTCTGAGGCGTTTCAGCTTCATCTCAATCTGTTCTCTAAGTCCTTGAGGAAGTGTGGCTTGCTCTAGCTTACTTATTAGGTAAAGCACTTCGGCCAATTGTGTTGTCGACTCTTCTTGCATCTTGGGCAGATAAGTAAGTTTCTTTATCTAGTTTACCACAGAGAAACTGCTACTCGACAAACTTATAGTGCGACCACTTGTTGCCAAGTGGTCGCACTACTTTACTTTAACGCACCACCAATGCTGTGTAGTTTAGGTATGCCCAGTTCGAGTAGAAGGTCGCTGGGTCATAGGTAAGATAACCTCTCCATGGATCCATGACGTAGATAGCTGTCGGGTTCTCCGGTGTACCAGCAAAACCATATACTATCTCAGAATGCATACCCATATAGCCTGTAACCCCGGAAGGCAATGTGTAGGCACCTCTAGGCTGGCTATAACGGTTATACCACCACAGAATCACTGGATCGCCATTCTGAACATTTCGAAGAAGATCTGTCGTATTCCAGCCTGTGTGCGTTTCAACTTGTCGGTATCCGCTAACAAAATTTGATACTGGGCCTATATGAACTCCATACCCTGATACCCAACCGACATTCGGGTTATCGCTAGTACCAACTCCACTGCGGATCTGGTTCTCAGTCATATTTATGCCGTAATATCCCAAAACCATCCGTGTAGCAGCAATATTGCAGGTAAAGGTTTCCTGCTGGCGATAGTAAGGGATGCCACTGATTGTAAATACATTCGCGCGTGTAGTGAACCCAGTCGAGAATGCTTGATCAGAGTCAATTCCGTAAACTGTTTTAACGCCAGCACTTACAGTTGCAGTATATCTTGTTGCATATGCTGCAGATGTAGAGAGGGTGTATCTCATCAGATCTCCTTCCCAGCTGAATGTACCCGCGACAGACGGTGAAAGCGAGAAGTGTGATTGTGCCGACTCTTTGTCAACTGGTTGGTTAAATTGTGCGCTGATAACAAGCCCTGCTGGCTCAATGCCTGTCGCACCGTTCGTAGGACTAAATGATGAAACAACTACTTTACCAGCCACGCCAAATGTAAAGATAATGTCTTCCTGAGTTACGCCGCTGCTACCGCTCATCAACCCTTTATTAAATTTAACAGTATACGACTGGCCTTTTGTTAGATCTGCGTTTGGAATAAATACAAATGTATAATCATCGCGCCACTCTATTCGCCCTTCGGTTGCAGGCTCAATGCTGAAGTTATTCTCAACTTCAGCTTTATCCATTTTTTGATCGAACACGGCGATTATCTCAGAATCTGCAGGTGCGGCATTTCCTTTTGGAGACTGAGACTTAAGATATGGAGTCGTAACTGTCTTAAACTTCATATCCAAGATAGTCTCTGTGTCGCTTCGCTCGATATCTTCACCGTTCTCTACATTGTATGAGCGCAAGTTTCTGTAAATCTTTAATGTATACTCACTATCCTGTTTCAATTCTTCCTCTAGATTAAGCATATGAACATAATCACCGGATAGATCGACTGTGAACTTCACCTCAGGAGAGATCTCATACTTAAGCTCAACGAAGCTGCCTAATGGAGAATCATATTCAACATAGAGTGGTTTGTTAACAGGCACATCTGCGCTGTCAGCGTCAGGTATTGTCTGGTATATTTGTGGTACTTTGGGGCCATAGAATTCAACAGCCTGCTCATGCTGCTTCCCATCGCTCCATGGAAGTCTGATACCTGTAATATAGATTACGACTACCGAACCAGGGTAGATAGACTCTTTAGGAGTAAATTTAACCTTTCGTTTTAAGGAGTCGCTTCCCCAGATGCCTTCCCATTCCCATTTACCCTCAACTTCTGGTGACATATTAAACTTTACAGTCTCCTGATCTATCGGCAAATCAAACTCTATTTCAATTGGCTGCTCACCCGAGACCATATATGCATTAACATCGGGTGTGGAGCCAATGACATTTGGTCTAATGATAAATGCCATGTAGAAGACCACCCACATCAATATAAGCAGCAGAATATCGAAAATTACTAGCAATATGTGATATTTCTTATCCCAAAGCCAAAGGCCAATCTTCTTATACCAGACAGAAGTCACCTTAGCAGCTGATGCATCACCTGCCTTTTTCTTATATTTTCGGCGAATAATAAAGAATCCTACATTTATAGCTATAAGCAGTAGTAGGAAAATTATTAATACAACTACTCTTGATTCGAATGATGGGAGATACTCCTTAACATACTCTTCAAGTGCTCGAATTCTGAAATCGTTAAAGTCCATATCACTTGGCAACTAAATTATGTACATTGTTAATAGTCTCAAATATAACAGGTCCCTGGTCGTTTTCATAGCTATGTTTGCTTATCCCTTCCAAAGTGCCGCTTACACACGGCTCATCTTTGTAGAAGTAATCTGGATGTGACAGAAAGTTGAATACTTTTGCTTCATCAACCGGTCTGCCATTGTAAATTTGACCAAACCTTCCTAGCACTTCATACGAAGAAAGTGCCGTGCAGTCACCACCATTGTTGGGATACTCCCAAATTCGCAAAATGTCGGCGGGCGATCCAGAGCCCAGATTCTGATCATACCTGTTTGGCCTATATGGTTGCGTCTCAACCTTCAGATCCCATGGAACTGGTATGCCATTGGTGCCAAGTGTAAAGCGTGTCCTACCAGAAGAGTCGGCATAGAAGCCCTTCTGTTGCAATACTATAAGTGTATCTTCATCTGCCTGCCATCCTCCGGCTCGGAAGACTTTTGGATCTGGAAGACCACGTTCGTCAAACTGCTTCCTCGACCAATCGATTATTTTGCCTAACTCCTGCTGAGAATAGCCATAAACCATTACATCGTATCCATCATGAGTATTCCATCCCCAAGCAGGAGTCTGCCTCACTGTTACACCGGTACTTTCGACCATGTCAAAAAACATATGAAGATGTAGGCCAATTTCATCACCTGCTGTAGCTCTTTGCTTAACCCAATCTGTAGCTCGTGCCCGATATGCCTCTGAATATTGCTTAGAAACATAAAGCCTTGGGTTCCAGAAGTGAGTAATTGGCGCATTGTACTGATCGGATAAATCAGCAAGCTTAGTGAAGGTCTCATCCTTGACAAGATTGCCGTCCCAGTCAAGCGTGAAATTGACATACACTGGATATGAAAGATTATATTCGAATGCCTCAGTTTCAAATTTCCCACAATCGCTGCGTATTATCGCCTTAACTTCGTATATACCAGGATTATATCTAGCCAACGGAATATCAAGCTCAAAGCTCTCTTCTTCGACGAGTGGAAGATCCGCTAAGTCATCTGTGCCAACGATAGAGTATTGAACCTGAAGATTTAGCTGATCCTTGTATGCATTAAAAAATTTCACAAACTCATTTGATGGGATGGTCGTAAATCTTAAAGTCGAGTCTGAGGGATTGTTAGTAATTAGATACCACTTACGATCGGTATAAGCCGAGTGAAAAGCCTCTCCACCCACCTCCTCAAAGCGATTACACAGCGCCTTATCAAGCGAGACTCCCTCTACCTCACCTTCTGCTGTTGCAGAATATGCTAGGTCGACGGTGGAAATACCAGTATTTCCCACCTCCTTCTTGTCATACATAAAGTCTGTAACGGAATATGAGAGGAATCCAACCCCTAAGAGCATGATGCCTAAAAATAGAACTTGGAAAACCAGCTTGTTCTTTTTCTTCTTTCTTCTGTAATTGTAATTTTGCGCTTTATATCTCATTTCCCGAATATTTCCTCGAGCCATTCTCTATATTGAAGCCATTTCTTTCAAGTAAGCTTCTTGGATCTTCTTAATTCGATTAACCGAACCAGTAGCGAGACTACAAGTATAACGAAAATCGC
The DNA here is from genome assembly GCA_030583845.1 of Candidatus Dojkabacteria bacterium. Lineage (NCBI taxonomy): Bacteria > Candidatus Dojkabacteria bacterium. The sequence goes on from CP129478.1 coordinate 999,169, forward strand.
TGCAGCGGCAGCTCCGATGGCGCCAAAACGCTGTCCTGCAACAAGTATACTTACAGTGTACATGACTATAACGTGAAGCTGGTAATACTCAAAGGTATAGCGGCTCATATATTTTAATGAGCTCGCAAGCGGTTTTAATCTGGTGATTAGCTCTGAAAGTAGCAAGAAAAGGGCAGCATATGCCACCCCGTAAGCCAAGAAAAGCAGAGAAGGTGGGAACCGATCTTGCCCAAATCCTAGTCGATGCTCAGCGATATAGATCCCCGCAGCCATGATTGCAAAAGCGATCCCAAGAAACACCCGCCTATCCTTTATGTTATGGCTCCAGTAGCCCCAAGCCAGACCTATCGCCAGCACTGGGAAATAGGAAAGTAATCCAAACCTGTGAAGTTCTTCGTGGCCCACAAACAGCGCTTTGTAAGCGTTTAGCAGCTCTATTTTAAGGTCTACCTTATATAAGTATGCTGCGGCAACATAAACTACTACAGCCACAATTAGTAAAATATATGGCTTACTCAAGGATATTCTCAGATATTTCTGGAATGCGAATATAAGTATGTCCACAAGAGCAAAAGTGAGTATGAATTCTGTGAAAATTGGTACCTCTACGAAGAATAGCACGCGCATAATTTCATTAAATGAAGGAAGTGACTGATTGCTCAATATCACAACTGCAAATGCTGCCACATAGTAGCCTGACAATATATATGCAACACGTTGCCACAATTTTTCAAATGGTATCCTGTCGCCGCGATCCTTAAACTTGATTCCATATACAGAACCTGAGCAAAACAGGAAAGTGGTAAAGCAGACAGTGGCCCCTAGCCATGTAAAGAACCCAAGCCACCCTTGGTTGTCAAACTTGTAAAAAATCGCGTTGGTATGGGTAATAATCATCCACAGGACTACCGAGCCGCGTAGAAGATCTATTGAATTGTCGCGCTCGCTGTTTGGCTTTTGGGTCGACATATGCAGTATGATAATATGAAATGGATCGCTTGGAAATATAGCTTTTCACGAAATCCAGCGTATTGATTGTTGAAATAAGTTAAGAACTCTAGAAATGCCTACATATAACTATTCTGACAGGCGAAGCGTTGTATACAACCCGAACCGCCGAGCAAGAGAGCAACAGCAACGCAGCAAGTCTCAGAGCAAGCCACAGGGCAAGCCCCAGAGTAAGCATAGTGGTGGAAGCTTGAAGAGGATTTTAGGCTATACATTGGTAGGATTTGTGGCCCTCAATATCATAGGGGCAGTTTTTTTCAATAATACATATCGCTCATACATTAATGCTGTTACCTATAAGGCTAAGGAGTTCCAGATAAACTACCGAACCTACAAGGTACAAATTAGCGAGGATCTTCCAGAAGATTTTGCAGCTGATTTACAAGATGCACTTGATGAAGTCGAATATAAGGGGAAGAAGAGATATGAATTTGTCGACGGGAATGCCGATCTGCAGATTGGATACGGCTCGATTGAAGATGAGATGCTCGTTTTGAGCAACCAGGTCTTACTTCCGGTCGTCAACCTATACTCGTTAAAAGACTCAACAGACGCAAATGAGCTAAATTCTTCCTCAGTCGCACTCGTAACATTATCCAGTTATGAGAGCATTGTTACTGCACTTTTTCCAGACCAGCAGATCATAGTTGTCGAAAATACGGCAGACATTGAATGGCTAGATAGCACAATTGCAATTGTGATGATGTCTGACCTTACAGCTGATCTGAAGCTGCTAAGCTACGAGGGAGTTTACTATCTAGATAGTTTTGATAGCGGATCGCTGCCAGCAAGCCTTGGGGTCATTGAAAGCAGTGCCGACGACTCTGTTGGTAGGACATTAATCGGGCTTGCCAAGCAGGAGGTGGATGTTGAACAGGAGCTGACAGACGAGCGGGTGCTGAAGCTAAATATGACCGGCGTGACAGCGCTTAGCCGAAATTTAGCCTTTAAGATAGATGCATCAGGTGATCCTGCATATGCAGCGACCAAGATCAGTGATTTTCTAGCCGATGCTGACCTTACCCACACATCAAATGAGGTCTCGTTCATTGATGACTGCGTGCCGGTAAGAAGCATGAGCTTCTGCTCAAACAGTGATTATTTAGCCGCTCTTGATGCTATTGGGCTAGACATAATCGAGCTTACAGGCAACCATAACAACGATTACGGCGCAGTACACAACACAAACTCAATCGGCATGTATAAGGAGAGAGGCTGGAGCTACTTCGGAGGTGGTCTGGATAGCACAGATGCAGCCAAGATCCTCTATAAAGAGGTTGATGGTACAAAGCTAGCCTTCATTGGATATAACTATTACGACACGATGAACGGCTCAGGTGCCTTGGCTTCGGCATCTAGAGCAGGAGCAAATTCGTTCTCATTCGAGAAGATGGAAGCTGATATCAAGGCCGCAAAAGAAGCCGGCGCCGTGGTAATAGTAGACTTCCAGTTTCAGGAGTGTTACTCATATCCAGCCAGCGACGTGATTTTTCCTCCATGCTACAAAGCTTTGACGAGCCCTGACCAGGTAGGCGTATTTCGACAGGCGGTAGAGGATGGGGCAGACATCGTTGTTGGAACACAGGCGCACCAGCCACAGACATTTGAAGTGTACAATGGCAAGACAATCTTCTACGGCCTCGGAAATCTTTTTTTTGACCAGATCCCGTGGATTGGGACGCGCCAAGGGCTTGTGTTAACGCACTATTTCGTCGACGGTAAGCATGTGCAGACAAAGGTAAGCACGACTATTTATGATAATGATATGAGGCCGTATGTGACTGAGGGAGAGGATAGGGAGCTGCTGCTGGGGCTGTTGGAGGATGCGAGAGCGAGCCTTTAGACGAGCCTTCTGAATGCGCTATAATAAGCGACTTAAGTTGTAATAGCCAATTAGATGTTAGTTCCAGATAATTTTATACCTCCTGAGCTAGTCAAAGAGGATTATATTGCGCGTAAACTTTGTGCTAGTGATGTATATCTTGATTATCTTGCTGTAATGAGCAGCATTGATATTATCCACAAAGTTAGGAGTGAATCGTGGCCAACTACAGACCTCACTATCGAGGATGACCTAATTGACTTATCTTGGCACCAGCGAGAGTTTGAGTATAAGAATTCCTTCGCATACACTGTAATGAGTAAGGATGAAAATGAGTGTTACGGGTGTATTTACTTTTATCATCCGAGCTTTAGGTTCCCAGATGGTTTAGATAAAGAGTATGAGGTAGATGTTTCGTGGTGGTGTACTCAGAAGATGTATGAGAATGGTTTCTATGAGAGGCTTTCAGCGGATGTGAAGGAGTGGGTGGAGAAAGAATGGCCGTTTAGGCATATTTATTACTCGAACCGCGTTCAGTGAGGTCTTCATTTTCTGCCTTGATCTCTTCAATAAATTGACTTATTATGTCTTTGTACATTGCCTCAATCTCCTCACGTTCTCCCTTACAAGCGACATAAACACCTTCTGGGAACTCTTGCTCTATAGCCCTTCTGTACCTTTCAGATTGGTTACCAGTCACAATTGTGCATGCTGTCTGATGCTCCCTAGCTATATGTGCAATTTCTCTCCATCTTCCGTTGTATGGCCTGGTAATTATATGAAAGACGTTGCCGGTAGAAATTATTTCTATCGCCTCTGGAATGTTACTTGCAGTGACTATCTCGGCGCCATACTGAGCAAGTGTCTTTAACCTTTCGTTATGGATACTTCCCCAGCTTGTATCGTCTAGAATTAACAATATATTTTTTTTCTCAAGCTCTGACATTTGTGTTAAGCAACGTAACTTAGCCCCGCAACCTATAGTCAAATTATCCATCTAAATAGACCATATGTAAAGAGTGCTCTCCGGAGGCTGTAGGCTATAAGGACTTTTTTAATGCACTCCAAGGGAATGGAACTCCTGTTTTGTGAAACTTCAGATGGACTAAAGGTCCAATCGTTTCAGAGGCGTTGTAGACATGCTTAGTAGCAGAACCAATATCGTCTGGATGAAGGATGACATGCGCAGGTATTCCATATTCTTGGCAGCTTAGTGCAGCCCCAAGCCACGCCCCCCCCGACAGTGCTATTACTGCGAAATCAAACCTGACTCCCTCTACAAGTGTGGCATATAGTCTTGAGGCAGAGTTAACACTATGGAATTGCGTAGATCCGTTGAGGGATTTCTTAGCTTCGCGGACAAAAGGTCTAGATCTATCATCCTCCACGATTAATATCGATAAAGGAGGCTCTCCCTCCAGTGAACTAATTCCTTCCATGAGTCTGGTACAAATAAATTCAATTTGGGCATTTAATAACTGGTGCTGAGGAGAGGACTCGAACCTCCACAGGATTTAACTCCCACTAGTACCTGAAACTAGCGCGTCTGCCAATTCCGCCACCCCAGCACGATAAACATGCGAATCTTACCACAAAATTGCGATTATCTCATCAATGCTCGCTCGAGCAGCTTGATCACTTCAAGCACTACAAGATAGATAAGCAGATACACAAACCATGCAATAAGTGCGTTGATATCGATCACATATCTTCCATCAATCACAATATCATTAAAGATCCCTTCAAACGGGCCGACAAATATCTGGCTTTTATCGTATACCCAAGCGACGATCGCATTTGAGGCATTAGCATCAAATAGCAGGAATACCATTCGAAGACAGATAAGGATCTCAATTATGGTCATAATAAAGCTTACAATCCCTCTCATCACGCTGGTTATTAATGGTCGCTGTCTCATAGAAATTTTGCTTAATTAAGTGTGCCACGCCGGATTGGGCATTGCTATAGCAATTTTATAACGGAAGCGGCGAGAGAGCAACATTAAAATTTAATGAAATAAGGCGTATGGCTCTGTTACAGAAGCCACCAAATTCCGTATAAACTTATAGCTTGAAATTAATGAATAATTAATATTTTTTGATATAATTGGCAATGGCACAAAACCAGCAAGGGGCTCCAGGTGGCCAGCCTTACGACAACAACCAAATTCAACAGCCGAAACAGCAATTTACAGACCAGTCTCCCTATCTTCAGCCACGCTATGCCGACGAGCCAGAGTACCAATTTCAACCTCAAGGTAGTAAAAAGAAGGCAAAGTCGAGCAAGCTGTCAGCGATTCTTCCACTCTTTATCACAGTAGTGCTATTTGGTGCGCTTGGCTATCTAGGCTATAGAATTCTTTTCTATACACCATCAGCACCACCGGTAGAGGATAAAAAAAGCGGTGATGAGCTTAATGAAGATGATATCGCAAATGAAGCCAGCATCGTTGATCGAAGTGATGGTAGCAACTGTTCAAACTTTGACTCATATAAAGACAGTATTTTCAGCTCAGTAAGTACGCCAAGAAAATGGATGTTAATAGGAAAAGAGTTTAGTGACGACCAAAAATCAATGGTCGTAAGTGGGGCGATGACACAGGAATATGCTGCAGCATCTGATGGTATTAAGAATTTCCATATCCGCGCGGAAGTGGTTGACCAAGGCGTCAAAGTAGAGCTAGCCCAAAAAGAGGGTGATACGAAGGCGTATCAGGGTAAGATAAACTTTGACACTGTTACACCTGGCATCCAAAAAGCAAGGATCTATATTGTGAGCTCATGCGGCTATGCATACTCTGAGACCAAAGATGTGTATGTGTCATATCCTGTATATGTTGCCTGGACATTGGACCACGAAGGTAAAAATTTCCCGTACGCATACCTCCAAAGCATCGACAATATCGCCAAGAAGCATAACAACATGCCTATTACCCATTTCTACAACCCGAGGACATTTGTATCTAGTGCTGTAAACCAGCAGTTTGCAGCCCAAAATCTGGCGTGGGTGAAGGCAAGGCAGCAGAATCATGGCGATACAATCGGGCTCCATTTGCATATGTTTTTTGATATGGTGCGCGCAGCTGGTGTAGAGCCAAAGACAGCTCCTGCATGGGGTTGGAACTCTAACGATGGCTATGATGTTCTCGTTTCAGGATATAACCATGATGAGCTCACACAGATCATTACCTGGTCGAAGCAGTTGTTTGCTGAGAAAGGGCTTCCAGAGCCAAAGATCTTTAGAGCTGGTGGTTGGCATGCGACAACTGATACATTGATAATCCTTGAGGATAATGGTTTCGTGGCTGATTCTTCGGGAAGAAGCAGGTTTACTTCCAGCGATCCTGAACAGGGCCTTGGCCGTCACAATATCCCATTCCCTTGGATATTAAGCACAACGACTCAACCTTACCGTCCAACCTACTACAGCCAGAATGACTCGAGCGGCTTCGGCGATGAGTTGATGACTCTTTGGGAATTTCCAAATAACGGTCTAGACTCGACTGACAGCAATGGTACCGCACCAATACTGTTCTCATATTTTAAGGAAAACTACCCAAACCTGGGCCAGCCAATAGATAAGCGTACAACTGTAAACTTCTTGAGCCACCCAGACTATTTCAATATAGACGCTCCTAAGATTGATGGGTTATTTACTCAGATTGATCCATATCTGTACGATAGAGATGCAGGCCCAGTCATGTATGTGCAGTTGGACTATCTTTACGATGTATACGAGAATCACTAATCTATTTTCTGGTTATTACCACTACACAGCTGTTCGGATTACCGTTGATTAGCTTCACATCTTCAATTTTGTACTCCCCCTCCCATCCTTTCAGCAAGTATTTATCAGCTAGCTTGTCGAAGGTCATGATATCAACGGCATATCCGAGCGCCTCAAGGATGGCTTTGGCGAGGACATAATCCTCAACCTGGAATCTGGCAATAAGTCCGGTCTTTTCGCATGGTCGCATGACGATATCCTGATTCTCGGCATGGGCAGCGATCTCGCCAAGGATAAAGCAGCCACCTGGCTTAAGATATTTAGTCAGATACTGGATCGATTCAATCAGTCCGCCAGGAAAGTTTAAGCTAAAACCGGGCTTTTTGTCTTCATGCACTTCTTTAATTTGCTTGCCATGTTCGAAAGCTGCAATATCAAAAGGCACTGTTATATGCTCTATCATGATTGCCTCGAAATCATGTCGGTCAAGTAGAGTAGGTGAGTGAGCATTTTTAAGTTGTTGTACGAATCTATCGCGATGTGGAGCTAGCTCAGTCACTTTCACCCTGAACAGCTGCTGAAACCATTGCCCATCTTCGCCTTTAATCAGGTGAAGATCGTTGCGCATCCAGATAGTGTCGAATAAATATGTGCAGTAGATAATATCTTGGTTAGCGGGTAATTTTACGCTGCTCAGATTGAGCATGTTGGCTATCTGGTATTTGATCGTAAGATTTTGTGGGATGAAATCCAGTTTGTCAAAGTGGTATTTCGGGTCTTTTATATCTGTCGCAGTGAGATGAATCTCTAGATCGCTAAGATGGTTGGCAGTCTCAACCCATGCGTGGGCCTTGGCACCAATTGAGAGCTCTGTAATGTCTAACTTACCCTGCGAGGTGGCTTTGGATTTCATTAAGTATGCAATCGCCCGAGTAAGCGGAGGGCAATCGTCGAAGGCTCTAGCGAGCCCCAGGCGGTTATAGAAGGCAAAATCTTGCTGTGAGTAGTATAGAGCATTGATCTGATTAAAAGCATCTGGAGTAAAGTTTGCTGTAGGCGAGAAGTGTGCTTCTTTAATTGCAATCTGGGTAGCTATTTGGCTATCTAGCTGCTGACCACTATTCTCCCGATGCGCTGACATTAGCCTCTTCAATTCAGGGGTAAAAAGGAAAATGTCGTCAACATGAGGCATATGTGAAATGAGGAGCGCTTCGATATTTGGATTGTTCTCCCAATGTATTTTTTGCAACATTTGCGGTTTTGCTTGTACGGGCAGCCCGGTTTGGGGCTGTATGAACCAGGGCGTCCCGGGCCCGGAACGCCCTCTGTCGGGCTGACCCTTGAATAACCCTCTCCAATAAGTATAATTATATATAGCAGCTGATTTAATGTACATTAAAACCGTGTTACACGAGGCAACAGTCACAATTATTCACGACAAAATTGAGGATTTGCTGAAGCAGTACAATCCAGATAATTATGACAGGATTACACTGACGCTTGGCAAATTCTACAAATATGGCAATGGTCTAAGATTTAACCCCAATCTGAAGAAGACCAAATTCAACAAGGTAATCGACATACTTGAGTCTGAGCCAGGCTTCTGGGATCAGATGAATAGCGAAAGTTTTACAGAGAGAAGCTATAAGAATTATTATGAGCGCAAAAGCAAGATCGGCAGCATTATTGAGCGCAACAAGATAATTAACAGCGAGCATAAGACAATTCGAGTCCCAGAAAGTCCTATAGACATACGGCTTAGCTCGTACAAGGAGAAGATCTATACAAAGGAGGTCAAATCAGCCAAAGCGCTAGTAAGCAACAAGGTGCAAAGCATTTTCATTAAAGAGTTTGTGAAAATTATCTGCACAACAAACTCACGCCCAAATAAAAACAACCGCGAATATGTTAATTACAGTATAGAAATTGAGCTAATACCAGGACTGATAGGTCGCTACCCTCTTAATTATGTGATACATGCGATTGTTGCGCATGTTGAACTTCTGTTAGGCGAATAGCTTGTTAGGTCAATAGCTGCGATAACTATCCGTAGTATTCAATCATCTTCCGTGTCACTTCCGAGACATCCTCTTCGAGCGAGGTATGCGATTTAGAACTGAATCGCATAATCTTGTAGTTTGGCACCTTTTCATACAGTTCAAGCCTTGCTTTAACCTTTGTGTCGAAGTCGTTAATCATAAATAGCCCATCGGCTTTGTTATCGCGAAGCTCTTTGAGCAGGTCAAGCCTTTGCAGATATACCATACTTATACGCGCTAGCTCTATCGATACATTCTTCTCAAAGCAGTCAAACATCACCTCGAGCACCTTGTCTCTAACATCCAACTTATCCTCCCAGTAATCCCATTCAAGAACATCTAGTGATCTACGCTCGTGGTGCCACATCTTACGAAAAATATAGCGAAACTGTGAGCTGTGGATCACTGGCTTCATTTTTAGAAATAGCCTTGCTGGCAACATAGTAAAGTAGATGGGGAACTGCGAATAGTGCACTGGCGTCGCTCTGGCGACAACTTTAATCGTTTTATCCGGGTATTTTGCAGCAAATTTAGCAGCCAATACACCACCAAGCGAGCCGCCATACAGATTCACCTTACCTAGATTCAGAAGCTCTATGAAATCGGATGTAAAATCGCTGAATTCATCTAATTCAGAGCCAACCTGGATCGCCTCAGACCAGCCAAAGCCAGGATAATCGGGGGCAATAACCCTGTATTTATGGCTTAGCTCATGAATAAACGTAACAAATATCTCCTTCACGCTGATCCAGCCGTGTATCAAAAGCAACGGTGGCTTCTGTGATAGGTAATTTGGGTTATTGGCTGCCAATTCACCCTCCGTATCGAAATATGACACCTTCCTACCATTCAGTATCGTATTGTAGCTCGTAGGAAATTGAATTTTACTCTTCGCGTTGCGTGTATCGGGATTTTTGACCATCACACTCGGTAAACTTGCACTCGTTAACTATATACGGGCAATATTAGATGATTAATAGATAGTTGTATAGTGTAAATGACTCAGCAGAAAAATTGGCAAGATACTCCTAACTGTTTTTCCATTTAGCACGTCTAGCCGATTTAATGAAGGTAATTATCATTATAGTCGTAATCAAAGCCGCGTAGATTGCAAGCAGCTGTCTAAGGTCACTCCCGGTGGCTACGAGCTCGCCGCTAGTCCCACCACTAGCGTTTCCACTACCGCTGCTGCCGCTGTTTGCACCTCCACTATCGCCGCTACCGCTATCCCCGCCGCCACTATCTCCACCACCGTCATCTCCTCCGCCAGTTGATGCAGAGAGGGCAGGCAATGATACGCCTCCGGTGCCTGTTAATCCTGTTACTCGCCAATACTGATTAGAGTTAATAGTCACAATGTCTGTATCTGAATCAACCTCAAATTTCTCTATTCCACCTGAGCAATCAGGCTCGACATCCTCAAGCGACATAGCATTTGGGCAGATCATTACGGAGGTTTGCTCAGCTGTTTTGGGTACATACAGATCAAATGTACCGTAGCTGCCTGGTGCAGCAGCTAAGTTGTGCACAAATGACTTATTTAATTCTATATCGACTGCGCCGGACACAGTAGCCCAATCTCTGCTTGCGACTAGATCTATGACTAGATCTGCAAGCGGTATGTCAGCGTTAGTTAGGAGGCGACTTACTCTATAATATCCTGTGTGCTGATGGCTCGGGTTTTCAAGATTGCTGCTATTAGCCAGATCAATCGCGTTGAGATCGCTAGCGAGGTTCAAAATCTGCACAACATCCCCATTATCAATATCAATCATCCACACACTACCCGCTGTACCTCGCTCACCAAGTACAATAGCGTTCTGTGCAGCCCAGTATCCGATAGAGATGAAGCTTCTGTCAGCATCGTAAAGCTCATCCCAATGCTCGAGGTCACTGCTACGCATCACCCTTCCTCCGCGCTCAATGGTGTAAAGAAATCCATCGTTAGCTACCACGAACTGATTGTAATTCCTAAATGTAGGAACAGCCACATCCGCATAGCCAATATCAAAATCAAGCGTGTAAGTATCATAGCTGTTATCAGGATTAATGCCGTAAATCGTGCTGTCGTCATAGCCAAGAATAAGCAGCTGTCCGTTAAACTCGACAAAGTGGGTGCGATGAATCTCGGTAGGAAGGGTAATTGTAGTCCAATTAGCACCATTATTATTACTGTACTGAAGGTATGGCTGGTATAAAGTAGAGTCACTACTTGAAAGAGTGTAAAGTCTGCCAGCAAATTCAGCGACGTCAAAGTTTCTATACGGCCCAGCCGGTCCAAGCGTTTCCCATACAGATCCGCCATTTGTGCTTCTAAAGATCTCGCCGTAACATGTCGTGCCAAGTACACATGTGCCAGTTTGATTATTATGTGTCCCGTCCTGCGAGCCGGTTGCTGAATAGAGCGTCCCATCGGCAGCACGACTTATTGAGAATGTATGAATTACACCATCAAGTCCGCTAGTCTCACGATATTTAGTGAGGCTGTCACCATCAGTTATATATACATTTCCCCATTCCCATAGCTGTGGAGGCGTACCTGTAGGCCATGGGGCAGGATCTGAACCCGCTATAACCACACTACTCCCAGTACTCACCATGTCGACAAAGCCCTGCTCGTTTAATAAGCCAATATTTGTGACTGTAGATCCATCGTACTTCACTAGCATTGAGCCGCTGGACTCAGCTGGTCTGGCGCGTCCAATACCTATAAGCAACTCGCCGTTTAGCTCTTCAAAGGCGTATGCACCAAAATGGTTAGCATTTCCGGCAGTGCCGCTTTCAGTTAGGAAAAAATTTGCCCAGTTAAAGCTTGGGGAGAGCTCCTCGAAGTTCTCATTAATGCCAGCCTCTGCAGATTTGGTTAGCTTCGACGAACTATTTACAAATAACATGCCAAACGAAGTAAGCAGAAGGAGTAGGGCGGCAGCAAGTTTTAGCTTATTTTGCATGTTGTAGCAGTGTATATTTACTTTGATCATACTACCCTTTGATTTGATGCTGGGTCAAGTTGGCTTGAGCTACAAGTATGGTGTTTGCAGTAGTTAGTCTAGAATCGGATGGTAGCTATGCTGACGATGCGATAGATTATCAGCTCCGTATACAATTACATTGTATGGACCTGGTTTACTTAACCCCCAAGAGATAGTTATGGTAGAGCCAGCAAGGTTAAGATCAATATCAGGTGGAGGGTTTATGCAAACAAGCCCACCACCTTCAGGCGGATTGATGAAGGCGACAGGCTCAAGATTGCCCTGCTGGCCTACTATATACTCAGTACCATCTGGCAAAGAAACAACAATTTCCTCAATCCAGAGTGAAGCGCGATTTGTTCCTACTATGGCAAGCTTAAACGGGTAATTGTTATTTATTTCGACCTCTACTCCCCAAGGATGTGTCTCGATCTCGGGTAACGGCTGATCGAGCTCATACTCATGTCCTATTCCCGCACCGAAACTTCTCGCACAGTAGCCAGTATCATAGGGTGGGGGAGTGACAGTACTTTTTGCGGGCTCGGATCTGCAGCTAGCTAGAAACATAGTTGTGGCTAGTAGTGCACTCAAGCCAAAATTACCCTTTTTCATCACCCATTATACTATAAGGTATCCGCCGAGCCAGAATAGCTAATCGTAACCGCCCTTACATAAATGCGACTGCTATAATTGAGCCATGAAATACTTCGAGCAGGTATATGAGGTAGTAAACAGAATCCCAGAGGGCAAAGTGGCCACATATGGTCAGGTTGCCTCAATCTTGGGCAATCCTAGAGCCGCACGAGTGGTTGGTTACGCGCTTAGACTGCTCACAGATGAGGAGAGACAGATACCGTGGTGGCGAGTAGTAAATGCGAAGGGATTTCTCTCGATCGATCATGGGCATGGTGGGTTTGAGAAGGTGCTTCAGGCAGATCTATTGAGGGATGAGGGGGTCAAGGTGGATGATCAGTTTATTCTGGAGCTAGAGAGCTATCTGTGGGATGGGAGGTAGCTATTTCCGCTAGGGTGGGTGTATACTGGCCGCGTGAACCTTCCGTTTTTGAGCAGTGCTGGACATGGTGGAAGTGGGGTTCCAGAACATGGAGTAGACACAAGAGAACAACTGAAAATAGATCTTATGTCGGCCATTCAGGAGATAATTGCTCGTAGCCATCAGAAAGGTAACTATTATGATGGTGAAGTAGATGATCAATGCTTCTTGCAATGGGCGATTGCAGAAAATCCATTTATGGATCAGGATTCTTATTGCCGGTACGAAGCTAGAGCCAAATGGAAAGGATATGCTCAACAGCTTCGTAATGGTGAGCTGCGTACCAGAGATGAGCTTCTTGATTTTGTTAAGCTTACCTTTCAGAGAGAGGTAAGATGTCTTTTACTGACTTCAAGCCATGTGGATATAGTGAATGGAGAGTCAACCAACTTTGAGGGTAATCCAGCGCTTCAGGATGGTGGAAGCATAGAATGGTTGATCGGTATTTATTGTGCGGTGCACAGGAGGGATTTTTGTGAATTGCTTTACGCTATGGATAATCCACCGATGGCACTTTTTAGAACGAATGGGGCTCACTCAGCTTTTATAATGCTATACAGTGGACTTAGGTAGAAGATTGTTCTGTAAAGCAATCTTGTCTGAATAGAGATCCCGCAGTCTGTTAGTAGCTTTTGACAGAGTTGAGCTAACCGATTTCTCCCGTATACTCAAAGCCTCAGAAATCTCTTTATTTGAGAGCTCCATTCCGTAACGCATAAAGAAAATCTCTCTCTCCCTATAAGACAGCACCTCAGCCAGCTTGCGTACTTCGCGAACAAATTCCTCTATCTCAACCTGAGCCTCCACTTCGTCACCTTCAAGTGCCAGTTCAGCCTCACTCATATCAATACTCTCAATCTCCTTCATTCTGTATCTATCCGTAAGCCGATTTGCAGCAATCTTATACAACCATGTCACGAATGAAGCTCGACGATAGTCGTACTCATGAATCTTCTCAAGAAGCGTTACGTACACTTCTGAAAGAAGATCCTCACAGGTATCCCTATCTCCGCATTTCCAATAGAGATACCTAAATAGCTTGTCGTAAGTCTCTTCGTAAAGGCGTCCAAACGACTCTTTATCATTAGCAGCTTCGACAGCAAGCTTATCAAGCTCAGTTACAGTTCGTCTGTTCATGATTCTATCTAGTTTTGTTCAAGATAAGTTATCAGGTCGGACATCGGTTTGTCGGTTTTCTGCACGAGTGTTCCATCTTCTAGTCTTCTAAGAGTTAAGAAGTTGCCTTGCGTCCAACTGAGCTCAAGAAAATACCAAACACCGTCAATTTCTATATCATACATATATATATCTTCATAAAAACTATCTGGTACTGGTCTGTCTAGATATGCATTCCACCCTTCGTGATTCCTCACATATCCACCCTGATTAATTAGTGAGTCGAGCTCCGCTACTGTGTGGGCTGTGTCTCTGTACACAGAGTTGGACAAAGTGCCACCTCTTGAATCCATATTATCTTTGACAAATTCTTCACCAAAATACAGATCTAGAAATATCCCCGATTCCAACCAATCCATATTAACTGTAGATACAGCCCAATATTCTGCGCCATTCTCATCGTACTCTCTGGTAATATCGACAAGATGGCCGGTATCTGGCAATGAGTATATGTATCTATCATCTGAACTCGATATAAGCTCTCCACCCATGTCTTTGATAATTTCCTGCGCACTTTCTTCATCAAAGTTACTACCAGAGAATCCAGGTCCGTCTGTGCCTTCATAATAAAGTAGCTTCACCTCCATGCCATATTTGTTGGTAGTCTTACTGCTGCCTATATAACAGTCGATGTTGATACCACACTCTGCAACTGCTTCAATCACTCCTTTATTGTTGAGGAAAAACATAAGGATTGAGGCGACTAGAACGAAAACGAGCACTGTTACCGTCTTGAAACTCGCCAATTTGAGGAAGAGATGCCGAGGTTCATGCACTTGGGACGCATTAGTTCTAATTAAGTCGTCATAGCTAGCGAGAAGCTGATTCTTAAGCCTCTCTTTCAGGCCTTCATTAGTAAGGCTATCAAGAGAGTTTAATTTGTTTAGAAAATCATTCTGCTCCATATTTTTCCGCATTTATAAGCTTAGTTACTATTATATACGGATTTAGGTCATAAAATACGGCAAAAGAGGTTTAAATCTCTAGCAGAGTCAGCTTCATATAATGTATAATCCGACCGACTAAATTCTTTATAACCTTACAAATGTTTCACCAAGTTCCTGTACTAAAACACGACCAGCTTATGGAAAGCTTCGAAACAGGCTCTGCCCGCCAATATTTAGCAAAATATTTCTTAAAACTTCCCCTCGAATCTCTTGAGACGACAGGACAATATCTGTATGAAGTAGCGCTGAGGCTTCCTGATGCTGTTCACGCTCTATCCCTACAGCCATATGACAAGAGGACAGGTATTGGAGTAATGGGTGGAAAGGAGACTGATCTGCGGTCGCTACTTTATGATCATTATTGTAGCAACCATCTATCGAGATCGCTAATTGTAACGATGCAGCAGGCACACGAGGCAGGGTTGAATATGTATGCACCAATATTTCCCATTAATGGCCAAGATTCTGCGGGACTTTGCCGCATAGATACATATAATGAATGGGATTTCGCATTTTTAAACCCATTTTCGCCTGTGGTGATGAACCGACCACAGTTAGGTGAGGGGATGAGGTGGGAGCGACAAGAGGGGGTTGAGCTGTTCCCGATAGCCTATCCATTCAATGATCTGGCAATGACGAGGTAATGGTGTAGAGTTGGAGTTTGCGCGGTGAGATAGTATAATTGTGTGCCGCTTATGTTGTGTAAGTGTTGTTTGTGGTGGATGTAGCTCAATTGGTTAGAGCATCGGTTTGTGGAACCGAGGGTTGTGGGTTCAAGCCCCATCTTCCACCCCATTCGTGACTCTTGGCAGAATTGAAGATAGAATCAAACGGTTTTATCCAGTCATAACGCAGTTTTCCATCCTTGATAGATAGGTTCTGAAGTGTAAGTGTGATAAGTTGTCGTTTCTGATCAGGTTCAGAACCCATAAATAGCTCATGACTTCTTGAAGCTAGGTTTAATAGCATTGCAGAGGTAATATAGTACTCTTCGTCTGCTTGGCTTATTAAGTTAAGCCTGTCTTCATTGTTTTTTCTGTTTAGTCCATTTAGCTCGTAAATTGTCATATTGGTCTGGAGTAGTACCCTTCACCCATTAACTTTTCTAATTCTTCTTTAATAGTTGATATGTTCATAGAATAAAATTTACCCCAAAATACTAAAGTGATACCTCAACTTCTTGTCGGATAATCTGTTCAAGTTGAGCTGAGTTTTCTAAAATTGATTGTACATCAATATTCTCACTTGGGTCACTGACTGATAATATCCAACAATAATTTTGCTCTATCGTTGTATCGTCATCTTCTGTTGTTAACTGAGTTATAACCTCAATCTTGCCTGCTGGAAATTTATTTCTAAAAGTCTCTGAATGTATTAAGGAGAATTTCTTCCCATTTACTTTCTTTCTCCCTTTTAATTTGGATAAGTAAGATATTTTTTCTTCACCTGACGGTAAGACCTTAATTAAACGAACATTCGCTTCAAGGCTGTGGCGATTATAACTATCTACATAAGCATTATTCACTGGTGGGTTGTAAACGCATGTAAATGTTATTTGAAGTTTTTTATCAATTAATTCATTCGGGATATCTACTAAAACTCTATGCTTTTTGAAAGAACCTTTAATTGTGTCTGCATAGAGAATATTTACGTTTGATGAATTTGAAGATAATAGCTTTGCAATATTGGGTGTACCCATACCTAAGAATTTTTGCATATTCCCCGTAGGCTGTTGTATAGGCATCTCAGCAGAGTGTATAAGCATCGCTTTTATTGTATTAGCATAGTTATTTGTTAATTCTAGGTGCTCGTTGATGTCTGAATTATGTAAATAATCTAATGCAAATATGGCTTCTCTAGTGACTAAAGGTGTGCTGAAGCTTGTTCCGTTGTCTTTTTCAATTTTGTCCCCTACAATGCCCTCAACACCGTAGTTTCTCTTTGACTGTTCAAGATTATTATCCATACAAATCTCACCACCATGTGCGACTAACTCTGGCTTAATAATGTAATCTCTATTATGCCCTCCTCGACTGAATGGTGAAGGGGCACCATTCACTGGGCTCCACGTTGTATCATCAGTAATTTCAGCTACGGAACCGACTGTTAGCATATTAATTGCATCACTTGGGGATGCTATTTCAATACCATTTGAGCTGATAATTTCATCATAAGTCGAATATCCCAAATAGGAATCGTGGTTTCCTGAGCTTCCTATAAATAAGACATCATATTTTCTCGAATAATAATCTATTAATACAGTTATTGGATGTATTTTCCTGCTCTCAATGGGTAATTTATTATTAATGGATAAATTATAGATTTTAACTTTTGGATATTTACCTAATGACTTTTCTATAACATCGGCTAAAGAAAATAAATCTTCTATTTCTGGTGCACCGTCAGCTCCTTGGTATAAAACCTGTAAGTTCAGAATTTGAGCAATTGGAGTTAGAGTTGAACTAGTTAATAGCGAAGTAATATTTCCCCCATATAATATTCTGCTTGCAACAAAAGTGCCGTGCGATGTATCTTCCAATTTGTGACTGGGAATATATTTCTCAGTATGAAATACTGATGAACTGATAGCTTTAGAATTAATACCACTATCTATCAAGCCGATTATTTCATCTGTTTGAGGGGGAGTTATGCTTATTGAGTTAATATCGATTGAAGGTAAGCTTCTACTTGCCGTCATGGCTCCAAGAGGGTATATGTATGCTATATCATCCAATTTTGCGTCAGAAAGCATAGCCTCGACTTGAGACTTCGTAATTGATGCTAAAAAGTACATTTGATTATTTATAAAAAATTTCGCATCTACTTTCTGCAAGTCGTCACTATCTAATTTTTGTGCAATTGCATTAAAAAGCACATCGTATTGTTCAAAGGGTATATATGAAGCCATCTCAATAATACATTCGATTTTTTGATTAGGAATTTGGGATAATTTCTGAAACAAGTGCGTATCAATTCTTTCTGTTATTTTCCTGGAATAAACGCTTGCACCTGTGAATGCATATACTTCTCTGAATGCATTTCTATCAATTGTTCTAACATCATCTAATTTCTCTTTCGCTTTAATGTATGATGCTTCCTCTAGTGATTTTTTCAGAGTTGTTAAGGACGGCAATTCAGCACTTATTATGATTTTATTATCGGTGGACGACGATACTATCCGAATATTATTCATATCCCACAGTCTATGAGGTTTGCTTGTTTTCGATGCTGCTTTTTCATCAAGATTAACTTCAATATACCTTCGACTGGTAATGGATGGTTCAGATTCGATACTACTATTAACAGCACTTGTTATTGTGTTCAAACGGTTTATATATCCTTCCTCTGTTATATAGTCATCGTTTTCCCAATGAGTTTCCCAGAAATCGCTCCCGTGCGCTTGTTTCGCTTCTTTAGTTGCTTTGTTTTTTAAGGTGTAAAGAATTTCCATGTTATCTTATGATTTTATATTATCAATGAGAGTTGTGTATGGAATACCTGTGCTTTCGGATATTTGTTGTTTTGTAAATCCTAAATTTGTTAATTCTTGAGCTATTTTGTAAGCATCATTTTTGTTCAGTATATTTTCCATCTGCAATACTAAAAAGAGTTCTTTTAGCGAGATTATTGTAATATTTTCACTATTTTCTGCTAGTGCTAGTTTTCGTTTAATTCTTAAAGAGATTTGTTGTATTGCTGAGCCACTTAGCCCATCGCTATATTTAACGAGTAGTTTAAGAGGTAAGTCGTTAGTACTATTCGATAAGTATGTTTGAAATAACTGTCGTCTCTCTGATATAAGTGGTAATTTTAACTCTAACCGTGTTTCAAATCTTCTCCAGAGTGCTTTATCTAAGAGTGAGTCGTGGTTTGTCGCTCCAATTAATATCGAGGATTTAGGGAAGTTGTCTATATTTTGTAGAAGTACTGTCACGACTCTTTTTAATTCTCCAAGCTCTGATGAATCATCTCTGTGTTTAGCTATTGTATCAATTTCATCCAGAAAGATTATAACATTCTCGTTTTTCGCTATTTCAAATATGGAACGAATATTCTTACCTGTTTTACCTAAGTACGAGGAAACTATTTCGTCTAATCTTACTAATATTAAAGGAAGATTTAACTCGTTAGCTATTGCATTCGCAAGAATTGTCTTTCCTGTGCCTGGTGCTCCATAAAGTAATATTGAATTAGAAGGGTAAATGTTCTCTTTTTCAAGCTTGTCACGTGCTTTCCACTCTTGAAGCCAGCTATTAATAACTTTGTGAGTAAACTTGTCTAAAGTTACATTTGAAATAGAGATTTTTGGTGTGTTACGTTCATATAGATTCTCGTTTTTATCAATTATAATGTTGGCTCTTGTTTTTTGTCCTGAGAAACTATCTAGGAGCATCATTTCTGAGCGTATCTTTTCCAAACGTTTAACTATTTTATAATGGCCCTTTGCTTTCGCTTCTTCAATTTCCTGAATTATCATTTTATTGACAATATTAATATTGTTCTCGGAAGCTGCTTTAATAAATTTTTCTACGAAATCAACTTTAAAGGACATTTCCGTATTTGCATAATACATTACTATATAAGTATAGGTTACAACTATAATTACGAATATGCAAGTATATATAATTCCGTAATAAGTCGTTAGCTGGCAAATTGTCGAAAATTGTTCGCGCTGAGATTGAAGCTTATCTTCAGGTTTAAGAATGCGTCACACAAAGCACCCCAATAAATACTCCATACTCACCTTAGCTGATAAATTCGACAATAACCTTATTAACCTCTTCTAGAACTTTTGGTTGATACTGGTACTTATGCTCCATTTCAGGAATCTGACACCATTCTTTTGGCGCATTTGCTTTATCAAAGATCTTTCTGGTTACCGACATTGGAACCTTCTCATCTTCTTCACCAACAACAAATAAAACTGGGCAGGTAACATTCTGAATATAATCAATTGCATTATATTCTTGGGCATCCTCAATAAACGAAAAGGGAATACTGAGCTCACCAAACTTTGAAGAAGTAACTTTGCGATAACCTGTTTCTTTCCACTCCTTATACTTTCCAGCTAGGTCATACTCACTTCCAACCTGATAAGGACTTACAATTAAGCCAAGTTTCTTCGGAGGGAATTCAGTTGCTAGGAGAGTTGCAATTATTCCTCCCATAGAGAACCCTAGAATTATGAGTTCTTTGCTTTCTATCGCATTGAGAGTTGCTCTTGCAGTTGCGATGGTTTCTGAAAAACTATACTTGCTCATTTTATCAGGGATGTGAGGCCATGCAATCTTAGTCACTATGTGACCAGTGGCTTGAAGCTCTTCTCCCAATTCTTTGAAAGTGACTTCTTCTGGATAACCGGTGAACCCCGGTATAATTAATATGTCCATAAACCAATTATAACTTCTAAAAGAAAATAGTTCCTAATCTCGTCAACTAACTGACCACATTCGTGACTCTTAGCGAATTCGAATATGGACGATAAATCTGCAGGTCAGAGTCTTGACCCTATGTGAGTCATAATTTCATCTAGCCTTGCTATCAAATCCTCCAATATCTATTCTAGCTTAGCTATCTTCCAATCACTACACACCCTCAAAAAGCGTCTCAACAAAGTTAAGAATCAAACCCATCGTTTTATCGGTAAGTGATCGCCTCTCGAGGATTTTGGGAGGGGTATTTAATGACTTAACAACCTCATCTCCAATATGCTTTCTCTCTGTAAATAGATATTCATCAATAATTTCTTGAACTTTAGATTCGTTAAGATCATTTTCTGCACACATTTTCTTGAACTACCTGGAATTTCCGGGTAGTTGAGTTTCTATCTAACTCGCCTACTTTATATATGTTTTGAGAAGGCTCATAACTGTGTTAGTGTCTTTATCAAACAGTTTCTCTATATGTTTTTGGGTTAACCAAACGGTCTCATTTTCGAGATTAACCTCAACTGTTATTACACGGTCTGATCTTTGTAAAAGATGAGCTCTTTTTTTAAGAAATTTATAAAAAGTACTGACTCATATATTGCCTCAATGAATCATCAACTATATATACATATGTTCCGTTAATACCACGAGTGAGTAGAGTTGTATATATGTTCTTTATGTATGCTTCTAATTCTGCTGGATCAGAAATTGCTCTCTTTCCATTGAAGTCGAGGTATTTTGATTTATCAACAACCACTTTATGTTTGTTTTTGTCGTAAGAAATCTCGGGTCCAATTATTACACCTGCATAATTCAGATCATAGCCCTGAATCGTGTGAATACACCCAATTTCATTTACTGCATTAGGTGAATTAACCCAATCTTCTGTGACACTATTCCACTTAAGCCGTGTGCCGTCAATTTCAATATCATAATCGATCTCATTGTTTCCTTTGGTCTTCCATTCCCAGGCATATCCTGCGAGTATCCTTGAAAGACTGTAATCATAATCCTTTTCTTTGATTGCCAAGACCATATCTTTTATATTATTAAAGAGTTTGAATTCATAGGTATAGAATTTATTTGGATACGGATTGGAGCAGTTTAAAATATCCCTTATATATTCTATATAGTCCATTCCTCCATTGACTCTCATCTGAGAAGTTAATTTGTGGTTTACAAAGGAAATATTGTCTAATGCGTTATATTTAATGTCAGCTGGCTTTACTGACTGATACTTGTCATAAAATAGCACTTGATGCTTTGATGATTGCAGGATCCAGTCTAATTGTGTAGCAGAGTCTTTCTCAAGTCCTAAAGATGCAGAGATCTTATCGAAATCTCTATAGTTTGTTAGGTTTACCCGTCTTTGTAGCCGATGGGCTTCGTCAACAATCAAGATATCGTACTTTTTCCTTACTACATCATTAGGACCAATTACCATACCTGGCGTTAGACCCTTAATATTTCTAAAGACGCGCTTAAGTGTTTTACGAAGCGATGTCATTGGAATAACAAGACCTATCTCTAAGTCTTTAGACCATTTCTTCATGCTTAATGCTTTTACTAGATAGGTGGCTACAATTGTCTTCCCCGTTCCTGGCTCACCGGATACAAGATGGGGAATTCTTTCCCCAAATTTAATACTGGACATTATCTTATCAACGACGTCTAGCTGATCTTGCGAGAGGGCTTTGTACGGAGAATATTTAAACAAATCACTATTTTGAATTTGAACAAGATCATTATCGACTACTTTTAACTTTTGAAGTTCTTTCCAAATAGTCTCAAATTTAGCTTGATAACGCTCTCTATCGTAATAATTTGACTCCTGTATTCCAAAATTAGCATTTTGTAATAGGTATTTACCATCGCCGGACATATATCTAATCAAGGAGGATTCTATGTCAAGCGTAGCAGACTTGTTATATTCATCATCTGCAATTATATACATTGAGTTTAGCTTAGCCCTGTCTGCCTTCTCGAAATGCTGGCTAGCCCGTCTATATGCTGCTGTAGTTTCTCCAATATAGGCTTCCTTACCGTCTTCAAGAATATACACTATTGGCCAATTCTCACCGTATCGATAATCCCTTACATTTGTAAATTGATCCTTCCTGTAATTAAATTTCTTGATCTCGTACATAGCTATTTCTTGAATTTGGTATATTTGGTGGCATTACCTTTAGCTTTCTCAACAGGATATTTTTCTTCACTTATTGCTAATTTATCTGAAGCTACTTTTTCAAGGTCAATATCTAGTGAATTTGCAAACAGAAGAAGATAGGTATAGAGGTCTGCTACTTCTGATTTAACATCCTCTAGGTCATATTTATCCGTCCACTGGAAGCATTCTAATAACTCTCCTGCTTCGATAGATAATGATTTGGCAAGATTTTGCGGGGTATGGAACTGTTTCCAATCTCTTGCATCCCGAAAATTTATGAGTCTTTCTAGTAATTTTGAGTGTTTCATAAACTTAATCTTTTAATTATACTTTAACATTCTATCACTTGATGTTTAGGGGATACAGATACCCTCACAACAATAGTTCAAACTCCAAGTTCAATTTTACTATTCTGTGTAGTTGTATTTCTGCCTGCCAGTTTAGTGGTCTTTTCACTCATAGGCCTTTATACTACCCCAATGCGAATCAACCTAAAAAAATACTACATAGAAATCCAATCGCCCACACTCTGCACCCTCATAGGCAGACTAAATGGCTTTGCCAACCCAGAAAGCGTCAAAGCTGGAGCATTTTACCCTTTCCTCTACCTCCGTTTTCCAGACCATCCAAATAACCCCACATGGATAAATCACGAGAAGATTCATTTTCGCCAGCAGTTGGAGTTACTTTTCATATTCTATTTCATCTTTATCGCGGCAGAGCGAATCTATTACAGATACTTCCGAAAATTATCACCATTAGACTCATATCTTGCATCTGCATTTGAGCAGGAGTGCTACATCAATCAGAGTGATACACTGTATCTGAGTAGGCGAAGGCCGTATGCATTTCTGAAGTATATGCGTGAGAAGAGAACTATTAGGTTTGTTGATAGAGAGGGGAATATAACGATCACAAATGACGAGCTTATCGCAATCAATAGTTAAAAATAACGATTAACAAGGTATAAGAATAAGTGAAAAAGTTCATGTTTGAGCCACTAATATATACATTTAAGAACTTCCCTTACAAATCCTGTCTAGGGCTGTCAGTATTTGAGTTTCATAAACTAACGTCCGATTTTCAGCTTTTTCAGGATGAAATTATAAAGTTGAAACCTACAATCGTTATAGGCGTAGCCAAAAGCCCTACAAACAAATCAAATTTCGAGAGTAGAGCAGTAAATCAATACAACCATGCTAAGAAGTTGGATGTAGGGGGCATTTATGAATATACTCTTGATTACCCAGAAAATGGATTTGGCAGTATTGGCATAAGCGCTGACTTTACCGATAGCTTTTGTAATTGGACAATGTATAGGATTTCGCAAATATTAGTTGGTACTGACACTAGATTACAGTTCATTCATATAGCAGAACCAGATCTACCAGACATGGAAAAGTATCTGATGTATATCAGAGATAATAAGGTTCAATACTTATCTGTTTCAGATTCCTAAAATTTCGTTTGAAATGTATAATTCACGAAATTCCTGCCCCATTTTCTTTTTACATAGCGATGAAATGCATAATTAAATGAGTAAAGCATCCTTTGTAAGTGCACATAATAAAAAGGATTGGCCATCTACCGGGAATAGATATCAACAGATCGAAGATGCAATCAGACTCAAGACAGTGTCAATTGTTGAGCTGATAGAACACAGAAAACGGAATGGACTTCCGTCAAATGTGCTCGATCTCTTTGGACCGGGAGGTAACACAGGAAAAGCATTCATGCGAAAAGCGGACAGTTGGACCGGCATTAGATTAAATCCAGGTATAAATACACATGCAGAAGTGCTTGTAGCTGACCTATTTGATCCTGTGGCTAGAGATTCGATATGTTTGCCCGTTCAGCCAGATATTATCCTATGTAATCCAATCGGTGCATTTGGTTTAGAAGGGATTAGAGGCCTAGACTATAAAGATTGGAGCATTTTCATGCAAGAATTTTATAGCTGGGCATATTCACACCTCTCATCAAATTACGGATTAATGTTTTCAGAATTAATGTCGTTTGTTCCAGATGGAATCTACTATAAAGCATGGCCCGAAATGTACAGGGACATGGTGAGCCAATATATAACTGGATTGAGATCTCAAGGAGTTAATGTCACAGTACCAGCTTTAGAAACTGACACAGATGCGATGAGATCCATATTATTTGAGAAAGGTCCTGATTCGCCACACTGTTTACAGTTTGTTGAAATTGACTTGCAGGTATAATTTGGGGCTCACACTAGTCAAGAACCTAGCCATCATACAAACACCATTTCCCATCCATTGAGACCCAACAATAATGTCCGTTTTACATCTCCCTGGGAATAAGTCTACCTCTTTCTTGCATACTTCTCCTACTTAATCCCATACTTACCATCAACAGAATCCCTAAACAAAGGCAGCCTTAACGGTTTGAAGCTTAATATCCCAAAAATTATGCTCTGCCCAAAAATAACTAGAAGAATTACCCACATAGGTAGTTCAAAATTAGTATTAATATACAAGAAATAGGAGGTTAGCTGACCTAAAATTATCGCAATTAGAAATACAGCTAAATCTAATACTAATACGTTCTTTCCTAGAATCCTTGGATAGATCCATTCTGCAACTAAAATAAAGAGGATCATGACATAAATCCCGATAATTTCAGAACTAAAAAATTTCAACGTAGACTGGTTTAATAAAATGTATTGAAAGATTGCAAAAATTAAAGCTGGATAAAAAGCGATCTTCAAATGTTCCCAAATACTTTCATTAACAGGACTAAATATAGCCATCCAAGGCCTTTTACCTCCATATTTATAAAGAAAGTGAAAAAATGAGCCTAAGATGAATATTATTGGGATTCCTATTAATTCAACAATAGCTATTTGATTCATGTGTTGTTCGTAATAGTGGAATAGCTAATTGTACACCATAACGTGGTATAATTACCTGGTGTCAGATTAAGTCAGTTTAAATTTAGCAAAGTCAGAAATGTCAGAACAAAATAGATACTCTTCGCATTTTGTATGCGGAGTCATCAAATTCGACTACAAAGTCGCAGGTTTCAGAGATCTCATCACAGTCGCCCAGGAGTGGGCTAAAGACGAAAACTTCTACGAGCTAATCGTTCGTTCAGTCTCAGACAAAAATTTTGGACTTCAATTTACATATTATGCAGAGGGAACAGTAGGAGGCTGGTTTGGTGATACATACATCAAACCGCTTTTAGCGAAGTTCCCATCATATGCGGTAGATGTAGCCTATGATGGTCGTACCCGAGAGGAAGTAAAAGCGGAGGTACTAGACGGGGTAGTGGTTAGCAAATCATTGCCTATTGGGAAGGTGGTGAAGGAGTAGGGTAGCATTTGTTGCCTAGCCGGCATCTCTGACACCAGCTGGCTAGGGAATGCTTAACTAACACAGATCTACTCTAGGATATCACTTATAGCTATTTTTCCGTGTAAGGTAAAAAACTATATTAGAATAACACTTGAGAATCACAGTTTACGTTATGACACAGATATACTACTGAAATACATAGAGGGAGTCGTAAGTGATTCTGAAAATATGGAATGTCGCAATTTATTTTAACGAGATAAACTAAAGTATTTATGAAGATTATATTTTTTGTAGTTAAAGGATTGGAAGATATTGCAGAAAACGAACTGATGCAATTTGGCGTAGAGATAGAAAAGGTTGATACGAAATAAATTGTTGGTTCTTTCGCAGGTGACTTACATGATTTGTGCAATTTAAAAACTGTTGATGATTTAGCATTACTCTTTGATTCCTTTGAGGTAGGTAAGAATACGGTGATAGAAGATATTATAGAGCACGTCAGCAAAGCAAACATCAAACAATATATTCAAGTAATTGAGCAGCTAAGAGAGCTATCAAGTAACTTCTCAATAACGATAAGCAAATACAAATCCACTGCAGATACATATGAACTGAAAGCGCAATTAGCCAGTCAACTAAGCTCTGAGCTAGATATGCAGTTCACAGAGAAAGAGCATGAGAATTTTGACGTGCGAATAAGCATAGGGCAACAGAGGGTAGTCTTGGCTATACGCTTGTTTGCAAAACCTTTGCATGATCGAGAATACGTTACACATAATTATTTAGGTTCATTAAAACCGACCATATCAGCATCGCTTTATAAAATGGCTTGCTCAAAAATAAAAGATAAAGATAAAGTACAATTAGTTGATAATTTTTGCGGTAGTGGCACGATACTATGTGAGTCATTTCTACAAGGTGCAGAGGTCTCGGGTGGTGATGTGAGCCCGGAAGCTGTGAAGATGGCAGGGGAGAATTTGAAAGCTGTTGGAGCTAAAGACTTTACTCTTAAGATAGAATCTGCCTTTTCCACAGATTGGGATGAGGCGCAGTTTAACCTAGCTATTTCAAATCCACCATGGGGTGAACAACTTGAGGTTGCAAGTATGACTGAACTTTATGAAAAATCAGTAAGAGAGTATAAAAGAATATTAACCGATGACGCTGTACTTTGCTTTATTGTCAAGAAACCTGACCTCCTAATAAAGTTTATAAAATCTCATTTCCCTAAGCATAGAATAGAAAGCCGCACTATTAGTTTTAACGGCCAGCAGCCAACTATTGTTATTGCTTATCTATAATATTTGTAAACTAATCGCTATGAAATATGACAACGCTACTATACGAGATAATATTGTCAGGAGTATCGAAACAAATTACCAAATAGTTGTCGATACTGTGAGCTTTATCCCAATTGGTGAAGAAAGTTATTCCTACAAAATTAAAGGTAAGAATAGTCAGACGTTTTTCGCCAAGTACTGTGCCAAGAAAGAAATCATTGCAAGTATTGATATAGTAAACGAGCTATTACTAAAATTAAGCAATTTTGAATTTGTAGTTCCTCCAATTCAAATAAGAGGTAAAACCTCATGCTCAGTATTGGAAGGTAAACTCTACCTGTTTCCATTTATTAATGGCACAAATATTAGCTTAGGTAATCATGATTGGGATAAAACCCTCTATGAAAGGATTTTCGACATAATGATTAAAATTCACAATTCAACTCACATTATTAATCTTAATTTACCTAAAGAAACATTTGAGAATAACTTTATTGATAGGCTTAATCTATTAGTGTCTGTAGTAGGCAACAATCAAAATTATGACAAACAAACAAACGAATTGTTGATTATGAACGAAACACTAATTCGTAAAATTATAAATCAACACACCTTATTAGGAGCGATGTATAAGAAAAAGAATTTGAGATTTGTTCTGACTCACGGTGATATTACGGGTTTGAATATAATTAAAACAACAAAAGGGATGAAGTTAATTGATTGGGACGGTGCAATGTTTACTCCTTCCGAAAGAGACCTTAACTTTCTTTCATCAAATAAACATTTTTCAATAAAGAAATATATTACAGAAACTAAAAGTAAACATTACCCCGACTTATTAGACTACTACGGACAGCAATGGTCACTAAATAGTATTTTAGAGAATTTCGAAGCGTTACTTTCTTCGAATATGACTAATATAAATAAAGATGACTGTATCGATGAAATTAACGAATATTTGTCATACTATAAATAAGTTTAGAGAGGGTGCTTAAGGAGGGATATGAAAATTACTTACATTAGGGTTGTTCCAGTCATAAAGCAGAAAAGCTATTTATAAACGACCTCCATTTTATTGCACCTATGATTCTGATACTATTAGTAGCAGATATCTAAATTAATTGCCTTCCCCACTCAATGAACGACAAAACCATGAAAGGACTTAACAGATCAAATCTCGCACTATCAGCACTTCATTTCGCACAAGCATTAGCTGTGCTCTTTCTATCGAGTGCTGACCAAGGAGTCGTCCCGATTACGACCAATTACTTAAAATTTGATCCAGCTACAAGCGCTTTAGCACCTGCAACTACCGAGCTATTTACAGTGAATCTGGCATGGTTTGTTGTTATATTTTTCTTGATCTGCTCATTAGCACATCTGAGTATTGCAACTGTATATCGCAAGAGATATGAATCAGACTTAAAGGTAGGGATAAACAAAGCAAGATGGATAGAGTACTCATTAAGCGCAAGCGTGATGATGCTGGCAATAAGCTTCCTGACCGGAATCTACGATATTTCCAGCCTAATAATGATCTTCACCCTTGTAGCTTTAATGAACCTGCTTGGACTTGCAATGGAGCTGATCAACAAAGGGAAGGAGAAGACCGACTGGTATACATACTGGCTGGGCTGTATAGCGGGGATTGTGCCCTGGATAGTGTTTGGGGTGTATGTCTTTGGCGCTAACAAGTATGGCGGTGGCAATATTCCTGACTTTGTGTACTGGATCTATGTCTCGATATTTATTTTCTTCAATTGCTTTGCGGTGAATATGTTCTTGCAGTACAAGAAGATAGGGCCATGGAGGGATTATCTATACGGCGAGCGTGTTTATATGATTCTGAGTTTGGTAGCTAAGTCGCTACTCGCGTGGCAGGTGTTTGCTGGAGTTCTGAGACCTTAGAATTTTACAGAGCCGAAGTTACGGGTTTAATTGAATAATGAAACCTTATACCCACGGCCGTTATTGCGTTTGTAGTAGAAGTAATACTTGCGTGAATTGTGGTAGTATAAAGAAATAAAAATCATCCCTACTAGAACCTAATCAAAACAGATGAGCACACTTAGTCGGAGACAGCTATTTACCCCGAGAACTTATAGCCACGAATATTCCAGCGCACAAGATGGCATGGCACAGGTAGAAAACGAGCAACAGCAAACAGCCTTCAAGAATGCGTATTCTCTAGCTATTGAAGGAGAGCCGATGTCCCAAGAGCGCTCTAGGATGATTCAAGAAGAGGCATTGAAATTCCCACCAAATATCTCTCCAAATGCTATGACCGTGGGTAGCGGCAAACCATTTGATGTTATTACTATAATAAATTATCAGTCAGTCGATCAAATCGATCAAAAGACAGGGCAGGGTATCGCTGCCCAAGCAGACCAACGGCAAGGGACTATAACTTACTTTAAACCTGAACAAAGAGGCGTTTTTTACCACGAATTGATGCATCTTGTCGACGCATCGTACGGCTCAATTTTCAGTGACGCTAAGTTTACCGAATGGAGTGAAGATCGTTGGCCCCAACAGAATCGCGATGGGCTACCTGTGCATATGGAAAATATATACAGCACTAAAGATTATGCAGAGTTTTTCGCAACAGCTGCAGAGTCACTCATGAAAAACCCCTCCGACCGCCTCGGTATGTTTGGTGTAACTGGTCTGACTCGTGAAGAGAAGATCAAGAAGGTAACAACGATTGCGATGCTTGAAGCTCTTAGAACCACTACGCGGGGCTTTATGGGAAAGGATTATTGGTATCAATCTATAGCAGGACGAATGCACTGGAGGTACTGGCTAGAAGCGAAGCAGGAAGAATTTGCTGAATTTAATGTTGCAAAATATGTTGAGCTGAATGACTCAGAGAAAACACCAGCAATAGCATTTGTTACGCAGAATAATCAACCGATTAACGCTCCTTTGCAAGAAAGCTCCGAGTATCAGTTGCATTCAAACGTTGACCATTACATCGTTACTCACAATGGTACAAGCATAGGAATAGAGCTAGGTGTAAATGCTACAGGTTTGCGGATAATAACTGCTGATGAGAAGGTTCTTGATTTTACTATCACTACAGACCCTATTGCGGTTGAAAATAAACTAATGCTCGTTCAAGAGAGCTTATTATCCGACTTTTCTGGATCAAGCAGCTCGATAGTTATGCCGCCATTGATGATAACCCAATTGTATCCGTTGATAATAGCCGCTCGCGAGCGCTCACACATTAATAATACGAATACGCCCTCAACGGTAGATTACCAACCACCTATGTCAACGACCAACAAACTGTCGAGAAGAGACTTCCTTAGACTAGGCGCGGTTTTTGCCACAATGTTGACGGCAGCTGCACTTGCTGGTTGCTCACCCTTGCCCACACCACCCGAGCCAACAGCTATAGGCAACTCGTCAACCGCAATGCCAGATCTCCCTTCTCCTGCTGACTATTCGTTACTTGAGCAGAAGTATAGAGCCTACAAAGTCTTTGATCCATACCCACGTGTAGAAACTGTGCCAGTGCCTGGAGTGTACATGAGTGAGACAAAATACAGACCAGATATCATTAAGTACGCTGACAGCATCAAGATCGTAGACGGTCAACTAGTGGTGATAATTAATGGCATACCATTTACCCAAGAAGACACGAGATTCAAAAGCGAACTTACATTTGTAAATCGGAACGATGCTACCGTTTTTCACCCATCAGCGACTTCCGCAAATTTCATTATAAAGATGGGCGCCGCAGCTCAAACCCACGAGATAATTAATATGATTAGTACATCAGTTGAAATTGTTAAACAACAGTATCCAGGTGCGGAAATGCTTTCAGTCGGCACATTAAGTGACACCACTGTAGGCGATGGGCTCGATTCTCTACAGTATGATAACACGATCCAAGATACTCTATGGTTATATAGAGGTTACACAATAGCTGCCCCGCGTATACAGGAGATGATTGATGATTCTGCTCTATATTTTGTACTTCGAACCAGCGACAACCAGATAAGGTGTGTGAAATTCTTTCAGATACTGCCACCGAGAGATCTTATTGATAATAGCCAGCTGCCAAAGTCACTCATGGATCAAGCAAGGTTAGTGCTTGGAGGGTAGGGTGACGTGCAGTATCTGAGTAGGCGAAAGCCCTATGCATTTCTGAAGTATATGCGTGAGAAGATTAAGATTAGGTTTATTGATAAAGTGGGGATATTAATGTGAACCTCTCACAGTTACGCGACCACACCCTCATATATGCAGTATCGCAGATACCCTTTCCTAGCCAACTTGTAATATTCTACCGCAGCAGTCGCATTTATGAAGGTCTTTTGTAGACCAAACAGCCTAATAAAGAAATATGGGAATCTGGCAAACCTGTACAACCTCCTGAATGATTTCTCAGCCTCAAGACTTACGTCCGTGACTTTAACATCTCTAAAGCCTGTTTTTTCCAACAGCTCCTTAAAAGTATTTCCTGTAAATTTGTCTAGACTAGCCATTGATGACCCCTCGTTAACCAGATCGTACATTCGCTTTTCATACTCGGTTAGTTCTACATCTTCATCAATCTTATATTCGAAGAAAACTGACTTCCGACCAGGCTTGACGACCCTGAAAGCCTCTTCAACCGCCTTAGCCAAGTCAGTAGCATGAGATAGTGTCTCTACAGCATATAATCCATCAAAGCTATCATGCTCAAATGGAAGCTCCTGATACGATCCGTTGATAAATGTCGGAGGGTTATCGAGCATTGAATTGTTTTTCTTTGCTTCTTCTACGATATAAGGGGTAAGATCGATACCAGTTATGTCTAAGCCATACCTTTGCGATAGGTCTTTCGCAACAATCCCTCTACCGCACCCTATATCGAGTACTTTGTGACCGGCTTCTAGATCGAGCTGCGCGAAGATTCTATCGTGGTGTCGCTTCTGTGCCTCCCATTCAGAGATGTTGGAATCACCGACAAGCGGATAAAGACCGAAATGCTGTGCATCTCTTAGGAATAGTCGATATCCGATTCTTGACTCTTTTTTCCCGTAATAATCCTCGACTGTAGCCATATTATTGGTATTTTAACACAATTAGGAATCTATCCTGCCGCTAAATATGGTATAACCGCCCATGTATGAATCTATTATCGCTAAAGCACTTCAACAAAGAGCAGAATACCAACTCCGCCACCAAGCCTTTCCGTGGGGAAATATGCCGAGCGAGGGTTTTGAAGCATGCTTGACCGACCCGTATGGTGAACCGTTCGAGATCTGTACTATAACTTCTGCTGGAGTACTTGTTGTTACACACAATCTTTCAGGTGGGCTTTCTGTCTTGTTTGTCAACGAAGAGGGAAATAGATGGGATATACCTTCAGAACACGTAGAATTAACAGATAGATCGCCAGCGGATACAGCAAGGCGCGAATTTCTAGAGGAAACAAGGCTCCAACTCACAACAGAACTGTATCCATTAACCTATTCAATTAGACACAACAGTAGTAGAAGAATTGGACTGCAGTTTGTTACAGCTGCCAGCCACTTCCCAGAGCTGAATGCCGATACTTTGATTAGAGAGGACGACTTGGGCAGATTTTACTACCAGATACCTACTGAAACTGGCTTATATAGCATGGCAGAAGAGCCAATAGAGGTTTTCTTCTCGCCTAGAGACACATTGCTAAGCCTCTACAGCCGTAACCAGTGGGCATACACAAAAACCTTGGCTGCATTGGAAGAAAAAGTCGCACTTCTGCATGAGTCAGGGCTGTTACCGTAAAGAATCCTCTTCTAAAGCGATTTTATAATGATGTGGTTGATGGAGTGCTGTTTAAAAAGCAGACAGATGAGTGGCAAATGCCCTCAGAACCATCCACTCTATGGAAACATAGAGAAGCCTAAGACCACACGGAGGTGAGGTATGTCAAACACATACCTGTTGTTCGCTTCTGCAGCGTTAGTGACTTTAGGCGCCTTCTTGGGGACTAGAAACAGGCGCTGGTTGCTTGTTTCCGTCGCCGGGACAGTCAGCCTGATATTTTTATGGCTGACCAACGGAAGCGAGCAGATATGGCAAGCGAATCTCTTCATCGGTGGTCTTCTGATTCTCTCCACTGTTGGGCCAATTAGCCAAAGGGCTAAAATATTGGCACAGCAAGGCGAGAAGCAGAGATCCTCGAGATGGGGGATAGCCGCGGGCATCATTACGCTGATAAGTTCGGCACTAATGTTGCCATGGCCAATCTCCCAGCTGGGATAGGCTTGTCCTGGAGCTACCAATAAGTCCGCTTATGGGTAGCTCCACTTCAATATATGGTTGGAACTCACGAGATTCACAACAAAATAGACTATAATAGTCAGATGAAAACCCTTAGCCGCACATTCTTCAGACGACCGCCAGAGCAGGTAGCACCCGATCTACTAGGCAAGCTACTAGTGAGAGAACTAGGCGGCCAACTACTAATAGGCAGAATCGTCGAGACAGAGGCATACCTAGCAGAAGATGATGACGCAGCTCACGCATCAAGAGGCAAAACAGCTGCCAATTCATCGCTTTTTCTGGACGGAGGACACGCCTATGTCCATCGAATCCACACATATTACTGCCTTGACGCTGTATGCCAGACACAAAATGCTGGGGGAAGTGTGCTTATCAGGGCGCTAGAGCCAATCCAAGGGATTGAGGCTATGAAGAAGCTGAGAAATAAGCAAGGGCTCATGGATCTGACTACAGGGCCAGGTAAGCTATGCATGGCATTCGGCATTGATAAGAGCCTGGATGGCATTGATCTTACAAGAAATGATTCACCATTAAGGATATGTGACGCAAATAGTAGTGGTAAATTTGCTGTAGAGATCTCTCGAAGGATAGGTATTAGTAAATCAACTGAGTTTGAGCTAAGGTATGCACTCTCAGAAAGCAAGTTTGTATCTAGGTAGATACAATTCGTTAGGCATCAAGAGTATTCTCCTGCCATTATGCGATAGACAAGCCACATACTTGCCCCTATAATCTCCAGTATATAATCTCAATCCTAGCTCAATGGAAAACTCAACCGAGACAACTACAACAAACAATACAACGACTACACCAAGCAAGAGCAAGAAAAAGCCACTTCTAATTGTTGCTATCCTCCTAATCGTTATGCTCGCAAGCTGCGCAACATGTGGAATAGCTTTCTACGTAATTATGCAAGCGGTTGGTGAAGGAGCAAGAGATATCAATTCTACAGTGGTGGTACCACTATGTGAGGATTCCAAAAATGGTAATGTGACAAGCTACTTTTCGCCTGAGTTCAAATTAGAAAACGACGCTGAAGCTGTAGCCGAAAAGGCCTTTGGTAGCTATGAAAATTGTGACGAGCTGAAGATAGATTCCTTTTCTGCCATCTTTACTAAACAGCACTCGGTAATGATCCAGGCAGATCTGTCTGGTACAACGGCTGATTATTCATTTAGAAACGATGATGGAGTAAGTGTTAAGCTCTATCTGAAGCAGGATGGAGAGGCCTGGGTGATAACAAATGTCTCGTTTATTGAGCTTTATTAGGCTAACGAGATTCTCAAGATACAAATTCAAAGCCCATAGTGGTATAATCCCAGGCATTTACATTGTACTTACAAACCTAAAGACGTTATGTACGCGTTCGATCCGTATAACAACGAAGGTCGTTCATTTCCAGATGACCCACAAAACTGCTTCCAATCAGCAATTAGGATAGTTGAAGCCCATGGCGCAGGGGATGTGTATTGGCTGCCTGAACAAGAACACTTTTATATGTTGTAGTACCTGGGCAAGAATACGCTTTCGGCGAAAGAAACGATAAACCCAAGTTGAGTGCCTCTTATGTAGTGCAACACGGTCAACTCCAATGCATTACAGATGGTGATATTGCTCTTTGGAGCTAGTCATGTCTACCAATAAACCGTCAATAGTAGTGGCCTTATCGATAACTTTCTTTGGCTACTTATACCAAGGAACCATCTTCGCAGCATCAAACCCCTCAAAATTCTCAAGCCTTCCTACAACAGTTCCTATCAAGCCGTAATCCTCACCCTTCTCCCACGCCGCTTTCGAGCCATTTACAAAATCGACCAAAGCATCTCGTAGCTCAGAGTTAGAAAAAACATCAGTGACAGGCGCGCTATCGGCAGACCCACTAGGCACTTTAATAGGCGCTTTTGGCAGCTTAAATACCATCTGCTCAGCCTTTTGGAGCGTCTCTGAGTTTATACCTGGGATTGACTTAACCTCTGCGATAAGGGCTTTTACTGCTGCCTCGTCCATAATGTGAATGATGAAATATTATCTTATTAACCATTGTAGCAACCACTATTCAATTCCACAAACCTGCCAACAGATGGAGAGCCTAAGCCCCCCATCTGAATAAACTATGCTACAACGTGCAGTTTGTACTGTTATGGTAGTATCGAACAGACGAGATGGTTGAAAGACCATTCTGAACTATCGGCACACCATTAGAATAGGTATCGATACCGAGATCCCACATAGAGCCGGTAATACACCGTGTCGAGCCTCCACCGTTAGCATGCTGATATATTCGCGCTGATTTGAAAGGGGGCACATACATAGAACGTGTAAGGTCATTAAATGTTGTTAGGTTGTATAGCCCTGGATTGACATACTGCTGCCTTGGTCCATTGCAGTTTGCGTTCTCAAAGAGATTTAGTTGAGATGCGCTAAAGGTATTGCAGTGTGAGCCATCGTGCTCAAAAGGTGCGGCGAAGATGTTTGGACCACCTGTATTGAAAAGAGCCTTACCTTGGCCCAATAGAACTCTACCTTGCTGTCCATTTAAGTATGAATAGATATTCTTATACAGCACTGAATGCAAGTGACAGTACTGCGTTCCTGTATTACCAACAAGACCTAGAAATTGTCCCGCTTGCACTGTTGTACCCACTGGAGGAGAGACCGAGCCAGAAACCAGATGAGCGCCCCTCCATGCGAAGTTGCTGTTTTGATTGGACTGAATAACTACCTGATATCCATAACCTGGATCAGGGTTCGCAACGCCTTTAAAGATAATTGTACCTGAGATAGGAACCACTACATGCTTATAGCAATCCTCAT
This sequence comes from Candidatus Dojkabacteria bacterium, assembly GCA_030583845.1. Classification (NCBI taxonomy): domain Bacteria; species Candidatus Dojkabacteria bacterium. The sequence goes on from CP129478.1 coordinate 1,035,193, forward strand.
TATAGGATCTCCAGTTCCAATCATCTGCATAGTAGTCACCACCATAATGGTAAGGACTGCCTGTCACTACCTGCCAGTTACCCGTAACACCACCATAATTGCCCAATCGATTATCCCAGCTAGCACCTCTCTGCGCCCAGATAATATGTGAAGTCCCTGAAGAATTGAGCGCAAATGGAACCATCGCCCAAGCGCTACTTGGGACCGCCAAGATTAAGAGCGCTATTGCGATCGTCAACACACCACTCTTTACCCTCCTGAAACAACGGCGAATTGCCATTCTGATATGTCTAAAAAATTATATATGCTGTACCCAAACTTATATAACTCTACTTTTAGTATCTCAAAATTTGGTAGCGAAAAGTAGTAGCGGAGCTAACCTGTAGTGCAGTACCCATACATGTAAGTGTGGTAGTATAGATCAATGAGAATTTTGACTATCCAAAATGCATTGAGACTCGAAGAGATAGCGATGTTTGCGCTGAGTGTTATAGGATTTTTCTATTATGGTGGCTCGGCTATCCTGTTTTTCCTACTTATACTGCTGCCAGATATAGGTATGCTTGGATATCTGATAAATCCGAAGGTTGGGGCAATGACCTATAATACCTTGCATCATAAGGGTTTAGCGATCTTGCTTTTCTTAGCTGGTGTAGTAGGGCAATTCGAGCCGCTTTTACTTATAGGAATTATCATCTTTGCTCACTCAAGCATTGATAGAGCTCTCGGATATGGACTCAAATATAGGAGTGACTTCAAGATGACTCACTTAGGCGAAATTGGCCGCAAAGAGTAGTGGCTACGATGTTTTGCATAGCAGCTCTTTATCAGCTTTTGACATCTTTTTAACAAATGCTTCTCGTTTCTGCGCGTCAGATCTATTTGCAAACTCCTCGGTATAAACGACCTGAAAGGGTAGGTGAGCCCTCACATATTTTGAGCCTGTTCCCGCTCTGTGCGCCTCCATACGGGCCTTGAGATTATTGGTGATCCCTGTGTAGAGGGAGTTGTTGGCGCATCGGAGGATATATAGGTAATACACGGCTACGCAAATCTCAAAGTACACTCAGAGCGATTGAAGCAGCAAGGCCTCCTCTTACCAGCCCTAAATCTAGACGCCAGACTATCAATGCGCTTCTGCCTTGTTTCAGCCTTTTTCGTACCATTTATCCATCTAATCCAATCCCAAC